>CAZLBF010000326.1:0-29827 GCA_964557495.1 uncultured Myxococcales bacterium | reverse complement strand
GATGGACAGACGCGCAGCATTTTCGGTGCGAGATGCATCCCGCCGCGCGCCCCGTGTGTTTCGCCCTGTCAGTCGGCCGTGCCGGCCTTGACCGCTGCTTCGGGCTCCTTCGTGGAGGTGGGCAGCAGTCCCACCTTCTCGCGCAGCAGGTCCTCGAGTTCTTTCGCGACCTCCGCGTTCTCAGCCAAAAATGCGCGCGCCGCCTCGCGACCCTGGCCGATGCGCGTGTCGCCGTAGGAGAACCACGAGCCGGATTTCTGCACCAGCCGATGTTCGACTCCGAGGTCGAGCAGCTCGCCGGTGCGGGAGATTCCTTCACCGTATAGAATGTCGAACTCGGCGATCCTGAACGGCGCCGCCACCTTGTTCTTCGCCACCTTGGCCTTGGTGCGGCTGCCGATCACCTGGTCGCCGTGCTTGATGGCGCTGGTACGGCGGATATCGATGCGCACCGAGGCGTAGAACTTGAGGGCGTTCCCGCCCGAAGTGGTCTCCGGGTTTCCGAACATGACACCGATCTTCATTCGCACCTGATTGATGAAGATGAGGCACGTATTCGACCGCGCGAGGTTCCCGGTGAGCTTCCGGAGCGCCTGACTCATGAGGCGCGCCTGCAGACCCACGTGCTGGTCGCCCATCTCTCCCTCGATCTCGACGCGTGGCACCAGCGCCGCCACGGAGTCGATCACGATCAGATCGACCGCCCCGGATCGGACCAGCATGTCGGCGATCTCGAGCGCCTGCTCACCGGTGTCGGGCTGGGAGACGAGCAGCTCTTCGGCATTGACGCCCAATCGGGCCGCGTAGGCGACGTCGAGGGCATGTTCGGCATCGATGAAGGCAGCCACGCCTCCCTGCTTCTGGCACTCGGCCACGCCGTGCAGCGCCAGGGTCGTCTTGCCCGAGGACTCCGGTCCATAGACCTCGACGACGCGCCCGCACGGGAAGCCGCCGACACCCAGAGCGATGTCGAGCGAGGGGGAGCCGGTCGGGATGACCTGGATCTCGGTGTCGATGTCATCCTTGCCCAGCTTCATGATCGACCCCTTGCCGAACTGCTTCTCGATCGAAGCGACGGCGAGGTCGATCGCCTTCTGCTTGCGACCGGGGTCTTGGATCTTCTCGCGTGTCATCAATGGGTCTCCTAGATCTCGGGGGCGAAGTCGAGTTCGGGGGCCGCATCCGTACCGAGCGGGAGGCGGACCAGAGGAACGTACGTGCTGCCCGACGACGAGAGCCGGCTCTCGAAGAGCACGACCTCGTTCACCGGGAACGAGACGGGATCGGGGGGTGCGACGCGCTCGAGCGGAACGTGCCCCGGGCGCCGCAGCCGGCCGAGCGTGAGGTGCGCCCGGTAGGGGCGCCGCTCGCGGGGAACGCCGAGCCGAGCCGCGGCCACGTCCACCTTGCGCGCGAGGCGCGCCAGGGGCGCGACTCCCGCGCTCACCCCGAGCCAGACCACGCGCGCGGCCCGTGCCGACGGGAAGCTGCCCAGGCCCCCGAGCGCCACGTCGAAAGAGCTCTCGCCGACGAGCTTTGCGGCGACTCGCTGCGCCAGCTTCGGCACCTGGTCGGGGTCGACGTCGCCCAGGAACTTGAGGGTGAGGTGCAGCTTCTCGGGGTGCACCCAGCGCACGTCGTCTCCCAGCAGCGCGCGCAGCCCCTCGATCGCCTTGGCCGCCTGCTCGCGGGCCTCGGGCGAGAGCTCGGCCGCGACGAACGCCCGGATCGCGTCGCCGCTCACGAGCGCTGCCCCAGGCGGGGATACGCGGTCGTCTCGATCTCGAGCCCGAGCAGCCGCCGCCGGACCCAGTCGAGCGCGATCTGCGAGCTGAGCTGCTTGTTGCGAGACCGATCGAAGACGAGCTGGTGCCTGCGAACGATGCTGCCGGAGGCGTCGGCCAGGCCGATGAAGACCGTTCCGACCGGCTTCTCCTCGGTCCCCCCATCCGGCCCGGCGATGCCCGTCACGCTGAGTCCGATGTCCGCGCCCGAGCGTTCGCGAACTCCGACCGCCATCTGGAGAGCCACCGGCTCCGACACCGCCCCCTGCTCTTCCAGCGTCGCGGGCGGGACGCCGAGGTCGCGCACCTTGGCCTCGTTGGAGTAGGTCACCATTCCCTCGAGCAGGTACGCGGAGCTTCCTGGAACGTCGGTCAGCCGGCTCGTGATGAGGCCCCCGGTGCAGGATTCCGCGACCGCCAGGGTGAGCTTCTGCTCGATCAGGAGCGCACCGACGGTCTCCTCGAGCCCCGCCTCCCCCTCGCCAATGACGAGCGGTCCGAGCCGACGCCGGATCTCTTCCACGACGCTCGCCGAACGGCGCTCCGCATCCTCGCGGGTCTTCGCGCGGACGACGACGCGAACGCAGTTGTCGGGAAACTGGGTTCGGAAGCCGAGCGTCACTTGCGGATCGTCCCGCGCCAGATCGTCGAGCTCGCGATCGAGCGTCGACTCGCCGAGCCCGAACGTGCGCAGCAGCGTCGCGTGGACGATCCCGGCCTGTTCGAGACGCTTCGCGATGCGCGGAATCACCTGGTCGTCCATCATCGAGTAGAGCTCACGGGGCACGCCGGGCATGCAGAAGAGCAGCGCCCCGCCCACCTCGAGCATGAAGCCCGGCGCCGTTCCGTTCGGGTTCGGCAGGATCTCGGCGCCCTCGGGAAAGTCGGCCTGCTTGGCATTGTTCTCCGCCATCTCGCGGCGGAAGCGCTCGAAGAAGGCTCGGATGGCGGCGAGCGCCGCCTCGTCCCGCATCAGCCGACGGCCGAAGGTCCGCGCCACGACCTCGGTCGTGATGTCATCCCGCGTCGGCCCCAGGCCCCCCGACACGAGCACCACCCGGGCCCGCTCGGCCGCTTCGCGGAACGCCTCCGCCATGAGCTCCGCCTCGTCCGGGACGGTCACCTGCCGGCGCACCTCGAGGTCGAGTCCGAGCAGCCGCTCCGACAGGAACGACTTGTTCGAGTCGACGATCTCGCCCCGCAGAAGCTCGTCGCCGACCGTCACGACCCAGGCGTCGTCGCGGGTCACAGCCACCCCCCCGGCCAGATCCACCGCCACAGTACCTGCCCCACCAGGTTGGCGTATACGCCCGCGAGCACGTCGTCGAACATCACTCCGAACCCGCCGTGCAGGGACTCCATCTGGCGCACCGGTGGGGGCTTCACGATGTCGAAGAGCCGGAAGACGAAGAAGCCGACCAGGGCGACTTCGAGCCCGACCGGTAGAAAGGCCAGCGAGACCAGCATTCCGGCGATCTCGTCGATCACGATGCGCCCGTCGTCCTCGCGGCCGAAGAGCTTCTCGGCGCGGTCCGCCGCCCACACTCCGATCGGGATGAGCACGACCGTTCCCACCAGCATCGCGAGCGGCGAGACGCACACGAGCAGGCCGTACAGGATCAGTCCCACGGCGGAGCCGAACGTTCCGGAGGCGATCGGCGCGTATCCGGAGCCGGCGCCAGTCGCGATGAAGAGAACCAATTTTCTCATTTAGTTTCAGGGACTTCCGTGGCTTATCCGCGATCGTAGAGAGCTGTGGGGCACCCTGTCAAGGAGACGAATATAAGGCGAAAATCAACGAGTGCCAGGTCCCGACACCCGCCCGGGCGTCCCTTCTCAAGACAGGGATGGGTGCCACCGATGCGCAAGGCGTGGAGCAGTGTGCCGCGAGAGCGATCGGATGAGCCAGCCGGGCCCCACGCCGGATCGGGTCGCTCCGCTGCTGCTGGAGCTGGCCCGCGCGTTTCGGGCTCGACAGTTCTACCCGCCGACGCATCCGGCGCTTCGCGAGGCGCTCGAGAGGACCGCGAGCGTCTGGCTCGAGGCCCTCGCAGAGGTCGGCGAGCTGCGCCTGGAGCTCCGTCAGGGCCTGTTCGCGATCGAGGGGGGGCGCGGCGTCCAGGGTGCGGGCATCGACGAGGTGGCCCAGGAGCTGGGGCGCCGGCGCGCCAGGCGACTCCGCATCCACCCGAGCGTGGGCGCCGAGGAGCTCGCTGCGCTGGTCGACGCGCTGTCGGATCCCGAGCGCGGCGAGTCGCATCCGGGCGGGCTCGAAGCGGCGCTCGGGCGGGCGGGCGTCCGCCACATCACGACGCTCGAGAATGCCCTCCCGGCTCAGCCCGCGGCGGCCCCCGCCGAGGGCGATCGAGAGCCCGACGGCGAGGAGACGGAGCGCCAGCTCGCTCCACCCGAGGAGCCGCCGAGCGCGGTCCTGGCCGAAGCACCGGCGAGCGAGCCGCTCCAGACGCGCGACGCGAGCGAGATCGAGCCCGCCGCGCCCGAATCAGCTCCCGCAGACCCCTCCCAGGAGCCGCGAGAGCCGCATGACGCGCCCGGTCGCGAGCCGGAGGCCCCCGGCGCTTCGTCGCGCGAGCCCGACCTCGGGGACGAGCAGTCGGCACTGGTCCAGCTCATCGAAGAGATCGAGGCGTGCGAGGATCCGGGCACGTACAGCACGATCTCGCTCCGCCTGGTCGAGTGCGCCGATCAGCGGATCGTCGCCGGGGACTACGCGGGCGCGTATCGCGCTGCCCTGACCCTCTCGGCGCACGTCCTGCGTACGCAGAGCCGCTCTCCGCTGCTGCGCGACATCGCCCGTGAGCGCCTGTCCCAGCTGCTGCGCAGCGACGAGATGCTGGCCTTCGTGCTCGAGGGTACCGCCTCGGACTCCGGCATCGGCAACCTGAAGGCGACCGAGGTGTTCCTGTGCGTGGGTGCGTCGATCGTCCCGCGCCTGCTGGAGGCCCACGCCCAGAGCGACGCCGAGATGCGTTCGCACATCTCCGCCGTCCTGATCGTGATGGGCGACGTGGCGTTCCCCGCACTCGTGGAGGAGCTGGTCTCTGGAAACGGCTCCCGTCTGCGGCGCGCCGCGCGCATCCTCGGCGACATGCAGCACCCTCGCGGAGTCGAGTATCTCGCCGAGCACCTCCACAATCCGGACACGCACGTGAAGAAAGAGGTCGCGATGGCGCTCACGCGCATCGGCACCCGGCGCGCCCTCGAGCACCTTTTGCGCGCCCTTCAGGACGACGCCTCGACGGCGCAGATCGTCGCGGCCAGCCTCGGGAACGTGCGAGGCGACACGGCGGTCTCGTCCCTCATCGCCGTCGTGGAGCCGGGCGGCGACCGCCCCGACGAGGTTCGCCGAGAGGCGATTCGAAGTCTCGGCCGCATCGGTCGACGGGAAGCGACGCCGACGCTCGCGCGCGTACTCGAGCGGGTCCCCTGGTTCGGGCGGAAGCGCAGCCGCCTGCTGCGAGTGGCGGCCGCACACGCCCTGGGTCGCATCGGCGGCACCGAGGCCCAGGCGCTGCTCGATCAACACGCCCGGCGCGGCGACAAGCTCGTGCGTCAGGCGTGCAGCGAGGCGCTGCAGATTCTGACCCGGATGGGGGCGTCTGACGCGGTGGCACACGCCTGACCCCGGCCGCCGACGCCTGCTACGGTCTCCGGCATGCGGACTCTGGCGCTCGATCCGGGAGAGCGGCGGGTCGGCGTCGCGATCACCGATCCGACCGGGACCGTCTGTCAGCCCTTCGAGACGATCCGGACACGCGGCCTGGCCTCGCCAGCGCTGCTCGAGCGCATCGTGGAGATCGTCGAGACGCACGAGGTGGGACAGATCGTGATCGGGCTTCCCGTCCACATGGACGGACGCGAGGGGAGCGGGGCGGAGGCGGCCCGCAGCTTCGGCAGCGCCGTCGCGGCGGCCACGGGGGTCCCGGTCGACTTCGTCGATGAGCGCTGGAGCACGCTCGAGGCGGAGCGCCTGCTCCGGGAGGCGGGCGCGCGGGGCAAGCGGGACAAGGGCCGGGTCGATCGGATCGCCGCGAGCTTGCTGCTGGAGACCTACTTGGCGCGCTCGACGTGAAGCTCTACCTCTGCGCGGGCCTGCTGCTGCTCGCGGCGGGCATCGGCATCTCGAGCGCGGAGTGGCTGTACGGCTCCGAGGAGCCCCGGCAGCCCGAGCGGGTCTTCGAGGTCCGCAGCGGCGAGTCGCTGCACGCGCTGAGCCGTCGCCTGAGCGAGGCCGGGATCCTGGACGACCACGTGCTGCTGGGGCCGCGCCTGCTCGTCTGGTACGCCCGGCTGCGGGGCGTCGACCGCGAGGTGAAGAGCGGCGAGTACGACCTGTCCCCGTCGATGGCGCCGGCCGAAATCCTGGAGAAGCTGGTCGAGGGGACCGTGAAGACCCACGCGGTGACGCTCCGGGAGGGGCTGCGCCTGGACGAGATCGCGGCGGCGCTCGAAGCCGCCGGACTCGCGGAGACCGACGCGTTTCTGCAGACGGCGCGCGACCCAGAGCTCGCGCGGACGCTGGACATCGAGGCGGAGACACTCGAGGGCTACCTCTACCCGGAGACCTACCGCTTTCCGCGCGGCGCCGACCCGCGCGCGATGGTCGAGACGATGGTCCGCCAGTTTCGCGCCGCCTGGAGCGACGCGGACCATCAGCGGCTGGCCGGCTCCGATCTCACGCTCCACGAGGTGGTGACCCTCGCCTCGATCGTCGAGAAGGAGACCGGCCGGAGCGAGGAGCGTCCGCTCATCGCGGCCGTGTTCCAGAACCGGCTGAGGCGCGGAATGCGGCTCCAGACCGACCCCACCGTGATCTACGGGCGCATCCTGGTGTACGGCGAGTTCGACGGCAACCTGCGTCGCCGGGACTTGCAGGAGGATCTGCCCTACAACACCTACACGCGCGGTGGGCTACCGCCCGGGCCGATCGCGAGCGCGGGAATCGAGTCCATCCGCGCGGTGCTCGACCCCGCCGACGTTCCCTACCTGTATTTCGTGTCGCGAAACGACGGTACGCACGTGTTCTCGAAGACGCTCGCGGAGCATAATGTCGCGGTCAACCGCTACCAGCGCAGCCGGAGGAACTAGATGAAGGGTTGGGTCGGCAAGCTCGACGAGGTCGCGGCGAGCGCCCGGTCGCACGTGTGCGTCGGGCTCGATCCCGACCCCGCGCTGCTGCCGGTAGCGGACGTGCTGGCGTTCAATCGGACCATCGTCGATGCAACGCGCGATCTCGTCTGTGCCTACAAGCCGAACCTGGGCTTCTACGAGGCGCTCGGCATGGCGGGCCTCGAGGCGCTCCAGGCCACGGTTCGGCACATCCGCTCCGTCGCGCCGGGCGTCGTGATCGTCGGAGACGCGAAGCGCGGCGACATCGGATCGACCGCCCGGGCCTACGCGCGGGCGATGTTCGAGATCTGGGACTTCGACGCGGTGACCGTGAGCCCCTATCTCGGTCGCGACTCGATCGAGCCGTTCATGGCGTACGAGGACCGGGGCGCGATCATTCTGTGTCGAACGAGCAATCCGGGCGCGCGCGACATCCAGGATCTGCCCACGGGCTCCGGGCCGCTCTACCTCCGCGTGGCGGAGCTGATCGAGAGCTGGAACGTCGCCGGCAACCTGGGAATGGTGGTCGGGGCCACTTATCCGGAAGAGCTGGCCGAGGTCCGGGCGGCGCACCCGACGCTGCCGCTCCTGGTCCCGGGTGTCGGTGCCCAGGGAGCCGACGTGTCCAAGGCCGTTCGCGCGGGAGCCGGGCGCATGCTGGTCAGCTCGTCGCGCGGCCTGATCTACGCGTCGCGCGATCCCGACCGCTACGCCGAGGCCGCTCGAGAGGCGACCGAGACGCTGCGCGCCGCGATCAACGCGGCGCTGGAGACCGACTAGCCCGTAGCGCTTCCCGCCGGGTCAGACCTTCATCGTGATCTGGCCGAGAAGCTCGAGCGAGTCGAGCGCCATGCCCGCCCCCGAGACGACGGCGGTGAACGGATCCTCGGCGCGAACGATGGGGAGCTTGGTCTCGGTGCGGAGCAGCTTGTCGAAGTCCCGGAGCTGCGCACCGCCGCCGACGAGCACGATTCCGCGGTCGACGATGTCGGCCGCGAGCTCGGGAGGCGTGCGCTCCAGGGTCTGGATCACGCTGTCGATGATCTGGTGGATCGGCTCCTGGAGAGCGTCGCGCACCTCGTCGCTCGAGAGCACGACCATCTTCGGAATCCCGGCGACGAGATCGCGTCCCTTGATCTCCATCGTCCTGGTGGCGCCGTTCGTCGTCGCGGTCCCGACGGTGATCTTGATGACCTCGGCGGTGCGCTCTCCGATGAGGAGATTGTGCTTCCGCTTGACGTACTGGATGATCGCCTCGTCCATCTTGTCGCCACCGACCCGCACGGACGACGACGTCACGATGCCGGCCAGCGAGATCACGGCGACATCGGTGGTCCCGCCGCCGACGTCGACCACCATGTTGCCCGAGGGCTCCGTGACGTTCATTCCGGAGCCGATGGCGGCGGCCATGGGCTCCTCGATCAGGTGGACCTCTCGTGCGCCCGCAGAAACCGCCGATTCGCGGACTGCGCGCTTCTCGACGGAGGTGATGCAGGGCGGCACGCAGATGATGATTCTCGGCTTCACGAAGCGATGTCGGTTGTGGGCGCGTCGGATGAAGTAGCGCAGCATCGCCTCGGTCACGTCAAAGTCGGCGATCACGCCGTCCTTGATCGGTCGGATCGCGCGAATCGAGCCCGGCGTCCTCCCGGTCATCTCCTTGGCCTCGGCCCCGACCGCGAGAACGCGCGACGTTCCGTCGTTCATGTCCGCAATGGCCACCACGGAAGGCTCGCTGCACAGAATGCCCCGTCCCTTCGCGTAGACGAGCGTATTGGCGGTTCCCAGATCGATCGCGAGATCGTTGGAGAACAGCCCGGCAACCCACTCGAACATCTGCGCGCTCCTCGACGAAAGAGGCGAGAGTGCCCCGACTCCTCTCAGATCGGCAGCAACGTCCGAAAGTTGAGTCAGCGAGTGGGGGAAACGGGCTGCTCGAGCAGGGTGCGGAGCTCGTCGACGCGGACTCGAACGTCGTCGAGACGACGTTGGTGGGCGTCGATCGTGCGATCCCGCTCGGAGACGATGCCCTGGAGGGCTCGGACTCGCGATTCGAGATCCGAGATCTGCGCACCCATCTGGGTGCGCGTCCAGGCGAGGAGAGCGATCATGACGACCAGGGCCAGAACGAGCGCGACCATGATCCAGCGGTCGCGGCGCGCCACAGGAGTCGGCGGTGATCCGGCGGCCTTGGCCTCGGCCCCCGCATCGACCACGCGTAGGCGCGGTTCTTCTTCCGGCATCTCCTAGCTCTGGATGACCAGCTTCGAGAGAGACGTGCGGCGCAGGTTCGTCTTCTGGATCGTCCGAACCAACTCGGTCACCTTCTCCGTGTCCGTCTCGAAGGGATTGTTGCAAATCACACGCACGTTCAGCAGGTTGCCGAGCCGGATGTTCGACCAATCCAGGTCGTACTGGATGTTGTTCTGCCGGGCGAGCTTGATGAAGTCACCTCGCATTCGGGCGCGAGTATCCTGCGGAGGCTCGGTCTTGGCCTTCTCGACCTCTTCGTCGTTCAGGATACGATCGACGGCCCCGCGCCGCTCGAGCAGATAGTAGAAGCCGCGGTCCATTCGTATGTCGTGGTACTGGAGATCCAGCATGAAAACGCGCGGATCGTGCCACGAGAGGTTCCGCTTCTCGATGTAGCTGCGCAGCAGCTTGCGCTTGATGACCCAGTCGACCTTGCGATCCAAGCGATCCGGATCCTCGTCGAGGGCCTCGAGCACGGAGCCCCATTCGTACACACCGTCGCGAATCTGGTCACTGACGGGATACTGCTCCACGTACTTGGCTGCCATCTCGAAGTACTCGCGCTGGATTTCGATCGGCGAGTACTCGCGGCCGTTCTCGAGCCGCAGCTTTCGCTTGCACGTGGTGTCGTAGGAAATGTCCTTGATCGCCTTGACCGGATGTCGGAGCGTGAAGTCCTTATTGATGAAGTTGTCCTCGATCATCTGGAGGACGATGGCGCACGTCGCCGTCTTCAGGAAGTTCGTGTACTCCGACATGTTCGAGTCACCGACGATCACATGCAGCCGTCGGAACTTCTCGCGATCCGCGTGGGGCTCGTCTCGGGTGTTGATGATCGATCGATCGTTCGTCGTAGTGCCCGAGATCTTCTGGTAGATGTGCTGCGCGCGCTGACTGATGCAGTAGTGCACGCCGTCCTGCGTCTGGAACACCTTTCCCGCGCCCGAGTAGATCTGACGAGTGACCAGGAACGGAATGAGCTGCTCCGCCAGGTAGTAGAAGTCGACGTCTCGATCGACCAGGTAGTTCTCGTGGCAGCCGTAGCTGTTGCCCACGAAGTCGGTGTTGTTCTTGAAGATCGAGAGCTTACCGGCGACGCGTTCCTCGCGAATCTTCTCCTCGGCGTAGGCCTGGAGATCGTCGAGGATTCGCTCGCCGGCGCGGTCGTACAGAACCAGGTCTCGCGGGCTCGCGCATTCGGGCGTCGCGTACTCCGGGTGGCAGCCGGTGTCCTGGTAGAAGCGAGCCCCGTTCTCGAGAAACACGTTCAAGAAGTGCTCGGTGGTGATCAGCTTCTCGAACAGGAAGCGGATCGCCTTCTCGACCGGGAGCGTCTTACGGCCCTCCGGCGTGAAGATGATTCCGTACTCGGTCTCGAGTCCGTAGATCCGCTTCTGCACGATACTATCCCGCGAGTAGCTCGCGAACCTCGTCAGGGTCGACGCGACGGAACTTGCGGCCCGGGCGGCTGCGCTCGAGCACAGCGATCTCGAGCGTCCCCTCGCTCAGGTTCGAGGACCCGTTCGCAGTCTTGGAGAGCGCCTGCTCACCGAGCTTCACTGCGTCAGCGAGCGGCATCTCGGGCTTCCAGCCGCCCTTGAGGACGGAGCGCAGGTCGTCCGCGACTCCGCCGATCGCCGCGAAGTGTTCGTGATCCGTGATGCTCCCGTCGTAGAGGACCTGATAGAAGGCGCTGGTCTCGTCTCCCACCTCGGCCACGAGCAGCTCGACCTCGAACGGCTTCGCCTCGCGCGTGAAGATGCTCCCGAGGAGCGTCGAGTACTCGTTGGCGAGGTTCTTGGCCGCGACGTCTTCGCGGCAGAAGCTGTAGCCCCGCATGTCTGCGTAGCGCACACCTGCCTTGCGCAGGTTCTCGTACTCGTCGTACTTGCCCACACCCGCGAAGGCGATCCGGTCGTAGATCTCGGCCAGCTTGCGGAGGCTGGCGCTCTGGTTCTCGGCCACGAGCACGATTCCACTCTCGTACTCGAGCGCAGCGATCGGCTTGCCTCGGGCGATTCCCTTGCGGGCATACTCCGCCTTGTCCTGGAACCACTGCTCGGGCGATACGTAGTAGGGTGACGCCATCGTCTCAGCTCGCCTTCCCGCGGGCGAGAACCCGCTCGCGAGAGGCCAGAATCTCCTCGTCGCCGACGTCCTCGACCCCCTTGGCCGTGATCAGCTTGCAGGTCGGGTAGATGCGACGGGGCAGGTCGAAGCCGCCGGTCCCGCGATCCTCGTCGGCGGCGTCCACCAGTGCCTCGATCGCGGAGTCGATGGCGGCGTCGCGCGAGAGCCCCTCGTGGTGGAAGCTCTTCTTGAGGCTCGAGCGAGCGTCCTTTCCACCGGACCCGGTGGCGTAGTAGTCCGCCTCGTGGTAGCGACCGCCGGTGATGTCGTACTTGTAGATCCGGCCTTTCCCCTGCTGGTGGTCGAAGCCCGTCAAGAGCGGCATGACGACCAGGCCCTGCATGGCGGCCGGCAGGTTCTGGCGCAACAGGAACGAGAGCCGGTTGGCCTTGCCTTCGAAGGTCAAGTCCTGACGATCGAGCTTCTGGTAGTGTTCGAGCTCGAGCTGGAATAGCCGAACCATCTCGATCGCGGGTCCCGCAGCGCCGGCGATGGCGACCGCGCAGGTCTCGTCGATCTTGTAGACTTTCTCGATGTCGCGCGTTCCGACCTGATAGCCCTCGGTGGCCAGGCGGTCGCCCGCCATGAGCGCTCCGTCTTCGTAGAGAAGCGCGAGCACCGTCGTTCCGTGCGGCAACACGACCTGGCTGAAGTCCAGATCATTGAAGTTCGGAAGCTGGTCCGGGCAATCGAGTTTCAGGAACTCGTAAAAGCTCGACCCCGTATACGTCTGGCCCTTGAACACGGGCTCACTCGCCTCCTCTTTGAACGTAGTTCTTGACGAACTCCTCGGCGTTCTCTTCGAGCACCTCGTCGATCTCGTCGATGAGGGAGTCCATCTCTTCCTTGAGCTCTTCGCCCTTCTTGGCCATCTGCTTCTGGCCGGCGCCGTCTTCGTCGCTCGAGGAATCTCCGTCGCCCCCGCTCTGCTTCTTCTTCTGCTCCTGGTCGGCTGCCTTCCAGACCACCGCCAGCCGATCATCCGCATGCCTTGAAATTCTCATACCCTTCTCCTTGCCCGTCACGACGTCAGATTGCGAACCAGGTCGGTCGCCGTCGGACTCGCGTCGAAAAGCTCCTTGACGTGAGCTTTCGTGCCCTTGAGCGGTTCGTTCATCAGGATCCGCTTGATGGGATCCTCTCCGACGTTGAACGAAATCGAGTCCCAGTTCACCCCGAATACCGCGTCGGGGTAGCGACGAATGCACTCGCCGCGGAAGTATGCCCGGGTGTCGTCGGGGGCGATCTCCACCGCTCTGGCGATCTCCTCGTCGGACACGATCCGATCGACCTCTCCTCGACGCTCCAGCAGATGATACAAGCCTCGGTCGGGTCTAATATCATGATACTGCAGATCGAGCATCTGCACCTGCGGGTGGCCCCAGTCGACCTTTCGCCGCGACATGTACTCCTCGATCACCTTGCGTTTGATCACCCAGTCGACCTCGCGATCCAGCTGCATGGGATCTTCGGCCAACTTTCCGAGAGTCTGCTCCCAGCGCACCAGCACGTCCTTGGTGATCGGGTCGATCTCGCGCGACGAGAAATAACGAAGCGCCGCCTCGAGGAACTCCTGCTGCATCTGGACGGCCGTCAGCCGGCCACCGCGCTCCATCAGATACTCGCGCTTGCACGCCGGGTCGTGCGACACCTCCTTGATGACCTTGACCGGATCCACGATCGACAGATCCCGATCGAGCGCCCGATCCTCGATCAGCGCCAGCACGATGGTCGAAACCCCCACGCGCAGGTACGTCGAGACCTCGCTCAAGTTCGAGTCCCCGACGATCACGTGGAGCCGCCGATACTTCTCGCGGTCGGCGTGCGGCTCGTCCCGGGTGTTGATGATCGGGCGCTTCACCATGGTGTCCAGCGCGACCTCGGTCTCGAAGAAGTCCGCTCGCTGGCTGATCTGGTAGGTGCACGGGGTCGACCGGTTCTCGCTCCCGACCTTGCCCGCTCCGCAGAATATCTGCCGCGTGACCAGGAAGGGAAGGAAGTGCGCCACCACGTCCTTGAACGGGGTGCGGCGGTCGATCAGGTAGTTCTCGTGGCAGCCGTAGCTGTTGCCTTTGCGGTCGCTGTTGTTCTTGTAGATGAGCAGGTAGCTACCCTGCGGGAGCAGCGTCGAGGCCGCGCGGCGCGCCGTCTCCATGACGCGCTCGCCCGCTCTCTCGTGCACCACGAGGTCGCGGACGTTCGTGACTTCGGGAGTCGAGTACTCGGGGTGGGCGTGATCCACGTAGAAACGCGCGCCGTTCATCAAGGTCTTGTTGCGCGCGATGTTCTCTTGCTGGTTCGGCGTGTACTTCTCGCCCTCGACGTGAAAGCCGCGCGCGTCAGCGAGCGGATTCTCCTGCTCGTAGTCCCAGAGAATCTGCGCTTCTTCGTTCTCCCGGTACGCATTGACCAGGAGCACGCAGCTAGAGATCGGGTCGAAGTCCCGATCGTTCTGGACCGTGATGCCGTACTCGATCTCGGTCCCGATGACCTTGGGAAGTGGCATCGAGTCGATACGCCTCTTCGTCGCGCTCTACGGTCCGCCGCACGCGTTGCCTGTTGCCTTGACGGCTACAGGTACTGGCCTGCGCCCCCGACGGTCTCGATAGTGCGCTCCTGGCGGCTGATCCCGCTGATCAGGGTCCGCACGTTGATGATCCGTTCGCCCTTGCGGCCGGAGATCCGCGCCCAATCGTCCGGGTTGGTCGTGTTGGGCAGGTCCTCGTTCTCCTTGAATTCCTCGCGAACCGCCTCGTCGAGATCGGGCGCATTGATCCCGGCCTCGGCCTCTCCCTTGTCGATCAGGCGCTTCACGGCCTTCTTCTTGGCCCGGTCGACGATGTTCTTGATCATCGCGCCGCTGGAGAAGTCCTTGAAGTAGAAGATCTCTCGCTCGCCCTTCGCGTAGGTGACCTCGAGGAACTTGTTCTCCTCGCTCTCGGCGTACATGCCCTCGATCACCTCGTCGACGATCCCCTTCGTCACATTTTCGAGGTCGGGGCCGTACTTGCGAACTGCCGATTCGTGCAGCGGCAGAGTCGACTTCAGGTACTTGAGGAAGATCTCCCGCGCCCCCACGCGGTCGGGCCGCTGGACCTTGATCTTCAGATCGAGGCGCCCAGGGCGCAGCACCGCCGGATCGATCAGGTCCTGGCGGTTCGACGCGCCGACGACGATCACGTTCGAGAGAGCCTCGACGCCGTCGATCTCGGACAGGAACTGCGCGACGACCGTCGCCTCCATGTCGGACGAGATGCCGGATCCGCGCATCCGGAACAGCGAGTCCATCTCGTCGAAGAAGATCACGACGGGCACGTCCTCGGCCGCCTTCTCGCGAGCGTTCTTGAAGACCTCGCGGAGCTTGTGCTCCGTCTCCCCGACGTACTTGTTCAGGAGCTCGGGCCCCTTGACGTTGAGGAAGTAGCTCTTCGCCTCGACGCCACGCACCTCGGCCATGCGCTGAGCGAGGCTGTTCGCGATCGCCTTGCCGATCATTGTCTTTCCGCAACCCGGCGGACCGTAGAGCAGGATCCCCTTGGGCGGATCGAGCTGGTACCGACGGAACTCGTCGACGTACATGTACGGGAGCTCGATCGAATCGTGCAGCACGTCGATCTGGTCCCCGAGTCCCCCGATGTCGTCGTAGGTGACGTCCGGGACCTCTTCGAGCACGACCTCGTCGACGGTCGATTTCGGCATCTTCTCCATGCCGTATCCGGTGCGGGGATTGATGAGCAGGTTGTCCCCGACCTTGAGCTTGGTCCGGCGCATCGGCTGGCTGAGCGAGATCACTCGCTCCTCGTCCGCGTGGCCGAGGACCATGACGCGGCCGTCGTCGAGCACGTCGGCGACCGTGGTGATCTCGCCGCGCATCTCGAAGCCACAGGCGTCGATGACGTTGAAGGCCTCGTTCAGAACGACGAGCTGACCCTCCATGAGATCTTCGGCCCGAATGGACGGATGCACGTTCACGCGCATGAGCTTTCCGTCCACGTTGATCTCGATGGTACCGTCCTTGTTCGCCCGCTCATACACCCCGAAGGTGTTCGGCGGCGCACAGAGCTTGTCGACCTCCTCCTTGAGGAGCTCCATCTGCTGCTTGGCGTCTTGCAGCGTGTTGACGAGCTTCTCGTTCTGGCGCTCGGCGTCGTAGAGCTGCCGCCGCGCGCGGTCGTAGCGCTGGCGCACGAGCTCAAACTCGGTGAGTAGGCGATCGAGGCGACGCCCCACATCGGCCGAATCGGGGCCGAGGAAGCGAAGCGCTTCGCGCAGGCCTTCCAGATCATCGCGGTCGGATTGCATGCTCTCCTCCGGATCCTCGGGACCACGGGCACCCTGCGTGGACAGCCGCTTCATCACGTCTCGGACGAAACCACGCCGCCCGCTCGAACCCGACTCGTTCATCTGTGTCCCTCGCGTGTTACCGGTTGCCCTCGAACCGGTTGCCCTCGAACGCAATTGAACTGCAAGTCACGTACCAGCGTCGGCTCCAGACAACGTGATTCGGGAAGCGCGGCTTCAGGGCCCGCCCCACCGCTCGATCCAGAGCTGGAAGTGACTGACAACGCACCGAAATGTGCGTCTCCGCCGCAGTCGCCGGAGACGCGGCGGCCCAGCCCCTGTCCGCGCGCGCCGACAACTCGCCGGCACGGTCCCTGACCCAGTGCCGGAAGAGCCGGCGGGCGGGGGATCGCGTGCCGGTGAATGTCCAAAACCTCCAGAAAATCCGGTCAGTTAGCAGACGCAAAAAGTTACCCAAGAAGTGCGGTGTGTCAAGAAACGCCACTCGCGCCAACTCACCAAAAGAGTCGGGAAACCGGCGCGTTGCGTCATCCGGTGCCGGAATTCCCGGCAGCCGGGCGACGCGCGCGGCGATCGCGGTGTCGGCGACGGATCGTTGACGGAATCGCCCTCGCAACCGCCATTCTGCCGTCGCTCGCGGACTCATCGCAGGTCGATCACCTCGGTCCCGTCGGGAACGCGGATCTCGAAGGCGTCGGGCGGAACCTCCCCGTCGTGGCGGACATCGCGGAAGAGAAGTTCCGTTCGATTCCCGAAAAGGTCCACCAGCACCGACCCGCGCAGTCGATGACTCGCAGCGTCGAGACGGAGCTCCAGATGCTGGAAGCCCGCCTCCTGCTTGGGCACGAGGCGGAGTCGAAGCTCGGTCGGATCCGAAACCTCCAGCAGCTCGGCCCGGAACGTCGAGGGCAGATCGGCGCCGCCGAGCAGGAATCCGAGAGCGGTGGGAGACAGCGTCTGCGGGCTGAGCGGCGCGATCTGGAGCTTCCGCTCGCTGGGGCTGTAGATTTGAACGCTCGTCCCGTCGACCACGATGATGCTCGGCTCCGGGCTCTCGTACTCCCAGCGCATGCGACCCGGTCGCTCCACGATGACGCGACCGCGCGCGACCTCGTCGCGCCCGAGTGCCGCGACGTGACTCCGCTGCTCGAACTGGGCGTCGATGCTCTCGATCGCGTCGTAGTTGGCCTGGATCGCAGCAAGCAGCTCCGCGGTGTCCGGCTGGGGAGCCGACCCGACCAAGACCCAGAGGGCCGTGAGCAGGGTCGCGGTCCGCCACGACGCGGCGCGCCCGAGTCCCGGTCGCGAATCAGTCGAGGATCGGCTGAACGTAGATCTCACGCGGCTTCGTTCCTTCCTGGGGTCCGACGACGCCCTCTTCCTCCATCTGCTCGACGAGTCGGGCTGCACGGTTGTACCCGATCTTGAGCTTGCGCTGGACGAAGGAGATCGAGGCGACGCGGTTGCGGGCGACCACGTCCACTGCCGAGTCGTAGAGCTCGTCGAAATCATCTCCCCGCTGCTCCTTCTGCGCGCTCTCCTGATTTAGACGGATGATCGTGGGATCGAGTTCGGGCGTACCTTGCGATCGCAGGAAATCGGCCAGCGCCTGCACCTCTCGCTGCGAGATGTACGGGCCGTGGATCCGCTCGAGCTTGGAGGTGCCGGGCGGCAGAAAGAGCAGATCGCCCTGGCCGAGCAGCTTCTCGGCCCCGTTCGCGTCGAGCACCGTCCGCGAGTCCGTGCGGGAGCTGACCTGAAACGAGATCCGGGACGGGAAGTTCGCCTTGATGATTCCGGTCAGGACGTCGACGGACGGCCGCTGCGTGGCCAGAACGAGGTGGATTCCGGCCGCGCGGGACATCTGCGCGAGCCGCGTCAGGGCCTCCTCGACGTCGCGCGAGGAGACGATCATCAGGTCGGCAAGCTCGTCGATCGCAACGACGATGTAGGGGAGCGGCGCCGGAGGCTCGCTGCCGTTTCCGGTCGCCTTCTCCTTGAGCACGCTGCGGTTGTACTGGTCGATGTTCCGGACGCCGCGCTCGGCCATCAGCTTGTAGCGCTCCTCCATCTTCTGGACGACGCCCCGCAGCGCGGCGGCGGCGCGGCGCGGGTTCGTGACGACCTCCGAGATCAGGTGCGGAATGCCGTCGTACACCGAGAACTCGAGCAGCTTGGGGTCGATCAAGAGGAGCTTGAGCTCGCCGGGCGTCGCCTTGAAGAACAGGCTGCAGAGGAGCGCGTTCAGGAACACGGACTTCCCGGTTCCAGTGGCGCCCGCCACGAGCAGGTGGGGCGTGCGAGCGAGATCCGCAACGACGGGATTTCCGAAGATGTCCTTCCCGAGTGTGAACGTGAGCCTGGACTCCGCCTCCTGATAGCTCGCGTGCGCGAGCAGGTCGCGCAGCAACACGACGTCCCGCGACGCGTTCGGGACCTCGATGCCGACCACGCTCTTGCCGGGTATCGGTGCCACGATACGGATCGAGATCGCCCGCATGGCCAGGGCGAGGTCGTCGGATAGGCTCACGATGCGGGAGACCTTGATGCCAGGGGCCGGCTCGAACTCGTACATCGTGATCACCGGGCCGGGGTGCACCTTCACGACGCGCCCGATCACGTTGAAGTCGGCGAGCTTCTTCTCCAGGATGCGCGAGTTCTGAATCAGGGCTTCGCGGTCGACGCTCTGTCCGACGTCGGCGCCTCTCGTGAGCATCTCCAGGTCCGGTAGCTCGAACGGGCCGGCGCTTCCGCCCGGCGGGAAGGGCAGGCTGGCCTGGCGAGCAGGTGCCGGCTGCTCGGGGCGGTGCTCGACGACCACCGGCTCGGCCGTACCCCCCTTGCGCGGGGCGCGCATCAGGCCCGACGGCGTCGCGACCGACTCCGCGGGAAACTCCGGCCGCCGCGCGCGGCTCTCGACCCAGCGGCTCCAGCGACGTCGCGCGCGCACGACTGCGACGACTGCGCTCCTCGAGAGCGCTCTGCCTGCGCGAGCGCAAAGACGTTGCAGGGCCGTCGCCCCGTCGCGCAGCGAGACGCCGCTCGCCACGATGAAGCTCGTCGCGAGCAGGATCGCGAGCACGAAGCCCGTGCCGGGAAGGTAGAACGCGCTCGCGAGCGTCTCGACGGCGAGCCCGCCGAGCCAGCCACCCGCGTGCGACGGGAAGGACGCGGGGGCGACCCGCTGCAGGACGTCGCAGAGCGCCGCGAGTGCGAGCACGAACGTGGTCCAGGCGAGAAGCGGGATCCAGCGCGGCCGCACCGGACGGCCGCGCAGGTAGCGAACCCCGACCAGCACGCCGGCCGCCGGAAGCGCGTACCCCGCCCAGCCGATGGTCCCGGCGACGCCCGCCGCCACGAGAGCGCCGACCGGGCCGCAGAGGTTGTGGACGCGGCGGCCGAAGCCCCAGAGCGGGTCAGCGGGGTGGTAGCTCGCCAGCGCCGCGCCGATCAGTCCCGCGAGCGCGAACAGGGCGATCGCGATCGCCTCCGCCTCGAGTCGGCCGGGCACGCGCGGGTCGCGACGCTTCGAGCGTTCCTTGCGGGATCTTTTCTCAGCCAAATCCGATTGCTCCTGCGCCGACGAGCCCGCAGTAGATGGCGAACGGGAGCAGCCGGCGCTGGCGCACCACCCACTGCAGTGCTCTCAGGGCAAAGATCCCGGTTGCGAACGCCGCCGCAAACCCCACGGCCACGGGAGCCAGTGCGGCGCCCGAGAGAGCCGAGCCCGGGCGCAGGATCTCCAGGGCGTTCGCAGCCACGATGGCGGGCACCGAGACCAGGATCGAGAGCTCCACGGCCACCTCGGAGCGCGCTCCGCGCCACAGCGCCGCGGTCACGGTCACTCCGGAGCGGGAGATCCCGGGCAGGATCCCGATCGATTGTGCACAGCCGATCCACAGCGCATCTAGCATCCCCATCGAGTCCGCGTCGCGCTCGCGCCGCACCGCGCGATCCGCCGAGATGAGGAGCAACATCGTCCCCAGGAATGCACAGCCAATCCACACCGGCCGGTGGTTCATGACCTCTACGAAGTCGCGGATCGAGAGTCCCACGATTCCAGTCGGAATCGTGGCGACGACGATGAGCCCGATCCAGCGCCGGTCCGTCCGCAGCTCGGGGGAAACCGGGCCGGGGCGCAGGAAGGAGACGAGGGCCCGGCAGAGTCCAGCGATCCGCCGACGCAGAACGAGCAGGATCGCGCACAGCGTTCCGAGGTGAACGACGACGTTGAAGAGCAGCGTCCCTTCGGGCTCGTGCCCGAAGAACGCCTGGGTCAGCGCGAGGTGTCCCGACGACGAGATGGGCAGGAACTCCGTCACTCCCTGCAGGATCCCGAGGGCCAGCGCCTCCACGAGCCTCACGACACTCCTCTACCGGTCGTCGGCGAGCGAGGCTGCCCGCGGGCACCGCGTGCGACGGAGCGGCGCCTCGGTGCCGTCGGAGACCGGTACTGCGAGGGGGGAGCGCTCAGGATCGGGCACCCGGTCACCAATGGCAAGGTAACCTCCCATCCGGGTGACCTCGCTGTGCTAGGCTTTGGATCTCGCCCCGTTTCTCCAAGGAAGAACCGCCATGGTCAACAAGGTCACCCTGATCGGGAATCTCGGACGTGATCCGGAGCTTCGGCGCACGGCGAATGGAACGGCCGTCGCCAACTTCACGATGGCCACGACCGAGACGTGGAACAATCGCAACGGCGAGCGCGAGCAGCAGACCGAGTGGCACCGCATCGTCTGCTGGGGGCGGCTCGCGGAACGGATCAGCGAGCAACTCTCGAAGGGCCGCCAGGTCTACGTCGAGGGAAGGTTGCAGACCCGCGAGTGGGAAGACCGGGAGGGGACCAAGCGGCGTACGACGGAGATCAACGCTCGTACGGTCCTGATGGTCGGCCGGCGCTCCGATTACGGCGACGAGCCGTCCGGGGGCTCGTCGAGCGACGAGCCGCAGGAGCCCTCGGAGGGGAATCCGGATGCAGGCGCCGGCCCGCTCCCCCCCGACGACGACATCCCGTTCTAACAGCTCACGCCGCGAAGCCCCGCCGAAATAGCTTGCCGAGACCTGCAAGCGCCGCAGTAGCGGCGCGCGCAGCGAGGCGCAGCCGAGCGTAGGCCGGCAGGCGGGCTTCGCCCGCCGATACCCGGCTAGGAGGCGCAGTCCGCCTTGAGCAGGCGGACCACCTGGTTGATCTCCTCACGCAGCTTGCAGGTGAGGTCGGTGAACTCGATCCCCATGCCCTCGGGGGTCTCGCTCTTCCCATCGCTCAGCCAGGCCACGCGCCCGTTCACCTCGAGCGGCTCCTCGCGTCCGGGAAGGCGGAACTGGAGCTGCACCTCGGTGCCGAGCTCGGAGTGGGTGTCCGACTGAACGAAGATCCCGCCCTCGTTGATGTTCGCGCTGAACTCGGTGAAGAACGCGTCCACCGCGCTGTAGTCCACCGCAATCTTGAGAGGAACTCTCTCGCTCCGTCGCCGTTCCGAGACCGACATCCCCACCTCCTGCACGCTCCGCCCGCCGGCGTGGGCGGCCGCCCCCCGGGCTGCCGCGGCCTCTGGCTCGTGTCGGGCGAGGCAGCCCCGGCGGCCGGAGCCGCGCCGGACGCTGCTGCTATCGGCGCGCCTGCCACCCACCTTGAGGCGTGAGCCAGCCTTCGCGGGCGAAGCTAACGAACCCATCGGCAGCGACAACCACATGATCCAGCAGCCGAATTCCGAGAATCTCACCCGCCTCGGCGAGGCGGCGGGTGACCTCGTGATCCTCGCGACTCGGGAGCGGATCGCCGCTCGGGTGATTGTGTAGCGCCAGCACCGCCGCTGCGGACTCCCGGACTGCCGGGGCGAATACCTCTCGAGGGTGGACGAGGCTCTGGTTGAGGCTGCCGCGGCTGACCTCGATCTCGGCGACCAGGCGATGTCGGGTATCGACGAGCAGGGTCAGGAAGTGCTCCTGGCGACAGCGGCGGAGACGTACACCGAAGTGCTCGTAGACCTGTTCGGGAGAGCTCAGCCGCTCTCCGATGCGGAGCGGACCTCGCGCCAGGCGCGAGCCGACCTCGAAGGCCGCGCGGAGCGAGGCGATCTTGGCCGGGCCCATGCCCGGGATCACCGCCAGCTCGGCGTCTCCGGCCTGCTCGAGCCGATCGAGCACTCCGAAGCGCTCCAGTAGCTCGCCTGCGGTGCGAGCCGCCGGGGCAGTCGCGGAGCCGGTTCCGAGTATCAGAGACAGCAGCTCGGATGCCGAGAGGGCCTGAGCGCCCTCTCGCCGGAGCCGCTCGCGCGGCCCGTCACAGCGGGATGCGGGCACTGGGACTTCACCTTTCTCGGGGCGAGAAGGTGCGAGAGTGACGTCGCGCGCGGCGACGCAGGGATTCGCTGTCAGCCGCCGCAGCTGCGGCGGGCGTCGGTGGCCTTGCGGTAGATCGCCTCGAACTCCTGGGGGTCCATCTCCGGGGCGATCAGCGAGCGCATGGTCAGGGCGGGCTCGGCCTGGGTGCGGGCGAACTCGCCGAGCAGAGCGATGTAGCCGGGCACGGTGGCGCCCGACTGGAGCGCCAGCTCGAGCTCGATCGGGCTCCCCGTCCGCAGCACCTCGCCGTCGAGCGTCCGAACCTGGCCCTGGTCGAGCCGCCCGAGTCGGAGCATCGCCTCCCGCCGGTAGACGTCCGCGACGCTCCCGGAGGCGCGGATCCCGCGCGAGATCACGTCGGCTTCCATCTCCGAGCGGATCGTATTCTCGAAGGCGAGGGCACACGCGTCCCCGGGTGAGAAGGGCACCGCCTCGAACTCGGCGCGCACCTGCTGGGAGTTCGGACGCCGGGTCCCCTCCTTCAGCAGATCCACCGCGAAGACGTGCTCCCTCCGGACGGGGTCGTAGGTCTGCTTGGAGCGCGCCTCGATGTCCGATCCCTTGGTCTCGATGCGCACGAGCAGATCTTCGCCCGCCTGTGCCACCTCGATGCCCTCGATCCAGCCGCCCGAAACTGTCGCTTCGTTCGGAAGCTGCTTCGCCGTCTCGCTCATCGAGATGGTGAAGCCGTCGAACCCGCGGCTCTTCATGACCCGGAGCTCCGGCTCCTTGGTCGTGCGGAAGGTCAGGGTGGTGCGGCCGGCGAGGTGGGTCTTGCTCAGGCCGACGAGCGAATTGGGCAGCGGGTCGAGCTTGATGACGAGCCGATTCGGCACGTCGTTCACCTTGATGCTCATCTCCCTGGTGGAGTAGCCGTTCGCCGCGACGCGGATGGCGAAGGAGTCCTTCTTGGTCGTTTCGATGCGACTGGGGAGGCGCACCAGGATCGGCGGATCGACGCGCTCGAAGCGCTTCTGGAAGTTGGAACGGATGAAGAAGAGCTGGAGCCGGGCATCGGAGGGCACGGTCTCGACCTCGACGACCCGCTCCTTGTACCAGTAGTTCCAGCCACCCAGAATGGCCGTCGCGCCGGCAGCGACATTCCGGATTCCGAACGAGGCCGGCTCATTCGGAGACATGTCGATCTCCATTACCCCGCCCATCGCGGCCGCGCTCTGGGGAGCGAGGACGGCGAGCAGCAGGGCGACGAGCCCGGTTCGGAGCATAGGTAGACCTAGCCTCATACTATGTGTGTAGCGATTGCGGTCCGCTGGAGTCGCAGAAAAATCAGGGCGGGGGCCCACTCCCACACCTCAGAGTCATAAAGATAGTGGTACTAGGTGGCTTCCCACAACCCGCTTTTTCCGCCGGACTTCCGGACGAGGCGGATTTCGTCAATCACCATGCCGCGATCGATCGACTTGCACATATCGTAGATCGTGAGCGCAGCGGCCGAGACGCAGACCAGAGCCTCCATCTCGACCCCCGTCTTCCCCGAGACGCGCACGCGCGCCTCGACCTCGATCGCCGGCAGGTCCTCGATCGGCTCGAAATGGACCTCGACGCGCTCGATCTGGAGCGGGTGGCAGAGCGGGATCCACTCCGAGGTCCGCTTCGCCGCCTGGATGCCGGCGATCCGGGCCACCCCCAGCACATCCCCCTTCTCGGCCTCCCCCCTCACGACGGCCTCGAATGCGGGCCGAGAGAGCCGTACGCGCCCCCGCGCGACCGCCTCGCGTTGGGTGACCGCCTTGTCTCCCACATCCACCATGCGGGCGCGGCCGGCGTCGTCGAAGTGGCTCGAGCGAGCGGCGCTCACGCGGTCCCCTCCCCGGCAACCCGCTTCTCGATCCAGGCCCGGATGTCGGCGAGGACCTGCTCGCGCTCCGGCTCGTTCAGCACCTCGTGCAGGAGGCCGGGATAGGCCAGGATGCTCGAGCCCTCGGACTCGAGAGCGCCGTGGAAGCGACGGCTCCCCGCGACGTCGCAGAGAGGGTCCGCCTCGCCGTGGACGATCAGGACCGGAACCTCGATGCGCGCCGCTGCCTCCTGGACCCCCCCGACGGCGGCCAGCAGCTCGGCCGCGAGGCGCGCCGTCATGAAGGTGTGGATCAGTGGGTCGGCGCGGTAGGCCGCGACCACGGCCGGGTCGCGCGCGAGCCCGCCGGCATCGAGACCCGACGGTAGACGCAGGCGCGGTGCCACGCTCGAGAGCAATGAGGCCGCGCGAAGCCAGGAGCGCGAGATTCCCTCGCCGAGGGCGAGGCCGGGACCGGACAGCACGGCCGCCGCCACCTCGGGCCGGCGGCGCGCGAGCAGACACGCCACCTCGAGCCCGCCCATGCTGTGCCCCAGCAGGATCAGTGGCCGACGCCCCTCCTCCTCGCGGACGCGCGCCAGAAACCGCTCGACGTCGTCGAGCAGCGCATCGAAGCGGGGAGTGTAGTTGCGCGGCCCCTCGCTCTCGCCGTGCCCGCGCTGGTCGAACGCGTGCACGCGGTAGCCGCGCTCGGCGAACCAGCGGGCGGCGAAGTCGTAGCGCGCCGAGTGCTCGGCGAAGCCGTGGACGATGACGAGGACGCGCTCGGCCCGCTCTCCCGACCAGCGCCGCTGCTGGAGCGAGAGCCCTCCCGCGGCAGTGAACCGACCGGTCTCGAGGGTGGTGCTCATCCGCGCTGGCGGCGCGGCAGAGGCTCGTCCCGAAGCTCGAGGTCCTCCAGCACGGCTCGGACGCGCCGGAGATATCCGCCCCCCTGGATTCTGCGGCCCCAGAAGTAGGCCGAGATCCCGTCTTCCTCGCCGAGCCGGCGGATGTTGTCGGCGAGCAGCAGACAGCCCGCCTCGATGTTGGCCTCGAGGTGGGCGACGTTCCCCGGAAGCCGGAGCACGCGGAACATGTGGGGCATCACCTGCATCAGGCCGATCGCGCCCTTGGGACTGCGGGCGTGAGGTCGCGCGCTCGACTCCACCAGGATCACCGCCACGACCAGATCGGGATCGAGGCCATGGTCGTCACCGCAGCGCAGCACGGCGTCAGCAATCCGACGCGAAGTGACGGATCCCAGACGGGGGTTGGCGCTCGAGAGGATCGCCTCGATGCGCTGCTGCGCGTCCGCCTCGGCAGCCATCCCGAGTGCGGAATCTCCGCCCGTAGCCGCAGAGAGGCGCTCAGCCGCCGGCGCAGCCAGCAGGAACACGAGCCCGGCGGCGACAGCGACCCACCGACTGCGATTCGGGAGGGAACCTCTCACGGTCGTCTCCATTATACCGGCCTTCGGAAGGAGCCGACACGGGCCGCCCGGCCCGGGCCCTCCGACCCTGCCCCAGAGTAGAAGCAAGGAGCGGACCCATCTCGACAGACCGGCAGAAGCGGCCGCTTCTATTGAATTTCAGAGGGAAATCGGCGGGGACAGCGGCTCGCGCACGGCTGAAACCGGGGCCCCATCGCCGGCCTGCCGCGGCCGAATCTCGTCACTCCATCTGCACTCCGTGTGAAGTCATAACGTGTAACTAATCAGATTATTTGAGTTTTTCTCTTCGCTTCTGGATTGACCCGAGATTCTGGCCTCTGGTAGACTCCCCTCGCTTTTCTGGAGTGGAGCGCCCCCAGTGCTGGAGGAGGGAAGGGGTCGGCTGCGGCTGCGAACCGCGGCAGACGCCGATGAGAACGCGCCTCAGGCGCGGTTCGACGAGTGCCTGCGCGACGTCGCGCACGACCTGCGTTCGCCGCTCACCGCGGTCGGCGGATTCGTGAAGCTGCTGGAGCGAGACTTGGAGCCGCGGCTGGACGGAGCCGCGCGAACCTACTTCGAGCAGCTTCGCATCGGCATCGACCGCATGCACTCGATGCTCGAACGCCTGATCGAGCTCGGATGCATCGGAAGCTCGGCCCTGAACGCGACGTTGCTCGCACCAAGCGAGGGCTTCCGGCAGCTCGCCGCGGAGCTGAAGCCGCTCCTCGAGGAGAAGTCGATCACGCTGCGGCTGCCGTCGGACGCCTCGCCCGTGTTCGCCGATCCCACGCGCTTCTCGCAGGTTCTGCTGAACCTCGTCACCAACGCGATCCAGCACATGGGAGACGTGCCGGATCCCGAGATCCGGCTCGACGTCGAGGACGAGCCCGGGGGCGCCACGTTGATCGTGCAGGACAACGGGACGGGCATCCCCGAAGAGGCACATGCGCGGATCTTCGAGCTGTTCCACTGTGCCCGCGCGAACGGAGCGCGGCCCGCCTCGGGCCTCGGCCTGGGAATCGTGAAGCGCATCATGGATGCGCACGGCGGACGCATCGAGGTCCAGAGCCGCCCAGACCACGGTGCCAGGTTCCTCGCCTTCTTCCCCAGCCCCTAGCTCTCCGCCCGGCTCAACGCGCACGCGCGGACGACCGATGCCAATAGCGGAGGGCCGGGGCTCGCTCTTGGGGACAATCCATCAGGTCAGACTGCAGCGCGGAGCGAACGGCGATGGCCTGGACTCGAAGAGCCTCGAGTTGCTTCGCTTCTGCGCATTGGACGGCAGCTACTTCCTCCCCGACGACGAGCTGAGAGAAGCGCGCCAGCTCGGTCTGACCCTTCGCATCGTGCGTTCGCTGACCGCGGCCGACGTGCCGGTGGAGTTCGTGCTCCCCCACGACGGGGCGGTCTGCAACCAGCCGCCCGAGGACGCGCGCCTCGCGGTGCTCGCCCGTCTGCTCTCGGAAGAGCGAGCCGGGGGTGACCTGCACATTCGCTTCCTGGGCCGCAATCGGACCGTTCCCTTCGACGGCTTCCAGCTGGACCGAGCCGGGGGACAGCGCCGCTACGTGTGGCAGGTCATTCCGGCGACCGAGTCCAGGGCTTCGGCCGCGTTGGTCGACCGGTTCCCCAGTATCCAGGCGCTCTTTGCCGACCCGGACACGCGCGTCGCTCTCTCGCTCGGCTCCGGGGGGCTGAAGCTCTTCGCTCACGCGACGGCCCTGCGCTTCCTCGAGGCACTCGCGTGCGCGGAGCACATCGACGAGCTCTGGGGCTCGAGCGGCGGCGCCATCGCGGGGCTGCTCTACAGCTTCGGGCTCTCGCCGCAGGCGATCGAGCAGTCGGGCTACGACCTGTACTCGGGCCGCTACAGCCTGGCACTGCGCCCTTCGAAGCTGCGAGTGCTGCAGCACCTGCTGCGCGAGACGCTGTTTTCCGAGCCGGGAGAGGCGGGCTTCCACGACGGCGGAGCTCCCCTCGCCGAGATGTTCGAGCACTATTGCGCCTCCTTCCGACCGCGGCGCCCCTTCTACACCGTCGCCTTCAACCTCGCCGAGTGCCGCACGCAGGTGCTCACGGCCGAGGCGGTGCCGGAGCATCTCGCCGGCTGGTTCGTCCAGACCGACCCGCGCGATGCGGTCCTCGCCTCGTCGGCGGTACCTCTCCTGTTCGTCCCGCAGAAGATTCGTCAGAGCGATCGCGAGACGCCGTACATCGATGGATCGACCACCGAAGACGTCCCGCTCTACTCCGTGGTGAGGAAGTGGGATCGGGATCGCGAGGCGGGACAGGAGACGCGCAAGCGGCTCGTGATCCTCTTCGTCAAGCTGACCGGAGGCCTGGCGCAGTACAAGACCGAGGACGGGCGTATCGGCAAGCTGCGCATGATGCAGCTGGTCGCGTCGGCCGGGATCGAGACGATGCACAAGCGCGACTTCGAGCTCCTGAAGCAGCGCTCCGACGTCGAACTCCTCGCGCTCCGGCTGGGCGACACCGGGCCCGACTTCTTCGAGGTGGAGCGAATCCCGGAATTCGTGCGCATGGCGAAGGAGCGGTTTCCCCTCCAGCTCGCAGAGATCGAGGACGAGCTCCGGTCTCGCTAAGCTGCGTCTGTGAGTTCCCGCGCCCGCTGGCCGAGAGGGCTCGAGGTGACGCTCGAGGCACTCGAGCGAGCGGGGCTCTCGGCACTTCTGGTCGGAGGTGCCGTGCGCGACCAGCTGCTGGGTCGACCGCTTCGCGACCTGGACCTCTTCGTCGACGCCGACCCCGCCGAGATCGTGCGCGCGCTTCCGCATGCCGTCTCGATCGAGGCGCACACGCCGGTCGTGAAGGTGCCGCCGCGCTCCGGCGAGTCGGCCCTGGAGATCACGACGCCGGGGCCCGGCGCGAGCGATCTGCGCGAGAACCTCGAGCGACGGGATTTCACGATCAACGCGATCGCCTTCGACCCACGGAGTGAGAGCTACCTCGACCCGACCGGTGGGCGGGCCGACCTCGAGACCCGGACGCTCCGGACACCCCGGCCCGAGAGCGCCTTCCGGGAGGATCCGATCCGGATCCTGCGCGGCCTGCGGCTCGCTGCGGAGCTGGAGCTCGAGGCCGAGCCCGCAACGCGCGACGCGATGCAGCGCGATGCGCCTCTCCTGACGCGAGCTCCCGGCGAGCGTCTGCGGGACGAGCTGCTGCGGATTCTCGAGCTCGAGCGCCCCTCCGAGGTGATCGAGACGATGCGGCATAACGGGGCGCTCGCCGCGCTGCTGCCGGAGCTACTGCGCCTGGTCGGCGTCGCGCAGAACGCGCACCACCCGGACGACGTGTACCGTCACTCGCTCCGCGTCTGCGACGGCTGTGCGGCGCGACCCATGCTGCGGCTCGCCGCACTGCTCCACGACGTGGCCAAGCCGGAGACCAAGCGCTGGTCCCCCCAGAGGGGGGACTTCACGTTCCTACGGCACGACGTGCGCGCGGGCGGCCACCTGCAGCGCGTCGCCGCGCGGCTTCGGCTGTCGCGACGGCAGCTCGACGTCCTCGAGCGGCTCGTCCGACACCACCTGCTGGCTCCGCGACAGCTCGAGAGCGCGGCGGCCGTTCGCCGGATGCTCCGCCGCGTCGGAATCGATATCCTCGACGATCTGCTGGATCTGCGGGGGGCGGATCTCGCGTCTCGGACGAGCGACGGGCGGGTGCCTTCCGACTGGAGAGACACCGCCGAGCGGATCCTGCAGGCGGCCGCGGGGCTTCGAACGGAGCCGCTCGAGCCGCTGGCGATCGGGGGGAAGCAGATCATGCGCGACCTCGGCATCCGGGAGGGGCGCGAGGTGGGCAGGTGGCTGAGGCTCGCGCGCCGCCGGGTCACGGAGCTCCCCGACGAGAACGACGCCGAACGCCTGCTGGCCTGGATCCGGGAGAGCCGCAAGCGGGAGGAAGGGGAGGAAGCCTAGGCATGTATCCGACGGTGTTCGAGATCGAAGGCTTCGCCCTCTCCTCCTTCGGCGTGATGTTGGCCGTCGCCTTTCTCGTCGGTGGCTGGATGGCCGCGCGCTCCTTTGAGCGCGAGGGGCTCTCGGCCGACAGCGCGTGGCGCCTGGTGACCTGGGCGATGATCGGTGGTGTGCTGGGCTCCAAGCTCTGGTACGTGGTCGAGGCGATCTCCAGGGATCCCACGTTGCGCGAGCTGCTGTTCGTCGTCGGCGGGCCGCTCCTCTCGCGCGGCGGGATCACCTGGTACGGGGGCCTGGTCGGGGGAGCGCTCTGTGTCCTGGTGATCGCCTGGCGCTCGAAGGTACCGCTGATCACCGCCATGAATGCGGCGGCTCCGAGCCTCGCGATCGGCCAGGCGCTCGGTCGCGTCGGGTGCTTCCTCGTCGGCGACGACTACGGACGCGCCTCGGACCTGCCCTGGGCAGTGGCCTTTCCGAATGGTCTCCCCCCCGTCCACTATCCGGTCCACCCGACGATGCTCTACGAGACGCTGTGGCTCTCGCTGGCCGCCCTGTACCTCTGGATACGGCGCAAGAAGAGCGTCTCCCTGATGGGCGAATACCTGATCCTGAACGGAATCGGTCGCGCCGTGATCGAGCATTGGCGACTGAACGCGCGGGTCGCCCTCGATCTATCCGAGGCACAGTGGATCGGGATGGGGCTCATCGT
>CAZLBF010000325.1:0-5621 GCA_964557495.1 uncultured Myxococcales bacterium | reverse complement strand
GCGGTTGCACGCACATCCGTAATCGGTGAGATCTCTTGACGGACGTTGCGAGCGGCGGCATCGAGAGCCTCTCGGGTGAGCTTCTGGCCCCTGAGGATCTGCTCCGCTCCCGTCGCCCGGATGGGCCGATCGGCCACGGCGCCGAGGACGATCCGCACGTCCTCGCAACGGCCCCCGGAGACGCCGATGCGCACAGCGCAGCTCACCTTCGCGATGTCGGAGCTCGCCCGAGCCAGCTTCTGGTAGGCCGAGCCGACCCGGCCTTCCGGCAGCGACACCCGGATCTCAGTGAGGACCTCCCGCTCGAGCCGGTTGCTCCCCGCTCCCGTGAAGAAGTCCTCGAGGGCGAGGCTCCGCATCCCTCGCGCTCCCACGAGTCGAAGCGCGGCGTCGAAGACCATGAGCGGAGGCACCGTGTCCGCGCTCGGTGAGCTCCAGCAGATGTTCCCCCCAACCGTGGCCATGCGCCGGATCTGCGACGTGGCGAAGTCAGCCGCGGAGTCGTGGAGTGCGGCGCAGCGCTCGCCGATCAGGCGCGACTCCAGGAGCGCCTGGATCGTCGTCAGCGCGCCGATGCGAAGCTCGGGCCCGTCCGCACCGATGTCCTTCAGCTCGGGAAGGCCCTTCAGGCTCACCAACCTGGAGGGTCGTTCCGCGCCCAGTCGCATCGCCCCGATCAGGTCGGTCCCGCCCGCGAGCAGACGCGTGCCTTCCGGGTCCTCTCGGAGCAACGGGATGACCTCTTCGATCGTACGCGGTGCAACGTGCGCGAACGGATGCATCTGGCGGCTCACGACCGGGGCAGCACACATCAGGCAGCCCTCTCCTTGAGGGCGTTCAAGACGACCTCGGGAGTCATCGGGGAGCTCCTCAGCCGGACGCCCAGCGCGTTGTGGATGGCGCTGGCGATCACCACCGCTCCCCACGCCGTCATCTCGCCCGCCCCTCGCGCGCCGTACGGGAGGCCCTCGTGGGGCTGGCGTCCGGCGTCTACCTGCTCGAGGAAGACCGTGTCGATCTCCGGCAGGTCGAAGACCCGCGGAATCCGGTAGTTCGTGAACCCGCCGCTCAGGTAGCAGGCTGCCTCCTCGTCGTAACGGACCTCCTCCCAGAGGGCCATCCCGAGCGCCTGCGTGGCGCCGCCCAGCGCCTGCCCGCGAACGCCAGCGGGGTTGATCATCCGGCCCGGGAAAGTGCCGGTCACGAGCTTCAGGGGCTTGACGATCCCCGTCTCGACATCCACCTCGACCTCGGCCGCAAAGACGACCGGCTGGTTCGCCTTGAACTGGCCGTCGATCAGAGGGGTGATGCTCTCCTTCGCGCCCGCCGCGGTACCGACCACATGCGGACGGAGGCGCCAGAGAATCCCCTCCGTGGCCTCGGTGATGCCCGGAATGAACTGCTCGGCGAGGGGAGCGTCGATCGGCCCGAACAGGAGGTGGATGGGGAACGCGGTCTCCGGGTGATCCCGCAGCCAGACCTTCTTTCCCCGAACCTCGACCTGGTCCGGGTGTGCCTCCCAGCGCGGCGCCGCCTGCTCGCGGATCTGGCGCTTCGCATCCTCGACGGCGCGGAGGAGCACGTGCCCGACCGTCGTCAGCTGATGGCTCGCCTGAGCGGCGACGTAGTCGAAGGCCCCGCTGCGCGAGTCGCCCGCGAAGATCGACACGTCGGAGAGGGGGATGCCGAGCGACTCCGCGACGAGCATGCAGAGCGCTGTGTTGGTCCCCTGGCCGATCTCCTGCGCCGCCGCGTAGACGACGGCCGATCCATCCGAGTTGATGTCGACCCTCGCATTGGTGCCGGCATCCATCCAGAACCCGCCGTACTCCATGCAGTAGGCGAGACCGATACCGCGGCGCCGAGGCCCATCGACGGCGCTCGGCTGTCCCCAGCCCTTCCACTTGGACCGCCAGTCGATCCGCTCGATCACCTGCCCCAGCAGCTCCCTGCCGGGATAGATGTCGAGGCGACCGTCGGGGTAGCGGCCGGTGTTCTCTCTGTAGCCACCGGGGGGCATCTCGTCGCCGGAGCCCGGCATGTTCTTCATGCGTATGGCGACGGGGTCGAAACCCAGCCGCTCGGCCAGCAGGTCGATCGTCGACTCGACGGCAAACGCGACGTAGGGCACGTGGACGCTGCGCATGCAGGCAGCGCGGAAGTGGTTGGTGTGAACGTCGGCCGCCTCGAAACGGGCGTTCGGCACCTTGTAGGAGAGCAGCCCCCCCTCGGAGTGGAAGGCGTTGGAGCCGGCGTGGAAATCGCCGTAGGCACCGATGTCGAAGACGGCCTTGAGCTGAATGGCGGTGAGCGCGCCGTCCCTCCTCGCGCCGATGCGCGCAACCAGCTTCCCGCGCGGCCGCCGCCCTACGCACTGGCTCTCTTCTCGAGTCAGGCGCAGCTTGACCTTGCGCCCGGGAGCCATGCGGGCCAGCAGACAGGGAATGAACTGATGGCGGCTCGTGGTCTTGCCACCGAATCCCCCTCCGATGTGCTCCGAATGCACGACGATCCGGCTCTGGGGCACCGCGAAGTAGTCGGCAAGGAGAACCCGGAACTCCGTCGGCGTCTGGGTTGCGACCCACACCGTGAGCTCGTCCTCTTCCCAGCGCGCCATGCAGACGTGCGGCTCGAGGGCAGCGTGCACCTGGGACCCGATGTCGTAGCTCTCCTCGACGACGACATCGGCCTGCTCGAAGCCCAACGCGGGATCCCCCCACTCCTGGAGGATCCCGTCGGGAGTTCCCTCGCCGGGGGGAAGCTCGGCCACCGCGTAGTCGTTGCCCTCCGGGTAGACCCTCGGCGCATCCGGGCGCAGCGCCTCCTCGGGGTCGAACACCGCGGGGAGGGGCTCGTACTCCACCCGAATGAGATCGAGCGCCGCCTCTGCGGTGGCCTCGTCCACCGCGGCCACCGCCGCCACGTAGTCCCCCACGTGTCGCAGGTGCGAGTCCATCACTCGACTCTGGCGGTGGACTGCGAAGAAGATCTGCCGGTCCGGCATTCGCTCGTGGGTCAGCACCGCCCGGACACCGTCCAGGCTCTCGGCTCGACGGGTGTCGATGCTCCGGACCCGGGCGTGGGGGTGGGGGCTCCCGAGGATGCGGACCGACAGGTCGGCCTTCAGGTCGTCCACGTAACGGGCTCTTCCGGTGACCTTCGCCCGGGCGTCCCGGAACGGAGTGGAGCGCCCGACGACTGCTGAGTCAGTCACTGGCGGCGCCTCCGCTCGCGGCCCGGATGGCCTCGACGATCGGTGCGTAGCCCGTACACCGGCACAGGTTGCCCTGGATCTCCTGTCGGATCTCCGCCTCCGAGGGGTGGGGATTCCTGGCCAGCAGGGCCTTGGCCGACATCAGGACGCCCGGTGTGCAGAAGCCGCACTGCGTTCCGTGGTGCTCGATGAAGGCCTCTTGAAGCGGGTCGAGCGCACCGGTCGCCGGGTCCTCGAGACCCTCGACAGTGAGGACCTCCGCACCTTCGCACTCGACCGCGAGAGTCATGCACGCGAGGACGGCCTCTCCATCGATCACCACGGTGCACGCTCCGCACTCGCCCTGGTTACACCCGAGCTTGGAGCCGGTGAGCTCGAGCCGCTCCCGGAGCACGTCAAGGAGCGTCTCGTGCGTCGCCACCGGGAACGTTCGTCTCTCCCCGTTGACCGCCAGCTGCATCGTTCTCAACTGGGGCTCGCCCGGTCGCGACGACTCGCCGTGCATGTGATTCCCTCCCGTCGCGCCCGCAGCGTGCGGACCCCTTCCCCTCCTCCGTAACCCTGTCCCCCCCGGGCGTGCCGGGCCATGTCGATTCGCGCCTTTGCCTTGTCATTTCACGCCAAGCTCCATAGGCTCGCCGCATGGACCGTCCCTTCGTGTCCATCCGCTACATCGCGGAGCTCGTTCAGCTTCTGCGCGAAGAGGGTGTCGATCCCCGGAAGGTCCTCCGGGGCACGGGGCTCCGGACCGCCGCGCTCGAGGATCCCGACGCCCTCCTCACCAACCCGCAGCAGCTTCGCGTCTATCAGAACGCACTGACGCTCTCCCGCGAGCCCGGCCTGGGCCTTCGGCTCGGTGCGCGCGTGCGCCTCGGGCACCACGGCGTGCTCGGCCACGCAATCCTGTGCAGCCGGAGCGCGCGCGACGTACTGAGGCTCATCGTGCGCTACGGGGCGATCCGCGGCTCCCTGATGAGCTTCCGACTTCGGGAAGAAGCCGGCGTCGTGATCCTCAGCGCGGTCGACGCAGTCCCTCTGGGCGAGATCCACCAGATGATGGCGGAGGAGTTCCTGGCGATGTTCGCTCAGCCACTGCCGGGACGGGACGGATCCCTCGACCGACCCCTTGCAGTTCTCCTCGACTACCCCGCACCGGCTCATCGATCCATGTACGAGCGCCTCTACGATTGCCCGATCCGCTTCGACGCCGAGGCCGTCGAGATCCACAATGCGTCGGAGTCCCTGGACGTTCCCCTGGAGATGTCGGACGCCGAGATGGCTCGCATCTGCGAGGAGCGCTGCGAGATGCTCCTGGCCCGTCTCGGCGCCGCGGGGGGCTTCGTCGACCGCGTGCGAGCCGAGCTGCTCACCGGACCGCGCCGTTTCCCCGATCTCGACGCGGTGGCCCGGGCGCTGGCCGTGAGTCCGAGGACTCTCTGCCGCAGGCTCAACGAAGAGGGCTCGTCGTTCCGGCGGGTGCTCTCCGAGGTGCGGAGGGGTCTGGCGCTCGAGTACCTCGAGTCATCCGTTCTACCACTCGAAGAGATCGCCGCCCTCCTCGGCTACGAGGACGCAGCCAACTTCAATCGCGCCTTCCAGAGGTGGGTCGGCGAGGCCCCGGGTCGCCATCGCCGTCGCATGCGGGCACAGGCGTCACGCTAGAGCTGTCCGCATCCCACGTCCCGCGGTCACCGCGGAGGCGCGGTTCAGGGCGCCGCGGAGAGCTGGGCGGCGACGGCGCGGAACGCGGAGAGCGCCTCCAGCGCGTAGGCGTCGGGCCAGGAGTCGGGCCACGCACTCGCTGCGGCGATCACCACTTGGCGCCCGGGATCCACCCAGATCCACTGGCCGTAGACACCTTCCGCCGCGTAGCTGCCGTCGGAGTACGACCACCACTGGTACTGGTATCCCGCCTCGGAAGGCGGCTCCACGCCACCGAAGGCCAGGTGCGGAGCGCCCGGAGTGGTGGCCTCGCTGACCCAGCCCTTGGAGAGCAGGCGCTCGCCCTGCCAGATCCCGTCCTGCAGGAAGAGCTGGCCGAAGCGGGCCCAGTCGTGCAGAGAGGCATTCAGACAGCAGCCCGACATCTCCATGCCATCGCCGTTCACGCCCTCGCGATCGAGCAGCCAGGTCGCGTCGTGCTCCATGCCGAGCCGGGACCACAGCTTCTCCTCGAGATAGACCGCGGGCGATCGGCCGGTCGCCTCGCGCACGAGCCAGCCCAGGATCTGGGTCTCGGCAGTGTTGTAGTTGAACGCGGTGCCCGGCGGGCGCCCGCGCGGAAATCCGGCGGCCACCTCGTTGGCGCGCTTTCGGTTGGTGATCAAGCTGTCGACCATGAAGGTCATCACGTCTGAATCGCCCTCGGCGTAGACCTCGCTGAACTCGACGCCCGACGACATCTGCA
>CAZLBF010000324.1:0-25984 GCA_964557495.1 uncultured Myxococcales bacterium | reverse complement strand
TCGGCACCGGCTACGTCGGCCTGGTCACGGGAGCCTGCTTCGCCGAGTTCGGAATCCACGTCACCTGCGTGGACAAGGACGCGGACAAGGTCTCCCGGCTGCAGGCGGGCGAGATCCCGATCTTCGAGCCGGGACTCGAGGAGATCGTCAAGCGCAACGTCCAGGCCGGGCGGCTCGAGTTCACGACCGACACGCGCGCGGTGATGCAGCGCGCGCTCGTGATCTTCATCGCCGTACCGACGCCCCCCCGCACCGACGGGAGCACGGACCTCACCTACGTGGACGAGGTCGCTCGTACGGTCGGTGAGCACCTGGACGGCTACAAGGTGGTCGTGACGAAGAGCACGGTCCCGGTCCGGACGGCGGATCGAGTCAAGCGCCTGATCGAGGAGGCGCGCGCAGCCGCGGGTCGCGAGCAGTTCCGATTCTCCGTCGCCTCCAACCCCGAGTTCCTTCGCGAGGGGAGCGCCGTCGAGGACTTCCTGCGGCCCGACCGGGTTGTGATCGGGGCCGACGACGACGAGGCGGTCGCGATCCTGCGCGACTTGTACAACCCGCTCTACCTGATCGAGGTGCCGTTCGTGGTGACCAACGTTCCGACGGCGGAGCTGATCAAGCACGCTGCGAACGCCTTCCTGGCCACCAAGATCACCTTCATCAACGAGATCGCGAACCTGTGCGAAGAGGTCGGCGCGGACGTGCACGACGTGGCGCGATCGATGGGGCTCGATGGACGGATCGGCCGGAAGTTCCTGCACCCCGGCCCCGGCTTCGGAGGCTCCTGCTTCCCGAAGGACACCCGCGCCCTGGTGAGCTTCTCGCGGGAGTTCGGAGTTCCCCAGCGCGTGGTCTCGGCCGTCGTCGAAGCCAACGAGGCGCAGCGGGAGCAGATGATCCACAAGATCGAACGGCTGACCGATGGGCTCGACGGGCGGACGATCGCGGTGCTCGGCCTGTCGTACAAGCCGAACACCGACGACATCCGGGAATCCCCGGCGGTCGAGATCGTCCGGCGGCTGCAGAAGCGCGGCGCGCGGATTCGCTGCTTCGATCCGCAGGCGATGAACAACGCGCGACGCGAGCTCGAGGCCGTGGAGTTCTGTGGCGACGCCTACGAGGCCGCCCAGGGCTGCGACGCGCTCGTGCTCGCGACCGAGTGGAACGAGTTCCGCATGCTCGACCTGGACCGGATCCGCGCCGCGCTGAACGAGCCCGTGATCGCGGACCTGCGGAACATCTACGATCCGAACGAGATGAAGCGGAAGGGCTTCAACTACACGGGGGTCGGCCGATAGCACTCGCGCACCCCCTCCGCGCCGTCGTGCTCGCCGGTGGCGCCGGCACTCGCTTCTGGCCCGCCAGCCGGCGCGCCCGGCCGAAGCCCTTCGTTCGCCTGCTCGGTGATCAGACACTGTTGGACGCGACGCTCGAGCGCCTGTATCGCGTCGCGCCCGCACCGGCCATCTCGGTGGTGGCGTCCCGCGACCTGGAGGGGCTCACGCGGCGAGCGCTGCGCGAGCACCCGGGTGTCAGCTCGCTCTTCGAGCCCGAGGCGCGGAACACGGCCCCGGCCATCGCCTGGGCAGCGGCCAACGTCGCGGCCCGCGAGCCGGATGCGATCTTCGGCGTCTTCCCCGCGGATCACCACATTCCGAGCGCCTCGCGGTTCGCGCGAACGGTCCGCGCGGCGGTGCGCGCGGCCGCCAGGCTCGACCGGATCGTGCTGATCGGCATCGAGCCCACTCGGGCGGACACCGCCTACGGCTACTTCCGCATCGAGGGGGACGGAACGACCGACGCCGCCCCGGTGCGTCGCTTCGTCGAGAAGCCGGACGCGCGTCGCGCGCTCCGCTACTATCGCAGCGGGAGTTACCTCTGGAATGCGGGAATGCTCGTGGCCCCGGTGAGCCGGATCCTCGCAGAGACCCGAGCCCACGCCCCGGAGGTCTGGGACGCGCTCGGCGGCGTCCTCGAGCGCCGGGCCGCCGGCCAGCGGGTCGGGCGCGCGGCGATCGAGCGGGACTGGCGGCGCGTCCGCCCGGCGTCGTTTGACGTCGCCGTCCTGGAGCGGAGCCGGCGCGTGGCGGCCGTTCGGGGCCGATTTGCCTGGTCGGACCTGGGAAGCTGGGATGCGTTGGCGGAGCACCTGCCCAAGGTGGCGGGGAACCGGGTTCGGGGGGAGCCCCCCGCCGTCAGCATCGACGCCGAACAGAACCTAGTCTGGAATACTACTGGACGACCGCTGGTGCTGCTGGGAGTGAGCGACCTCGTGTGCGTGGCGACCGAGGACGCGCTCCTGGTGGGCCGGAAGGATCGATCGCAGGACGTACGCCGCGTCGTCGCCGATCTGGTCCGACGCGGTCGGGGAGATCTAGCCTGACATGGCACAGATGAGGCTGCGAACCGAAGCGCTCCGGTCCATTCCGCTCTTCCAGAACCTCGGGGACGAGGGACTCCTGGAGATCGCAGACCTGCTGATCGAGCGGAAGTTCCCCAAGAACGCGACGATCTTCGAGGAAGGCGTCCCCGGCGACTACATGTACCTGATCCAGAGCGGCCAGGTGAAGGTCACCAAGGTGTCGGAGGACGGGCGGGAGAAGATCCTCGCGATTCACGCAGAGGGCGACTTCTTCGGCGAGATGGCGCTCGTCGAGCGCGGTCCTCGCTCCGCCTCGATCAAGACCATGCGGCCGTGCGTGCTGCTGGCCCTGTCGCGCAACGACTTCCTGAACCTCCTGCGTCGGGATCCCGAGATCTCGCTCGAGCTGATCCGCGTGCTGTCGCAGCGTCTGCGGGATGCGAACAGCCAGGTTCGGGCGCTCCTGTTCGAGCGCGTCGAGGGGCGAGCGCGCGGCATCCTGAGGCGGCTCGCTCAGGAAGCGCACCCGGATGCAACGGGACGCGCCGAGACCCCGGCCGTCACGCACCAGCAGCTCGCCGACCTGGTCGGAACCAGCCGCGAGACCATCACGCGCGTTGTGAAGGAGCTCAAGGACTCCGGCTGGCTCCAGCAGGAGGGCAAGCGCTACCTGGTGCCCCTGGACGACGACTAGGTGGGGGAGTTGTTCGTCTCCGCGGCCCGGAGGCCGCCTGAGTGGAGTCGCGAGCTGTGCTAGACCGTCTGCACCCATTGGCCCGAATGCGGGCGGAGCGAAGCCCGCGCCTGCCGCTGCTCGGCGTCCGAGCGGCCGGTCGGGGACCTGGAGGAAGATTGATGCGAATCGTCGGGATCGTCCTTGCCGGCTGCCTGCTGGTGGCCTGCCAGTCCGCCGAGGAACGGCTTGCTCAGCACCGGGAGCGCGCGGCCGCCTACCTGGAGGCGGAGCAGCTGGGGGAGGCGAAGATCGAGCTCCTGAACGTGCTCCAGCTCGATCCGGACGACGCGGATGCCCACTACGATCTCGCGGAGACGCTCTGGAAGCTCGGCGACTACCCCGAGGCCCGGTGGCAGTTCCGCGAGGCGGTGCGGCTCGACCCGGAGAACGTCGAGCGGCGCGTGCGCGCCGCGCAGGTGGAGACCGTTTTCGGGCGTACCGACGATGCCTTGGAGCAGGTCGAGATGGCCATCGAGCTGGATCCGAACCACGTCGAGGCGCGACTGATCCACGGTACGCTGCAGTTCACCAAGGGCGATCCGGAGGCGCTGCTGGAGGACATCGAGAAGGTCCTCGAGCTCGACCCCGAGAACGTCTCGGCATACCGGCTGAAGGGTCGCGCGCACGAGGTGATGCAGCAGCCCGACCTGGCCGAGGCGAGCTACCGCCGCCTGGTCGAGGTCGACCAGAGCACGCTGAGCTACCACCTGTTCGCCGTCTTCCTGGGCACGCAGAACCGCCACGAGGAGGCGGGCGCGAACTATCGGCTCGCCGTCGAGGCGGCGACCGAGGACGACGAGCGCACCCAGGCTCGCCTCGCGCTGGCCAACTACCACCTCAACATGAAGGACCCCGACGCGGCGGAGACGGAGCTGATCGCCGCCCGCGACGAGAACCCGAAGAACGCGAAGCTCCTGCTCCAGATCGCCCGCTTCTACGCCGCGCAGGGAGACCCGCAGAAGGCCGAGGACATGCTCGAGATGCGCGCCCAGCAGCATCCCGATTCGCCGGAGCCGCTGTTGGTGCTCGCCGACTTCCGCACGCAGCAAGGCGACGACAAGGGGGCGCTCGAGGCGGTCGAACGGGCCCTCGAGGTCGATCCCAGCTACGAGCTGGCTCGGCTGCGCAAGGCGGAGTACCTGATGGACCGGGCGCGCAGCGATCCGTCGCTCGCCACGGAGGCTCGCCAGATCCTGAACGAGGTTCTCGAGGAGAACCCGAACAGCGTGCGGGGCCTGTTCACCCAGGCCAAGTTCCTGCTGCTCGATGGTCGCGCTCAGGATGCCATCCCCAAGCTGCGTCGAGTCGTCGAGGAGCAGCCCGGCACCAACGCGTACCTGCTGCTGGGTCAGGCCTACCTGAGCCTCGGTCAGTACGAGCTCGCGCGCAGCGAGCTGCTTCGCGCCGTTCAGCTCGATGCCAACAACGTGCCGGCCCGCGCGCGTCTCGCCGCCCTGTACCTCGAGATGGGGGATGCGGAGCTGGCGGAGCAGGAGGCGCGCGAAGCGCTCCGACGCCGACCGGACGACGTGCGGCTACGGATCGTCCTGGCCGAGTCGCTAGCGTCGCTCGGCCGGCGCGACGAGGCGATCCGGATCCTCGACAACCTCGACTTCGGCGGTATCGATCTCCCGGTCGAGGTCAAGCTCCAGACCGCTCGACTGCTGCGGCAGATCGCGGCCTTCGATCGAGCGCACCGGCTCCTCGACGAGATCGCGGAGGAGCGGCCCGGCGACCCGGCCATCGTCGTCGAGCAGGCCTTGATCGATCTCTTCGCGCAGGACCTGGGTGCCGCGCTCGAACGGCTCGACAAGGCGATCGAGGTCAACCCGGGCGAGGCGCGGCTCTACGAGATGCGGGGCCGCGTGCGCATGGGGGTCACGAAGGGCTCCGAGCTCGTGTTCGCCGAGGAGGCGGAGGCGGACTTCAAGAAGTCGATCGAGCTGGATCCCGACCACGTCGATGCTTTCATGCAGCTCGCGCAGCTCTACCAGATGACCGACCAGGTGGAGGCGGCGATCGAGACCTACGAGAAGGCGGCCGAGAGCGAGACGGGCAACGCCGGCCTCTACGTGGTGCTGGGCGCCCTGTACGAGCGGGCCGGCCGGATCGAGGATGCGATTCGGGCCTACGAGATGGCGACCCGCATCGATCCGAACCAGGTCATCGCCAAGAACAACCTGGCCTGGCTGCTCGCGGAGCACGGTGGCGGTGACGAGGCGACGCTCGACCGCGCACTCGCCCTGTCCTCGGACGCCAAGGAGCGGCTCCCGAGCAACCCGTTCGTGGCGGACACGCTCGGCTGGGTCCTGCTGAAGAAGAACGTACCCAACGCCGCCATCTCCCTATTCAGGGAGGCGATCGAGGGCTACCGGCCCGGCGATCCCAACCGATCGGTGGTCCGCTATCACCTCGCGACGGCGTACAAGCTCAACGGGGAGCCCGACCGCGCCATCGAGGAGCTGGAGAAGGCCCTGGCCGAGAGCGACAGCTTCCCCGATCGCGCAAAGGCCGAGGCCATGCTCGAGGAGCTCCAGGCCTCGTAGCCCCCCGGCAGCGGCGCGCGCAGCGAGGCGTAGCCGAGCGGAGCCCGGCAGGCCGCAAGGCGCGCAAACAGCGCGCCGTCCGGCAAGGCGAGCTGCGCTCGCCGTCAGGCCGGGAAGACCTGCCGGCCGATACCCGGCAAGACCTGCCTCAAGAGCGGTCCCTCCTGGGCCGATCAGCCCGGGGAGAACGGGGGTATCGTCATGTCTTGGCTCCGAGCTTTCATGTTTCTCGCCTGCCTGGCTGCAGCTCCGGGTCTGGCGCAGGGTCAGCAGGAGGGCATCTCGCCCTCGGGCCACAAGGGAACGCTTCACGTCGTCCAGGCCGGGGACACCCTCTGGGACATCACCGCCAGGTACCTGGGGACTCCGTGGATCTGGCCGTCGATCTGGAAGGAAAACGACGCCATCGACAATCCGCACATCATCCAGCCGGGTGACCTGATCTGGATCACCGAGGGGGAGATGCGGAAGGTGACGCCCGAGGAGGCGGAGGCGTTGCTGCGGGGCATGGCGGAGCCGGAGCCCGAGCCCGAGCTGGCTTCCGAGCCCCGCCCCAAGCCCGGCGATCCGTTCGCATCGCTCGATGACGAGGATCTGCGGCCCGAGCACTTCGTTCACTATGCGGGCCTCGACACCGCGCCATTCGTGGGCAGTGACGAGATCGAAGCCCTGGGATCGGTGCTCGGCAGCCATGAAGAGCACTACTGGATGGTTCAGGACCAGCGCATGATCGTCAGCCTCGGAGAGGGCGAAGGGCAGGTCGGTGAGGTCTACGCGGTCTTCCGCCCCAGGCGGAGGATCTTCCACCCCGAGACCAACGAGATCGTTGGCTACTACATCGAGGTGATCGGCCGCGTCGAGCTGACCGAGGTCCATCCCGAGAGCTCGTACGCGATGGTGAGGTGGTCGAGCTCGGAGATCGAGCCGGGCGACCGGCTGATGCCGGAGCTCGAGGAGCCGGAGGAGGTCGCCCCCGCGTTCCTGGCCGATCCGGTCGAGGGTCTGATTCTCGCGCACCAGCCGAATCGGCTCTACGCCGGAGCCGGAGACCTGGTGATGCTCGATCGGGGCGCGGATCACGGCGTGATTCGCGGCGCGGAGTTCCTCGTCTATCGCGAGGGAGGACTCCGTCTGGACTCGCTCGAGCAGAAGTCGGTGGAGATCCCCGATGACATCATCGGTCGGATGTTCGTGTTGAAGTCGACGTCCCGCTCCTCGGTGGCGCTGGTGATGCGATCCCGGACCGAGGTCGAGCCTGGCGACCGCTATCGCACTCCGTGACGAGGGTCTAGAGGTCTAGAAGCCTGCCGGGACACCGCCCACCGCGGCGGAGTGTCCCGATGCAACACAGAGACGAGGGCCCGATAGGTTTCCCTACCGGGCCCTCTTTGCGCTTCTGGAGGGATTGCTCGGCTTCCCGCTACTGAGGCAGTACCCCAGTGCGGAAGTCCGTTCGGAACTGCATTCGTGTGTCGATGGCGCCCCTGCGAAAACGAAGCGAATTCTCCTCGCGTACAGCCTCGAGGCCCAGGAGCTCGGGCAGCGCCTCCCGTCCGATCCCCGAGAGCCGTGCAAGGTGCTGGGCTCCAGCGGAGAGGGGCGTGGTGACTCGGTCGAGGTTCGCCAGGCGAACCTCGTGATCGAGTCCCCATACGGCGCGGACCACGACAGAGTCGAGATCGTGCCCAGCGCGGAGCTCTTCGCTCTGAGCGAGTCCCGCGTCTCGAGCTGTATCAAAGTCGAATATCGTCATCGCATCCGAAGGTTTGGCCAGGGTCAACACAAACGAAGTAGCGGCCGTCAATCCTATGTAGAGAAGGTGGCGCGTCACTGTCGGGCTCTAGCGTCATCCTGCGTTCGCATTTCCCGTCTCTCCAAGCGGCTTGAACCAGAAGTTCGGCACCAACCGAGTCCCAAAGTACCAGTGAGTCATTCAGTCTGTCAATCACTTTTTTCCGGCATCGAGTCATTTTTTCTTCAGCGAATCCAAATGGTTATTAGTGATTGAATTCTTACGCGAGACACACCGATCCTATGCGTAAATCCCTCGCTGGATAGACGTCTCGCATCACTCGACAGACCCCGGAGCGACCGCGGATGCACGGGCTGATGTGCGCGCCGCAGCGCGAAGAGGTCAGGGTGCTGACAGACCTATCTCGTCGAACTCCTCAACCCCCCGGCGGAGAGCCGGTGTCCCGGACGCAAGGGTCGGACACACCACGCCCTCGCCGGGGGTAGCCCAGTTTTCTTCCTCCATTTCGTGAGTGGCCGAAAGCCGGGAAATGTGTCGCGGGAATCCGCGCGGGGGTTCGAATCCGCGCCCGCGTCCGGTCCAGCTCGTCGGAGCGCGTCGGGCGGGTCCCCGGGGTGCCGTTTCGGGGTCGGGCACAGCGACCCGGAATCTGCGAAAGTCTGCCGCCGCATGGCCTCCGAGCTTCCCAAGACCTACGACCCGAAGCAGTTCGAGGGCCCCGTCGCCGAGCGCTGGCTCGAATCGGGCGCGTTCGAGGCGATCCCCGACGAGCGCGACCGGGAGCGCCGCTACGTCGTCATGATGCCGCTCCCCAACGTGACCGGGGCGCTGCACATGGGTCACGCCATGAACAACGTCATGCAGGACCTGCTGATCCGCTGGCACCGCATGGCGGGGGCCAACACGCTCTGGCAGCCGGGCACCGACCACGCCGGGATCGCGACCCAGGCGGTCGTCGAGAAGCGGCTCTTCGAGCTCGAGGGCAAGACCCGCCACGACCTCGGCCGCGAGGCCCTGGTCGAGCGGATCTGGGGCTGGAAGGACGAGTACCAGCAGCGAATCGTGCAGCAGCAGCGGGAGATGGGCTGCTCCTGTGACTGGAACCGCCAGCGTTTCACGATGGACGCCGTCTGCAGCGCCGCGGTGCGCGAGGCGTTCTACCGGCTCTTCTCCGACCGGCTGATCTACCGCGGCGACCGCCTGGTGAACTGGGACTGCCAGCTCCAGACGGCGGTCTCCGACGACGAGGTGTATCACCAGTCGATGCAGGGCCACTTCTGGCACCTGCGCTACCCCGTGGTCGACCCGGAGCCGGGCGAGCCGGAGTACGTGGTCGTCGCCACCACGCGTCCCGAGACGATGCTCGGCGACACCGCGGTGGCGTGTCACCCCGAGCCATCTGCCGAGCTCGCGCGGAAGCTCTCCGAGCAGCGGGACAAGGCAGCGGGAGCTCCCGCCAGTGCCCGCGCCGACGAGGAGGCGGAGCTGGAGCGGCTCGAGCAGCGCCTGCGCACGCACGCCGAGGCGCTGGAGCAGCTCGCGGGGATGGCCCGCGCCGGGCGGCGCGTGCGGCTGCCGCTGATGGAGCGCGAGATCCCGCTCATCGTGGACGAGTGGCCCAAGCCCGAGCTGGGGTCGGGCTGCGTGAAGATCACTCCCGCGCACGACCAGAACGACTACGAGGTCTGGCTGCGCCGCTCGGGCGAGATCGCGATCATCAACATTCTCGAGCGGGACGGCACCCTCAATGCGAACGCCGGCAGCTACACCGGTCTCGATCGCTTCGAGGCGCGCGAGCAGGTGGTCGAGGACCTCCAGACGCGGGGCCTGATCGACCGGATCGAGGACTGGCCGGTCGAGGTCGGGCACTCGGACCGCTCGAAGACGCCGATCGAGCCCTACCTGTCGCACCAGTGGTTCGTGCGCATGGGCGACGTCGAGGGGGGGATCCTGTGCGGACGGGGCTCTGGCAACGAGCTTCGCTCAGCCGGCCTGGCCCAGGCGGCGATCGACGCGACCCGGGAGGACTGGCAGTCGCCGTCCGGGCTCCGGCTCGACTTCCACCCGGCCCGCTACCGGAACACCTACGTGAGCTGGCTCTCGGAGAAGCGGGACTGGTGCATCAGTCGCCAGCTCTGGTGGGGGCACCGGATCCCGGTCTGGATGGGATCCTTCGACGCGGCCGACTCGCTCCGAGGCGCGCTCGAGGCGCTGCGGGCGGCCGCCGGAGACGAGCTTCGGTCCTGGGTCGCCGATCGAGACGGCCTCCAGCTCGAGCCCGAGGCGGGAGTCGAGCTGGCGGAGCGCCAGCCGGAGCGCGGTCCCTTCGAGCTCCAGGTCTGCCTGCGCGATGCCGAGGCGGACGTGCGTCACGCCTCCGCACTGGCTGCCATCGGCCTCGTTCAGGACCCCGACGTGCTCGACACCTGGTTCAGCTCCGCGCTCTGGCCCCAGAGCACGCTGGGCTGGCCCGACCCCGAGCGGGCACCGATCGAGCCCGGCCAGACGCCGCTCGGCGGCGTCGCGGGGCAGCCGGACTCGCTCGCCTGCTACTACCCGGGATCCTGCCTCGTGACGAGCCGCGACATCATCTCGCTGTGGGTCGTCAAGATGGTGGTCTTTGGGCTCTACAACCTGGGTGACCTGCCGTTCAGCGACGTGTTCGTGCACGCCAAGAGCCTCGACGGCAAGGGCGTCACGATGTCGAAGAGCCGCGGGAACGGCATCGACCCCAGCGACATCATGGAGCGCTACGGCGTCGACGCCATGCGCTACCTGATCTGCGAGCTCGAGACCGGCACCCAGGACGCTCGCCTGGGGGTGCAGGCGGAGTGTCCGAGCTGCGGAGAAGAGGTCGAGCTGGCCGAGGCCCGACACGGCCAGACGATCTTCACCTACCTCTGCACCACCTGTAGCGGGGAGTTCGACGTGCTGGGCACCATGCCGGACGTCCCCGCCGCCACGATCATCAGCGACCGCTTCGAGGTCGGTAAGAACTTCTGCAACAAGCTCTGGAACGCCGCCCGCTTCGCGCTCATGAACCTCGGCGAGCTCGAGCTGCAGCCCCTCGAGCCGGGCGACCTGGCCGACGAGGATCGCTGGATCCTGTCGCGACTGGGCCGGGCGGTCGCCGAGGTCACCCGCCTGCTCGAGGCGTACAACCCCTCGGCGGCGCTCGGTGCCGCGAGGGACTTCTTCTGGGGCGAGCTGTGCGACTGGTACCTGGAGCTGATCAAGCCGCGCCTGCGCGACGAGGCGCAGGCTCCGGTCGCGCGTCAGGTGCTGGCCGTGGCTCTGGACCAGGTGCTCCGTCTGCTACACCCGTTCGTGCCGTTCATCACCGAGGCGATCTGGGGGCAGCTCAATGCGCAGGCGCCGCAGCGCGGGATCGGCTCGGCCCTGCCGCCGTCGGAGCTCTGCATCCGGGCCGCCTGGCCCGAGCCGGACCCCTCCTGGGCGGATCCGGAGCTGGAGCGCGAGTTCGAGCTGCTGCGCGAGGTGATCCGTCACGTGCGGGACCTGCGCTCGAGCTACACCGTGCCGCCGGGCAACCGGCTCCCCTGCGCGATGAAGGCTCGAGGCGACGCGCTGGCCAGCCTGCGCCGGCTGTCCCACCACGCGGTTCACATGGCGCGTCTGTCCGATCTCGAGCTGGGTGACGACGTGGCGCGCCCCACCGGGGCGGCAACCCACGTGCTGGGCGATCTCGAGATCTACCTGGGTGACGTGCTGGACCCCGAGAAGGAGCGCGAGCGCCTGGAGCGCCGCCGCGAGAAGCTCGTCAGCCAGCTCGACCAGAGTCGACGCAAGCTCGCCAACCCGAAGTTCGTCTCCAGAGCGCCCCCGGAGGTCGTCGAGACCGAGCGCCGCCGCGCGAGCGAGGTCGAGTCGGAGCTGGAGTTGCTCGAGGAGAACGTCCGCGCACTCGAGGGCGTCTGACTCTCTTCTTGCCGGGTATCGGCGGGCGAAGCCCGCCTGCCGGCTACGCTCGCCTGCGGCTCGCTGCGCGCGCCGCTGCCGCGGCGCTTGCGGGTCTTGCCGGGTATCGGCGGCCGCCTACCAGAAGGCCCACTGGCCGCTGGCGCGCACGTAGACGGCGAGGGCTGCGTTCGTGACCGCGTGGGCGACGACGCAGGAGAGCAGGTCCTGCCGCCAGATCCAGAGGCCGGCCATGAGCAGGCCGTAGGCGAGCGCCGCCGGCCACTCCGGCTGCGCGTGGCCGAGCGTGAAGAGGGCGGTCGAGATCAGGAGCGCGGTCCAGGTCCAGGCACCCGGCTCGATCCTGGCGATCGAGCTCTGGTCGAGTGCCACGCCGAACGGGTCCTCGGCTCCGGCGTCGCGGGCTCGATCCCACTGGATCGCGAAGCGGAGCACGTAGCCCCGCATGAGCTGCTCCTCGAAGATCGGGACCAGGCTCGCGGAGACGAGGCCGCGCAGGAGCCATGCGGACGGGCGCCACGCCTCGCCCTCCGCCGCGAAGGGCGCGAGCAGGGCGATCCAGAGCGCGAGCCCCACGAGACCCGCCACAACCCCGACCGCGACCGACCCGAGGGGCGAGCGCGGTCCTCGGAGCGGAACGTAGAACCTCCACGCCCAGACCAGTGCCGCCGAGGTGAGCACGAGCCGGATCGCGTAGTCGAGCTCGTGAGAGATGAGGTCGGCGCCGAACGCGGCGACCAGGCTGGCGACCCCGACGTACGCGAAGTACGGCGCCAGATACGGGAGCAGTAGCTGCCGGTTGTCTCGGCTCGGCGCGTCGGACATGCGGCGCTACTCTACCCGACTCGCCCAGCGGTCCCGGTGCGGGAAGCTCTACATGGATGAGCCCGAGCTCTGGGTCGCCCTGCGCGACGTCCCCGGCCTTCACGCGGCCGCCGCCCTGTCCCTGGTCGAGCGCTTCGGGTCGCCGAGCGGCGTCTTCCGGGCGAGGCGCCGCGACCTGCCCGAGAGCTGCCAGCGGGATCTGGCCGCTGCGCTCGCCCGCGGGCCCCAGCTCGACGCGGCGCGCGAGGAGCTCAACCGCGCGGCGCGGCTGGGCATCCGAGTCCTCGGTCAGGACGCGCCCGAGTATCCGCGTCGGCTGCTCGAGATCCCCGGACCGCCGCTCGTGCTGTATGCGGTTGGAGCCGCGTTCAGCGAGCCCTCCGTCGCGATGGTCGGCTCGCGCAGGCCTTCCGCACGCGGGCGCGAGACGGCGCGCGGTCTCGCAGCCGCGGCGGCAAGCGCCGGGGTCGCCGTGGTGAGCGGTCTCGCCTACGGGCTCGACGCGGCCGCGCACGCGGGCGCGCTGGCGGCCTCGGGGGCGACCTTCGCGGTGCTCGCCTCCGGCCTCGATCGCCCCAGCCCGCACGGGAACCGCGGGCTCGCACGGCGCATCATCGACGGCGGCGGGGGCTGGATCTCGGAGTATCCGCCCGGGACGCCCGCTCTCGCCCACCACTTTCCGGTTCGAAACCGGCTGATCAGCGGCCTCGCCCGCCTGGTCGTGATCGTCGAGGCGCGCGAGCGCAGCGGCTCGCTCTGGACCTCGACGCATGCGGCGAATCAGGGTCGGGACGTCGCCGCGGTCCCGGGTCCGGTCGACACCGACCTCTGCCGAGGCTCCAATCGCCTGCTGCGAGACGGCGCCATTCCGATCCTCGACGCGGAGGACCTGCTCGACGAGCTGTTTCCGGGCCGGGCTCGGGAGTCGCGTCCCGCGAGCGTCGAGCCGCTGACGTCGCGCGAGGGCCGGCGCGTGGTCGAGGTGCTGCGCGAGGGGCCGGCGGAGGCGGACGGGATCGCACGTCGGCTCGGCCTGTCCGCGGCCGCGCTGGCGGAGGTGCTGCTCGAGCTGGAGCTCGCCGGCCACGTGATCCGGCAGGGGAGCCGCATCGCGCTTTCCGCGAGCGTCGATCGCCGCTGACCTGGGCTACCCTGCCCGGTTCGATGCTGGACGAGCCCGTCTCTGTGGTCGGCGGAGGTCTCGCGGGCTGCGAGGCTGCCTGGCAGCTCGCGCGTCGCGGGATCCGGGTCCGGCTGCTCGAGATGAAGCCGCTCCGTCTCTCGCCGGCACATTCGAGCCCGTCGCTCGCGGAGCTGGTCTGCTCCAACAGCCTGCGCTCGGATCAGATCCACAATGCCGTGGGGCTGCTCCACGAGGAGATGCGGCGCCTCGACTCGCTCGTTCTGCGGGTGGCCGACGCGCATCGCGTCCCGGCTGGAAAGGCGCTCGCGGTTGACCGGGAGTGCTTCGCGTCCGCCGTCACGGAGCAGATCGACGCCGAGCCCCGCATCGAGCGCGAGGCGGTGGAGGTCACGGAGATTCCGTCCGGCACCGTGATCCTCGCGACCGGCCCGCTCACGTCCGGCGCGCTGGCGGGCGCGATCGGGGAGCTGTGCGGCGACGCCCTGTACTTCTACGACTCCATCTCGCCGATCGTGTACCGCGACAGCGTGGACCTCGACCTCGCCTTCCGCGCCTCGCGCTACGAGGAGGGGGAGGGCGACTACCTCAACCTGTCGCTGTCGCGCGCCGAGTACTACGCGTTCATCGACGCGCTCGTGAAGGCCGAGACCGTTCCGCTGCACCGCTCCGAGCAGGCGCTCTACTTCGAGGGGTGTCTCCCGATCGAGGTCATGGCGGAACGCGGCGCGGAGACGCTCCGCTTCGGACCGATGAAGCCGGTCGGCCTCACCGACCCGGCGACGGGGGAGACCGCCTTCGCGGTGCTTCAGCTGCGCAACGAGGACGAGGCCGGGACGCTCCTCAACCTCGTAGGCTGCCAGACGCGCATGCGCGTCGGCGAGCAGAAGCGCTGCTTCCGCGCCCTTCCCGGGCTGCGCGACGCGGTCTTCGCCCGCTTCGGCTCGATGCATCGCAACACGTTCATCCGCACGCCGGTGCTGCTGACGGAGCGCATGGAGCACCGCGCGCGACCGGGGCTGTTCTTCGCGGGACAGATCGCTGGCGTCGAGGGCTACGTGGAGTCGGCCGCTCTCGGGCTCTTCGTCGGGGTCGAGGTCGCGCGCCGCAGCCTCGGTCAGGAGACCCCGCTTCCGCCGGTCACCACCGCGCTCGGGTCGCTGCTCCGCTACCTGTCCGGGGCCCGGCCCGGCTCCTTTCAGCCGATGAACGTGAACTACGGCCTGTTCCCGCCGCTCGCCGGAGGCGGCCGGCGCGTGCCGAAGCGCGAACGAAACGAGCGGCAGAGCGCGCGCGCGCTCGCCGATCTGGCTCCGTGGGCCGAGCGGGTCCGACCCGCATGAGGCCGCGTGACCAGCGCGCTCTGGACGCGTTCCGGGTCTGGCTCCGCGTCGAGCGGGGACTCTCCCCGCACACGCTGCGCGCCTACACCTCGGAGGTCGCGCGCCTGGCAAAGAGCGAGGAGTGCCGGCGCTGCGGCGGGCTCGACCGGCTGGACCCGCTCGCCCTACGCGCCTACCTGGCCGGCTTTCACCGCGTACACCGCCCGTCGACGCGCAATCGGCGCCTGGCCGCGCTGCGCTGCTTCTACCGCTTCCGGCAGAGGACGGGAGACGTGCAGTGCGATCCCAGCGAGGGCCTGCCGGGTCCCAAGCCGGAACGCCGGCTCCCGGCCCCGCTCCCGGCGGAGGACTGCGAGCGGCTGATCGAGTTCGAGGACCCGAAGCGCAAGCCGGTGCTCGAGCGCCGCGACCGCGCGATCTTCGACCTGCTCTACGGCACCGGCCTGCGCGTGGGCGAGCTGGTGCGGCTCGACGTGCGCGACTTCGATCCCGACCGCCGCCAGCTGCAGGTTCGGGGCAAGGGGAACAAGGAGCGGGTCGTGCCGGTGCCGAGCGAGGCGCTCGCCTCCCTCGTCGCCTACCTGGAGCCGCGCAAACGCCCTGGCATCCTGGCGGAGCCGCTCTTCCTGAACCGCCGCGGCGGCCGGCTCTCGGACCGCGGCGTCCGAGGTCTGCTGCGGAAGCGGCTGCTCGGCTCGGGCGTCGGCCGCCACGCGAGCCCGCACGCGTTGCGGCACAGCTACGCGACGCACCTGCTGGACGCCGACGTCAACCTGCGCGCGATCCAGGACCTGCTGGGGCACGAGCGGCTGTCCACGACCCAGCGCTATACCCATGTCTCCGCGGAGCGGCTGGCGCGCGTGTATCGCCAGGCGCACCCGCGTGCCAAGAAGGGATGAGCCGATGCAGATCCGCGGCACGACCGTGATCGCCGTTCGCAAGGACGCGAGCGTCGCGGTCGCCGGCGACGGTCAGGTGACGGTCGGCGAGACGGTGCTCAAGACGCGTGCGCGAAAGGTCCAGCGGCTGCATGGCGGCGATGTGCTGGCCGGGTTCGCCGGATCGACCGCGGACGCGCTCGCCCTCGCCGAGCGCTTCGAGGCGAAGCTCGAGAGCTACGGCGGCCTGCTGCGCCGCGCGGCGGTCGAGCTCGCCAAGGACTGGCGCACGGATCGCAGCCTGCGCCGACTCGAGGCGCTGCTGATCGTGGCCGACGCGAGCCAGACGCTGGTCATCTCTGGAAACGGCGACGTCATCGAGCCGGACGACGGGATCGCGGCGATCGGCTCGGGCGGGCCCTTCGCCCTGGCCGCCGCGCGCGCGCTGATCCGGGTGCCGGGCATGTCGGCGCGGGAGATCGCCGAGGAGGCCCTGAAGATCGCAGCGGGCATCTGCCTCTACACCAATGAGCAGATCACGGTCGAGGAGCTGAGCTCGTGAGGACCTTCACTCCGCGCGAAGTCGTCTCGGAGCTGGATCGGTACATCGTCGGCCAGGACGCCGCCAAGCGCGCGGTGGCGGTGGCGCTGCGCAACCGCTGGCGGCGCCAGCGGGTCGAGGGGGAGCTGCGCGACGAGATCTACCCCAAGAACATCCTGATGATCGGGCCGACCGGCGTCGGCAAGACCGAGATCGCCCGGCGCCTGGCCCGCCTCGCGGAGGCGCCCTTCCTCAAGGTGGAGGCCTCGAAGTTCACCGAGGTGGGATACGTCGGTCGCGACGTCGACTCGATCGTCCGCGACCTGACGGAGCTCGCGGTCAAGCTGGTGCGCGCGGAGCAGGTCCGGAAGGTGCGCGTCCAGGCGGAGGGCATCGTCGAGGAGCGTCTGCTCGACGCCCTCTACCCGCGCCCGCCCGCGCATTCCATTCCCCCTGCCGACGTTCCGCCGCCCCCCGACGCCACCCGCGAGCGGCTGCGGGCGAAGCTGAGGGCCGGGGAGCTGGATGACCGCGAGGTCGAGATCGAGACGGCGGAGCGCTCCACGCCGACGCTCGAGATCTTCTCGCCGCAGGGCGTGGAGGAGCTCGGCTTCTCGATGAAGGATCTGATGGGCAGTCTGGCGCCGAATCGAACCCGGCTCCGGAGGGTGCGCGTCGGTCAAGCCCGGGAGCGCCTGCTCGACGAGGAGGCCGAGCGGCTGGTCGACGCGGAGGCCACGCGAGAGCAGGCGGTCGAGCGGGTCGAGCAGACCGGGATCGTCTTCCTGGACGAGATCGACAAGATCGCCCACCGCGAGACGCCGGGTGCGCAGGACGTGTCGCGCGAGGGCGTGCAGCGCGATCTGCTTCCGATCATCGAAGGCTCGAGCGTCCAGACCAAGCACGGGATGGTGCGGACCGACCACATCCTCTTCATCGCAGCCGGCGCGTTCCACGTGTCCAGGCCATCGGACCTGATTCCCGAGCTCCAGGGCCGCTTCCCCATCCGCGTCGAGCTCGAGGATCTCTCCGAGGCCGACTTCGTGCGGATCCTGGAGGAGCCTCACAACGCGCTCGTGAAGCAGTACCAGGCCCTGATGGCGACGGAGCAGGTGACCCTCGAGTTCAAGCCGGACGCCGTGCGCGAGATCGCGCGCATTGCGGCGGAGGTGAACCGGGGTACGGAGAACATCGGGGCGCGACGCCTCCACACGGTGATCGAGCGGCTGCTCGAGGACGTCCTCTTCGACGCGCCCGACATGGGCTCGACGACCGTGAGCTTCGATGCCCCGGCGGTGCGCGAGCGGCTGGCCGACATCGCCGGCGACTCGGACCTGGCCCGCTTCATCCTGTAGCGCGGGTCAGCGCAGCGGGGGCCTGCCCCTGTACTGGGTCGGCGGCTCGGGTAGACTCCCGTGTCTCTCATGCAAGAGCTGATCAACAAGGCCCGGGTTCTCGTGGAGGCGCTCCCCTACATGCGCGCCTTCTTCGAGAAGACCATCGTGATCAAGTACGGCGGGGCGGCCATGGTGGACGCGGAGCTGAAGGCCTCGTTCGCGCAGGACGTGACGCTGCTTCGCTACATCGGACTGCGTCCCGTGATCGTTCACGGCGGCGGGCCCCAGATCGGCGAGATGCTGAAGCGGCTCGGCAAGGACTCCACCTTTGTCGGCGGCATGCGCGTCACCGACGACGAGACCATGGAGGTCGTCGAGATGGTGCTCGGGGGGCGCGTCAACGCCGAGATCGTCTCGCTGATCGGGCGCGCCGGGGGCAAGGCGGTCGGCCTGACTGGCAAGGACTGCAGCCTGATCCGCGCGCGGCGTCTGAGCGGAGCCCGGGGCGAGGACCTCGGCCTCGTCGGCACGCCCGAGCACGTCGATCCGGGGATCGTGGCGGCCATGACGCAGGATGGCTACATCCCGGTCATCGCGCCGGTCGGCATCGACGAGAACGACCAGACGGTGAACATCAACGCCGACCTGGCGGCCGGCACGCTCGCCGAGGCACTCGACGCGGAGAAGCTGATCCTGCTCACCGACGTCGAAGGCGTGCTGGATGGGGACGGCAAGCTCGTGCATGCGCTCGACCTGGCGGCGCTGCGAAGGTCGATCGGCGACGGGACCGTGCAGGGCGGCATGATCCCGAAGCTCGAGTGCTGCGCGGGAGCGGTCGCTCACGGCGTCCGGTCGGCCCACATCATCGACGGGCGCGTCCCCCACGCGCTGCTGCTCGAGATCTTCACCGATGGGGGTGTCGGAACTCTTGTCCGGTCCGGCTAGTCCCGCGCACTTCGTCTCGCTCGAAGACTGGTCGCGCGAGGAGCTGGAGCGCATCCTCGCTCGGGCGCAGGAGCTGAAGGCGGCGCGCGCGCGCAGAGAGCTGCCGCGCACGCTCGACGGCCGATCGGTCCTGCTCTACTTCGAGAAGCCCAGCCTCCGCACGCAGGTGACGTTCGAGGTCGGGATCGCCGAGCTCGGGGCCACGAGCGTGTACCTGCACCCCGACCAGGTGCGCATCGGCCAGCGCGAGGCGGTCGAGGACGTGGCGCGGAACGTCTCCCGCTGGTGCCACGCTATGGTGGCGCGCACCTTCGCCCACGACCTGATCCTGGGGCTTGCCCGCCATTCCAGCATCCCGGTCGTCAACGCGCTCAGCGACGACTTCCATCCCTGCCAGGCGATGGCGGACGTGCAGACGGTGCAGGAACACGGCGACCTGCAGCGCGACCGCGTGACCTACCTCGGCGATGGCAACAACATGGTGAACTCGCTGATCTTCGCGGCGGGGCGGCTCGGGATGCGGGTCACGATCTGCACGCCGCCGCGCTACGCCCCGAGGGCGGACATCGTCCGGCGCGGGATCGAGCTCGCGAGGGCCTCGGGGGGCGAGGTGCGTCTGGAGACGGACCCGCAGGCCGCCGTCAAGGACGCCGCCTTCATCTACACCGACGTGTGGGCCAGCATGGGCCAGGAGCAGGAGGCTGCGGAGCGGCGCGAGGTCTTCGCGCCCTATCAGGTCAACGAGGAACTCCTCCGCCACGCCCCCTCGGACGTGCGGGTGCTGCACTGTCTCCCCGCGCACCGCGGCGAGGAGATCACGGCGGAGGTGTTCGAATCTGACCGCAGCCTGGTGTTCGACCAGGCCGAGAACCGACTGCACGCCCAGAAGGCCATCCTCGAGGCGGTGATCCTGGCCTCGAAATAGGTGCGAGACTCCCGCCGCGATGGGTCGGTGGCCGTCGGTCCCGCCTCCCGGGGATTTGCGTCTAAACCGCTAACGCTGCGCGCCCGATAGCAAGAGCGTACCGGAGCGCCCTGCGCGCGGAGACCTGGCATGCCATCGGATCCGGCCCTGGAAAACGAGGAACTCTCTGCCGAGTTCAAGGAGAAGGTGCGGAGCTTCGCCCGCACGCTCCCCGAGCTCGACTTCTACGAGGTCCTCGGAATCCCGCTCGGGGCTGACCTGGAGGCGATCCGCGCGGCATTCTCGGAGCGCTCCCTCGCGTACCACCCGGACCGCTTCTTCGGCCGGGAACTCGGAGCCTATGGCGGCCTGCTGCACGAGATCATCAAGCGGGTCCTGGCGGCGTACGAGGTGCTCAGGGACCCCGAGCTTCGCGAGGCCTACGATCGGTGCCTGAAGCGGGATCCGCCCAAGGCGCCCGCGGCCCCGCCGCCGCTCCGGCGGCGCGCTCCGCGCAAGCGATCCGACGCGGTTCTCAGGGGGCTGCAGCGCCAGCTCGAGCTCACGCGCAGCAAGGCGCGACGGCACTTCCATGAGGCCATGCAGGTCATGGGCGGGGGAGACCTGAAGCGAGCCCACGCGCTGCTTCGGCTCGCGCTCATCTTCGATCCGCGGGAGCGGACCTATCAGGACACGTTGGGAGAAGTCGCGCTCAACCTGAGTCGAACGCATGCGGCCTCGGCGCCGCGATCTGACGTCGAGGAGAATCCATGAGTAGCGTGATCGGCATCGATCTCGGAACCACCAACTCGTGCGTCGCCGCGCTCGAGCACGGCCAGCCGGTCGTGATTCCGAACACGGGGGGCTACAAGACGACACCGTCGTACTTTGCGGTCACCGAGGCGGGCAAGCGACTGGTCGGCCACCTCGCGAAGCGGCAGGCGATCACCAACGCCGCCAACACGGTGTACGCCTCCAAGCGCCTGATCGGCAGCAGCTTCAACTCCCCGGAAGTCGAGCATGCGCGATCGCTGGTTCCCTACGAGATCGTCGAGGGCCCCAACCAGGACACGCGCCTCAAGATCGCCGACCGCGTCTACACGATTCCCGAGGTGTCCGGAGCGGTGCTGCGCGAGATGAAGCGCGTCGCCGAGGAGTATCTCGGAGAGCCCGTCCGGAAGGCCGTGATCACGGTGCCCGCCTACTTCAACGATGCGCAGCGCCAGACGACGCGCGACGCGGGACGCCTGGCCGGTCTCGAGGTGCTTCGGATCATCAACGAGCCGACGGCGGCGGCGCTCGCCTATGGGATGGGTCGGCACGAGACCGAGCGGATCGCCGTCTACGACCTGGGGGGCGGCACCTTCGACATCTCCATTCTCCAGATCGGCAACGGCGTACTCGAGGTGCTCGCGACCGGAGGCGACACGCATCTGGGCGGCGAGGACTTCGACTACCGCCTGGTCAGCTACCTGATGGAGATGTTCGAGCAGCAGGAAGGGATGTCGCTGAGCGAAGATCGCATGGCGCTTCAGCGGCTGAAGGACGCGGCAGAGAAGGCCAAGTGCGACCTCTCTCAGCTGGACCAGGCCGAGGTCAACCTCCCGTTCATTGCCGCGGACCAAGACGGGCAGGCGCGGCACCTGACCGCGACTCTCCAGCGCTCTCAGCTGGAGGATCAGGCGCGGGAGTTGATCGAGAAGACCGGCGAGATCTGCCGGAGGGTCCTCGATGACGCGCGTCTTCGGCCCGACGACATCGACCAGGTTCTCCTCGTGGGAGGCCAGTCGCGCATGCCCATGGTCCAGGCTTTCGTGGAGGACCTGTTCGGCCGGGCGCCCCACAAGGGGGTGAATCCGGACGAGGTGGTCGCAATCGGAGCCGCGCTCCAGGCCGCCATGCTCATGAACGACCAAGCGGGCCCGCTGCTCGTGGACGTCACGCCTCTCTCGCTCGGCATCGAGACGCAGGGTGGGCACTTCGCGCGGCTGATCGAGCGCAACACGAAGGTGCCCGTGTCGCGCAACGAGATCTTCACGACCACGCGCGACAACCAGGACGTCGTGAAGATCCGCGTACTCCAGGGTGAGAGCGACGCCTCGGGCGACAACAACCTGCTCGGAGAGTTCTCGCTGACGGGAATCCCGGCTGCACCCAAGGGGGAGCCCGAGATCGAGGTGACGTTCGACATCGATGCCAACGGGATCGTGAGCGTGTCGGCGAAGGACCTCGCAACCAACCTGGAGCAGTCGGTTCAGGTGGATCCGCGCGGAACGCTCTCGCGCGAGGAACTCAAGCAGCTCGTCGACGAGTATGCGCAGAACGAAGGCGCGGTGGCGCTGAAAGACTGATGAATGGCTGACTCCGAGAACGACGCGGTCGTTCGCCTCCTGAAGCGGGGGCTGAACCACTACGGCCTGGGGGACCTCGAGGCCGCGATCGCCTCCTGGGAGGAGGCGCGCCAGCTCGATCCCGACAACCACGCCGTCCGCGACTATCTCGAGACCGCCTACGAGGAGGCGGGCCGGCCGCCGACCGGGGGGGCAGGGCCCGCGCTGGCAGCGGAGGGCATCCGGCCGGTGGGGGAGGAGGACGACACGCCGCGGTCCGAGCCGGAGCTCGAGAGCCCGACCCCCCCCGAGCGGAAGACCGCGGGCTCGGGACCGAAGTCGAAGGGGAAACGGGCTCGCACCTCGCCGCCCGCCGAGACCGAGGCGTCGTTCGAGAATCAGTTTGCCAGCCTGTTCGAGCCGGATGGCTCCGATGACGCCGAGGCTCCGGACACCCTGCTCCAGGGTGCGCTCGAGGCCTACCGGGCCGGGCAGCTCGAGGATGCGTGGCTGGAGCTCGATCAGGCCGCCCAGAAGGCCCCGGATCGACTCGACCTGCGCGCCTATCGGGAGCTGATTCGGAACCGCCTGATGGACCAGTGGGCACGCGCGATCGGCGACCAGGGCAGGTCCCTGCAGCTCAAGCTGGGCATGGACGAGTTGCTGCTCCGGGACCTGCAGCCGGACGAGGGCTTCCTCGTGTCGCAGATCGACGGAATGCTGACCATCGAGAATCTCCTCAGCCTCTCTTCGCTCGACCGGTTCCGGACGCTGGAGATCCTCGCCCGCCTGATCCGGGACGGCATCGTGGAGTAAGTGCCCAGGGCGGGTACAATCCCGCGCCATGGGAGACATTCAACGAATCGTTCTGGCTTATTCCGGCGGGCTCGACACCTCGGTCATCCTGCGCTGGTTGATCGAGACCTACGGCGCCTCCGTCGTCTGTCTGGTCGCCGACATCGGGCAGGAGGAGGACCTCGCCGAGACGGCCGAGAAGGCCATGCGCACCGGCGCGTCCGACTGCATCGTGAGCGACCTTCGCGAGGAGTTCGTGCGCGAGTACGTCTTCTCCGCGATCGCGGCCAACGCCGTGTACGAGGGGAGCTACCTGCTCGGGACCTCGCTGGCGCGTCCGGTCATCGCCAAGGAGCAGGTGCGGGTCGCGCGCCAGGTGGGTGCCGACGCCGTCTCGCACGGCTGCACGGGGAAGGGCAACGACCAGATGCGGTTCGAGCTCACCTACCAGGCGCTCGCGCCGGACCTGAAGATCATCGCGCCGTGGCGCGAGTGGGACATGCGCGGCCGAACCGAGCTGATGACCTACGCGCAGAAGCACGAGATCCCCATCGAGGCGACCCTCCGCAAGCCGTACTCGATCGATCGCAACCTGTATCACATCAGCTACGAGGGCGGGATTCTCGAGGATCCCTGGCGAGCGCCGGACGAGGAGATGTTCGAGTGGACCACCTCGCCCCAGCGCGCACCCGACTCCCCGGCCGAGGTCGAGGTCGACTTCGAGCGCGGCTGCCCGGTCGCGGTGAACGGTGAGCGGCTCGGCCCCGTCGACCTGCTCACTCAGCTCAACGATCTGGCCGCGAGCCACGGCGTGGGTCGCGTGGATCTCGTCGAGGATCGGGTGGTGGGGATGAAGTCGCGCGGTGTCTACGAGACGCCCGGTGGGACGGTGCTGCACGCGGCGCACCGGGCGCTCGAGTCGATCACGCTCGACCGCGAGGTCATGCTGGAGCGCGACCGACTCATTCCCCGCATCGCTCAGCTGATCTACAACGGCTTCTGGTTCTCGCCCGAGATGGAGTTCGTCACGAGTGCCGTGGCGAAGAGCCAGGAGCACGTCACCGGCACGGTGAGACTCCGGCTCTACAAGGGAGTGGCAACCGTCCTGGGGCGCCGCGCACCCCGCTCGCTGTACAGCGAGACGATCGCGACGTTCGAGGCGGACGATGCCGACGAGTACAGCCAGCGGGACGCGGACGGCTTCATCCGCCTGAATGCGCTCCGGCTGAAGCTGGGCAACGGCAGTACTGCCGGGTAACGGCGGGCGGAGCCCGCCTGCCGGGCTTCGCTCGGCTGCGCCTCGCTGCGCGCGCCGCTACCGCGGTGCTTGCTGTTCCTGCCGGGCTTCGCTCGCAGACCGCCTCATCTGGCTACTGAGCCGCAGGCGGAGCCCGTTTTGGGTCACCGGACGTTCGGGTTTTGTTCGGTTTTCGTGCGCGAGGGAACGTCGGGTGGGGACGCGGATGAGCCGGGGGCGCGGCCTACCGTTTCGCGTGTAGGTGGAACCGCGGCGCGGCTCTCCGCGGGGGCGGTGTGGGCCGCGGAGAGCCGTGTCCGAGGCATGTGCGCGACCTGTGCACACGCGGGCTGTCCGAGTCAAGAAGAATCCCGAAACGCCGGAAGCTTCGGTGGTTTACAATCGCTTGACACCTCTTGCGGCGTTGTAATAGAAAACGGCTCCGGTCGTTCAGCGGGTGACTGCGAGAACCTCGCCCAGTGCCCCGGTTGGTGGCGGTGCGGCGGACTTCGCGAGTCCAGCGTTTTTCGGTCGAGCCGTACTCGCCGTTTGTGGCATGGGAGGGGATTTTGGGCACGTCGTATCTGCCGAGACGAGGGGCTGCAGTCGCTCTGTTCTCCGCTTCTCTCTGGCTCGTTCTTGGCTGCATTGGTGAGACGTACGAGGATCGCTTCGCCGAGGGCGACATCGACATCTACGATGACCTGTACGCCGCGACGGCGGTCGGCGAAGACAACCTGTGGGTCTCGGGCTACTTCGGAGCGGTCTACCGCACGAGGGACGCGGGCAAGACCTGGCGCAAGCTCGCAACCCCGACCGAGAAGTCCATCTACGACATCTCGTTCGCCGATGAACAGCACGGCTGGCTGGTCGGGCGGCGCGGCTTCATCCTGAAGACGTCCGACGGGGGGGACACCTGGACCGTTCAGCGAACGCCTCGCGAGCCGGCCCAGCACATCTTCTCGGTCTCCGCGGTCTCGCCGCAGCGCGCCTGGGCCGTGGGAGAGTGGGGCGGGCGCTACGAGACCTTCGACGGCGGCGAGACCTGGATCGACCGTTCGTTCGCGCTCGATGAGAGCAACCCGACCTTCCAGTACCTGACCGAGTTCGAGCTCGAGCGGTACTACAAGGGCGAGACGCTCTACGACGACCTCTACCTGAACGACGTCTTCTTTCTGGACGAGAAGAACGGCTGGATCGCGGGCGAGTACGGGCTCACCTACTGGACCTCGGACGGCGGCGCCACCTGGGAGAAGGGCAAGATCATCGGCGAGGTCGACATCCCTGACATGGAGTTCAAGAAGGGACAGCGGGACCTGGTTCGCGAGCAGTGGGACGTTCTCTTCGAGATCTCCGAGGTCCTGCTCGAAAAGGAGTACCTCCGCATTCGGATCGACGGCTGTCTGACCAAGAGCGAGCTCCGGGAGCACGGGACCTACATCGCGGACGAGCGCGCCGGGTCCGTGCGCGACTTCCTCGAGGGCGAGGGGGTCGGCCAGGAGCGGATCCGGCTCCTGAACACGACCCCGATGGACGAGGAGACGGTCGACATGGACGCCTTCGGGCGCTCCAAGCTCTGCGACGCCCCGCCCAAGGTCTTCATCAACCTGCTCGAGACGCCCTTCCTGTTCGACGTCAAGTTCAAGGACCCGCTGAACGGGGTGGTCGCGGGTCTGGGGGGCGTGATGCTGCGGTCGACCGACGGCGGTCGGACCTGGGACTACGCCGACTCCCAGAGCGAGCAGGCGCTGTTCGCGGCGGACTTCGGCGCCAACGCAGTGGTCGCGGTCGGGGAGCGCGGTCTCCAGCGCGTCAGCCAGGACGGCGGCCTCACCTACGCCCGCCCGGAAGAGGGAGCCATGCCACGCGTCTTCACGTTCATGCGAGATCTGACCTTCGGGACACCCGACCGCGGTTGGATCGTAGGAGCCGCCGGTATGGTGCTCCGATCCAGCGACGGCGGCACGTCCTGGCAACAGGTCCTTCCCCCGTCGGAAGCGGACGTGCTGGACGACGGAGCTGGGGAGTAGTCGGCGATGGCAGACACGCCGGCCCAGAGTCAGATGGAGGAGAGGCTGCCCGAGGCGGCGTTCTCGATGCGCTTCGCGCGGCTGATCGTGCGGAACCGGTTCGCGACGTTGATGACGCTGCTCTCGATCACGCTGTTCTTCGCGGCGCCGCTGGTGAACGCGCTGATCTTCAACATCAGCGGCGAGCCGGTCGCCGGGATCCCGCGCTTCCAGATGAACACCAGCGTCCGGGACCAGTGGCCGGAGCACCCGTTCATCCACGCCCAGGACAAGTTCGAGGGCCGCTTCGGCACCGCCAGCTACGTGGTGGTGGAGGTGAAGCGCAAGGACGGGGACATCTACGAC
>CAZLBF010000323.1:0-3430 GCA_964557495.1 uncultured Myxococcales bacterium | reverse complement strand
CCGAGGAAGACCGGCGTGACCCAGCGGAGCAGGGTCCGCACGAGCGTCGGCACGCGGATGCTGGCTCCGCGCGTGATCTCCTCCCAGCCGCGCTCCATGCCGAACGCCCAGGCGAAGATCAGCACCTCGACGAAGCCGAAGAGCAGCAGGCAGAAGGTGCCGGCCCAGAAGTCGATCTCGTCGAGCATCCCCTGGAGCAGCAGCACCGGCTGCGACAGCACGAAGAGGGCGAGACCCGTGATCGCGACGGCCCGCCGCCGCGTGAGCGAGAAGCCCTCCTGGATCAGCGCGACCATCGGCTGCGTGATCGCCACCGCCGAGGTGAGGCCCGCAAAGAAGAGCAGCAGGAACCAGAGCGCCCCGATCGCATTCCCCAGCGGCAGCTCCTGAAAGATCACGGCCATCGAGTTGAAGCCCAGGTCGAACGTGCTGGTCGCGATCTCCTGGGTTGCGGTGACGCCGAAGAAGACCACGGCGGCCGTGATCGCGATCGTTCCCCCGAGCACCACCTCGGCGAACTCGTTGAGGCTCGCCATGGAGAGGCCCGTCAGGGCGATGTCGTCGTCGGGTCGCACGTAGGAGGTGTAGGTGTGGATGATCCCCCAGCCCACCGAGATCGTGAAGAAGACCTGGCCCGCGGCGGCGAGCCAGACCTTTGCGTTGGCGAGCTCCTCGAACCTGGGGTTCCAGACGAAGCCGAGCCCGGCTGCGACGCTCTGGTCCGGCCCCGCGCCGGGCGGTGCGTCGAGCGTGAGCACGCGGACGACGAGCACCACCGCCAGCGCGAACAGCGCGGGCAGCGCCACCTTGGCCAGCCGCTCGATGCCGCGCGAGATCCCGCCCGCGAGCACGAGCAGCATGAACCCCAGCGTGAGCACGTAGAAGAGGTAGAGCGCCTCGGGTCCCGAGAAGTGCTCGTTGGGCGCGAAGCCCTGGAACGCCTTCAGGAACCCCGAGACCTCGGCCCGCGTCGTCAGCCCGTCGTAGGCGCCCGTGGCCGAGAACCACGAGAAGGCGAGGCACCACGACGTGATCGGGATGTAGTAGAGCGCGATGGTGAACGGGATGAATACCCCGAGCACGCCGACGTACTTGGAGATCGGGTGCGGCCAGAGCCGGTCGAACATGCCGGCGGTGTGGCCGTGTCCGAAGCGGCCGCCGAAGCGACCGATCGCGCACTCCGCCCACAAGAGCGGCAGCGCGATCAGGACCAGGGACAGGAAGTAGGGGATCATGAAGGCGCCGCCGCCATTGGCGGCCGCCTGTCCGGGGAAGCGCAGGAAGTTGCCGAGCCCGATTGCGTTCCCGGCCAGGGCCAGGACCAGGCCGATCTTGGTGGCCCAGCGGTCGCGTCCCCCACGCTCCACGGCTCCCCCTTCGCCCCCGGTGAGGCGCGAAGACTAGCGAAGCGCGGGTCGAGGGGGAGCACTGTCGGCCGGCTCCCCCTCGATCCAGAAGCTTACGCGCTCGCCGTGTTCTCCACGGCCTGGGTCTCGACGGACACCGCGGCAGCGCCGGGAAGGTCGCTCGCCGGGATGCGCCACTGCTTGCCGATCCGAACCGCGCCAAGCTGGCCCGACTCGATCAGGCGGTAGACCGTGCGCGCCGAGATACGAAGGTAGTTGGCGGCCTCGCGAACCGTGATCAGGTTGTCTCTCATCTTGATTCCCCCCCCAAGGTATGGCTTCGAGCCCACAGACGCGGCCTCATGGTCCCGCCCGGGCCTTGGCGCGCTGCCTCTCGCTCATGCCGAGCCAACCACGCCGTCCTGGGACTCGTTTCGACTTCTTAGACGTGCACTTGATAGTTTATTTGGTATATTTGTTTCTGATGGATATGAATCAAAACGCACAACCCGATGCCGTACTGCTGCTGGAGCGGGAGAGCCCGGTCCGGGAGCGGGCCCACCAGCTCCTGGGCTCCCAACGGCTGCACGTCTGCGCGACCGGCGACGCGGCTCTGTTCCGCGAGCTGCGAGGGAAGCTGGCCTTCGACCTGCTGGTCGTCGGTGTGGTGCGGGTCGACGATCTGGACGGGCTCGAGCTGGAGTCGCATCCGGAGCCGCTCCTGCTCCTCGCTCCGATGGACGACGGGGGCCTGGTGCGACACCTCCGGGTCGCGCTCCCGGGGGCGATCCTGCTCGACCGGGCACTGGCCGACCCGAATGCCTTCCGCGTCGCCCTGGGGGAGCCGCCGCCCGAGCCGCTGGACTCCGATTCCCGGGACCCGGTGCGCGAGACCTTCGAGCCCTTTGGCGTCTCCGAGCGCCAGCTCGAGGTGCTGCGCGCGGCGCTGGTCGGAGGCCGTCCGCGCGAGATCGGGTCGCAGCTCTTCATCAGCGAGCTCACGGTGCGAAACCACCTGCACGCCATCTACGAGAAGGTGGGCGTGAGTGGCCGGCGCGAGCTCCTCGGACGCTTCGTGAGCGCGCTCCTGGAAGGCTAGGGCTAGGGGAGGCCGGCGCCGGGGACGTCCACCTCGAGGATCTCGATCCGCGCTCCCCGCGCGGCGCGGCACTCGTCCGGGTCGACGCTCGGCGCCGTGAGTACGAAGAGCGTGCGTCGCTCTGGGCCGCCGAGCATGCAGGCGATCGCCTGCTGGTCCGTGTCGACCCGCTCCACGACCTCGCCGCCCTCGCGCACTCGGAGCACCTCCTTGAAGGGAGGAGAGGCGACCCAGACCGCACCCTCTCCATCCAGACAGATTCCGTCGGGCACGGCCCCCTCGAGCTGCGCCCAGATGCGGCGTCCCGAGAGCGAGCCGTCGTGGGCGATGTCGAAGGCCGTGAGGCGCGCGCCGAAGGTCTCCCCGACGATCAGTGTTCGTCCGTCTGGCGTGATGACGCTTCCGTTGGGGAAGTCGAGCTTCTCCGCGACCACGCGCGCCTGTCCGTCGGGCGTCACGAGGATCAGCTCGGCCGGCGCGGGCGCCGCCTGCGCGTTCAGGTCGAAGCCGAAGTTCCCCACGTAGGCGCGCCCGTGCGCGTCGACGACCATGTCGTTCAGGTGGAACGAGGCGAGCTCGGAGAGGTCGGCGTGCAGCGCGAGCCGATCTCCCTCGAGCCGCATCAGCTTGCAGTCGGTCATGGAGACCACCAGCAGGCGGCCGTCGGGAAGCCAGCCCAGCCCGGAGGGCTGGTTCGGAACTTCGACGACCTTCTCGACCCTCCCCTCCGGGTCGACCGTCAGCACGCTGTGGTCGTGCATGTCCGAGAACCAGAGCTTGCCGTCGCGCCAGCGGGGACCCTCGGGAAACGCGAGACCGTCGAGCAGAACCGATGTGTCGAGTGTCATCGGCCCATTCTACCCGCGCGCGCCCTAGAGCAGACCCAGGTACTCGAGCAGGTACTCCAGCTCTAGGTCGCTGAGCTCGACCTCGCTCGCGGCGAGCATCGCCCGCGCCGCCTGCTCCGGGGTCTCCCAGCGGCCGT
>CAZLBF010000322.1:0-4340 GCA_964557495.1 uncultured Myxococcales bacterium | reverse complement strand
GTACAGCGTGGCGTATAGCACGGGCGCCAGGACCAGCGTCAGCGCCGTGCCGACCAGCAGGCCGAACAGCAGTGCCGCCGCCAGCGAGCCCCAGAACACGTCGGGGAACAGCGGCACCAACCCGAGCCCGGTCGCCGTAGCGCACACCATCACGGGCCGCGCACGCGAGAGCGCCGCATCGATCACGGCGCGATAGCGCGTCTTGCCGGCTTCGACCTGGTGATCGACGGTCTCGAGCAGCACCACCGAGTTGCGGATCATGATGCCCGTGAGGCTCAGCACGCCGAGGATCGCCACGAAGCCGAAGGCCTTTTCGAAGACCAGGAGCCCCGCCGTGATGCCGATCAGCGCGAAGGGCAGCGTGAGCAGGATGACCAGCGGCGGGCGGTAGGCGTTGAACAGGTACACGAGCAGCGTGAGCATGATGATGCCCGCCGGGACCATGCCCGGCAGCAGCGAGCGCTGCGAGCGGATCGAGTCGCGCGCCTGCCCGTCCCACAGCACCTGGTAGCCGGGCGGCAGCTTGATGGCGTCGATCGCGCCGACCACCGACGCCCGCAGCTCCGGGAAGGTCGCACCTTCGACCGGTGTGCCCTGCACGGCCACCTGGCGGCGCCGGTTGTAGCGCGTGATCACCGGATCGTGCCACTCGGCGCGGAAGCCGTCGGTCACCTGGGCGAGCGGCACCGGCTCCGTGGCGTAGTCGGATCGGACCTGCACGGTCTCGAGCCGCGTGACGGCTTCGTCGCGCTCGCGCTCCACGTTGCGGAGCAGGATCGGGTAGAGGTCGTCGCCTTCGCGATACAGGCCCACCTGAACGCCGTCGCGGAGCCGCTTGCTGGCGGTTCCGACGTCGGGACGAGCCAGGTTCGCGAGGCGTCCGCGCTCCTGGTTGTACTCGGGCACGAGCTGCTTCTCGCGCTGGCGCATGTCCATGCGCACGTCAGTCGCGAGCGGGTCGTCGTGCAGGATCTGCATCGCCTCTTCGCCGATCGCGCGCAGCGTCCCGAGGCTCGCTTCCGAGGGGCCCATGAAGCGCACTTCGAACTTCCAGGTCTCGGCTGGACCGACGTTCAGGCGGCGGAAGCGGACCATGCCCTCGGTGAACTGGCTCCTCACCCAGGGCTGCAGCTCCGCGATCAGCTGGTCCACGTCTTCGGCCAGGGTCGTGTTGACGAGCAGCTGTCCGTACTCCTTGGTGGGCCACTGGCTGTCCACGGGCAGGTAGAAGCGGGGCGAGCCCTGCCCCACGAAGGCGCTCACGTTCTCCACGTAGTCCAGCTCGGCCAGCTTCTTCTCGATCTTCTCGAGGGCCTCCGACGTGCGCTCGATCCGCGTGCCCTGGGGGCCCCAGTAGTCGATCAGGATCTGCGTGCGCTCGGCGAAGGGGAAGAACATCTGCTGCACGTTGCCGAAGCCGACCACGGCGACCGCGAGCACGGCCACGGCCGTGCCCATCATGGGAAAGCGGCGCCCGATCCCGAACACCAGCAGCCGCTCGAAGGCCGCCTTGATGCGGCCGAGTGGAGGTTCCTCTCCGCCCGCGCTTGCGTCCGTGGGCGGGTTCGGCATGAACGTGATGCAGCGCACCGGTGTCAGCGTCATGGCGAAGACCCAGCTGATCCAGAGCGACGCCCCCACCACCAGGAACAGGGTGCGGCAGAACTCGCCCGCGCCCTCGAGAGACAGGAAGATGGGGAAGAACGCGAACGCCGCGATGGTCGTGGCCCAGAACAGGGGCTTCGCGTTCTCCTGCGCCGCCTCGACGGCGGCCTGCACCTTGTCGGTGCCCCGGCCCAGCTTCACCAGGTACAGGTCCGAGACCACGATGATGTCGTCCACGATCATCCCCAGTGCGATGATCAGGGCGCCGAGCGAGATCCGGTGCAGGTCGATGTCCATCGCGGCCATGAAGATGAACACGCCCAACACCGCGAGCAGCAGTCCCGAGCCCACCACCAGCCCGAGCCGCCAGCCCAGCGCCAGCATGACCACGCCGAGGACGATCAGCATTGCGTCGCGGAGCGCTTCGAGGAAGCTCGCGATCCCGTCCTCGACGAACTCCGACTGCCAGGAGAGCTTGTGGACCTCGAGTCCGAGGGGGAGCAGGGCCTCGATCTCGGCGAGTCTCGCGTCGAGCGCGGCGCCGGTATCGAGGATGTTGCCTCCGGCGACGTTCGCGATCGCGAGTGCGATCGAGTCCTGCCCGTTGAACCGCATCATCCAGTGCGGCGGATCCCGGTAGCCGCGCCGGACCTTGCCGATGTCGCGAATGCGGATCAGCTCGTTGGTGGAGCCGCTGCCACTCGACACGCTGCCCTGTCTGCGGTTGGTCTCCGGGCGGGGACTCCCCTCTGTACCGGAGACCGCCTGCGTGCGCCCGAGGCTCGACAGGGTCTCGAAGACCGTGGGCCGGAGGGCCAGCTCGCCGATCTCGGCGGGGCTTCTGAACTCCCCGGTCGGGGCGAGGCGCAGGCGCCGATCCGCCACGTCGACGTGGCCGGCGTCGACGACCATGTTCTGCTCACCGAGCGTATTGACGAAGCTGCCTTCGCTGAGACCGACCTGCGCGAGCTGCGCCTCGGTCACGTCGATGTAGATGGCCTTGTCGCGATTTCCCCAGAGATCTATCCGCGCCACGCCAGGCACGAGGCTGAGCTCCTTCTTGAGGAAGTCGGCGTAGTCCTCGAGCTCTTTGTCGCTGAAGCCGTCTCCGGTGAGCGCCAGCAGGAAGCCGTACACCATGGCGTAGTCGTCGCCGACCTGCGGCGTCTGCACGCCCGGCGGAAAGCTCGACTCGACGTCCACGATCTTCTTGCGCAGCACGTCCCACACCTGGGGCAGCGCGGGCGACCAGTAGACGGCCTTGATGTCCACGCGCACGATCGACACGCCGGCCCGCGACAGCGAGTACAGGCGGTCGAGCTGCGGCATCTCCTGCAGCGCCTTCTCGATGCGGTCCGTGACCTCGAGCTCGACCTCTTCCGGACTGGCGCCCGGGTAGTTGGTCACGATCATCGCTCGCTTGATCGAGAAGTTCGGGTCCTCGAGCTTGCCGAGCGAGAAGTAGCTGAACACGCCGGCGACCAGCAGCAGCACCTCGATGAAGTGCATGAGGGCGCGGTTGTTGACGGCGAACTGTGCGAGATTCACGAGGCCCTCCCCTCCGGCTCGACCACGTGCACCTCGACGCCGTCGCGCAGGAACTGCCCGCCCTGCGTGACGATGCGCTCCCCCGGCGCGAGGCCCTTCTGGACGACGATACCGGCGTTGGTGAGGCGGCCGGTCTCCACCGCGCGGCGCTTCACCTTGTCGCCGTCTTCGACGATCCACACGTAGCTGGGCGTGGTCGCATCCGAGAACACGGCCGAGAGCGGAACCTCGGAGCCGAGGCTGGGAGCGTCGGCCCGCGGCGTCGGCGTCGCTTCGCCGGCCATGCCGGGGAGAATCCGTGCGTCCGGCGCGGCGTCGGCCGGCTGCTCGATCAGGAGGTTCACGGGGTAGGTTCGCGTCTGGTCGTCGGCCTCGTTCCCGATCTCGGAGACGCGGGCCGTGTACTCGCGATCCGGCAGAGCATCGAAGCGTACGGCCACGGCTCGCCCCGCACGCACCAGGTGGATGCGGTCCTCGGGAACGTCCACCCACATCTCGATCTTCGACAGATCGAGCAGGCGCAGCACGGGCTGGCCTTCCTTCACCTGCTGCAGCGGCTCGACGTAGGTGGCCGTCACGGCCCCGTCGAAGGGGGCCCGCAGCGTGGCGTCGTCCAGGGCCTTCTGCTGGATCTCGACGCGCGCCCGCGCGCTCTCGGCCCGCGCTTCGGCTTCGCTCAGCTCCTGCTGCGAGACTGCGCCCGTGGTGGCCGCCTCGCGCTCGCGACCCAGCAGCGCCGTGGTCTGCTGGCGCAGCGCCCTGGCCCGATCGAGCTCCGCCTTGAAGTCGCGCAGGTCGAGCTGGGCCAGTACCTGCCCCGATACGACATGATCGCCGAGCTCCACCTTGCGCTCGAGCATGCGACCGCCCACCCGAAAGTTGAGGTCCACTTCCTGCACGGCCTCGGCCCGTCCCGGTAACGACGGCAGCTTCACGTCGGCGGGGCCCGCGACGACGAGCACGCGCACAGGCGGCCGGGCGTCGGGTGCGGCGGGCGGCTCCCCGCCGCAGGCGAGCACGAGCACGCTCGCGCCGGCCACCACGGCTCTGCCCAGGGCCCAGGTCATCGCTCCCGCTCTCACTGCTCCAGCGGGCTCACCGTCACGTCGCCAGCCGCGACGGTACGCTTCTCGGGCATGGGCAGACGGTACTCGCTGGCGTTCACGTCGAGGATCTCCACGGCCTTG
>CAZLBF010000321.1:0-3900 GCA_964557495.1 uncultured Myxococcales bacterium | reverse complement strand
CACCATTCCGATGCCCTCCCCCTCGACCTCGACCCGGGTGAGCATGCCCTCCGGCCACCACTCTCCGATTCCCCCGAAATCCGCGATCAGCTCCCAGATTCGGAACGCGGGAACCGGGAATTCGGCGGTACGGTGGGATTCGACTTCGACCATCGCCCGCACCGCTAGAACTCGTAGCCGAGCGTGAGCACGTAGTTGACGTCCTGCTGCTTTGCGTCCTCCGCGGGATCGGAGTCCCAGTCCCACTCGACTGTGCTTTTCACGTAGAGGTGGTCGGTGAGCTTGGTCTTGATCCCGGTGTCGGTCTCGATGAGGTGCTCCTCGCCGAAGTCTCTGAAGCTCGGGACCCACTCGCCGTTATGGAAGAGCGAAACGTACGGGTTGAGCTGGCGATTCAGGATCCACTCGATGCGACCCGCCAGGTAGTTGTTCGTATCGGTCTCATCCGAGAAGTCCTCGTGGATCCAGGCCAGGCCGGTCTCGGTGGTGACCGTCGTCCTCTCTGTATTCACCCAGCGGACGCCGAGGCCGGAGCTCGAGAGGAGCCGCAGGTCCAGGTTGGACGTCTTCTCGTTCCGGCCGCTGACCTTCTGGACCAGGTAGTAGCGGTCGGTCAGGTCGTAGGAGTGCCAGAGGCCGAGCCGGTACTTCCGCTTCGTCGTGGTCCGGAGGCCGTCGCTGCGGTTGCGATCGCCCTCGTAGTCGCCCCAGAGCCGGACCGCGTGACGGCCGAAGGGGCGCTTGATGCTGAACGCGAGGTCCGCCTCGTGCTGGTGCGTGTTGCCCCGGTCGATGTCCAGCTTGACCTCGAGATTTCCACTGAAGCGCTCCTGGCCCTCGGGGCGCGGCGGGTTGATCTGGCTCAGGTGCTCGAGCCCTAGCGGCTCGCGCACGAGGCCGTCCGGCGTGGGGACCAGGATCGACCCCGGCTCTCCGCGCTCGACACGGACCTCGAGCTGCCGGCCGTCCGCCAGGTGCAGCTCGATCTCGTCCTCGCTCTCGAAGGTCTCCACCTCGGCGAGCGGGGTGGAGAGCTTGCCGAAGAGCGCCGAGTCGAGCTCGAGCATTCCCGACTGCAGCGTGACGATGCGACCCTGAACCCGATCGCCGTTCTGGAACAGCACGACGTCCGCCCGGACCGGAGTCGCCAACGTCAGAATCAGCCCTATCCAGATGTACCGGCGCATGCAACCCCTCCGCTCGACTGCGTATGTCGGCAATCGTAACCGAGGAGGCCGGCTGGAGTATAATCGCGGGCCCTCGCCGACCTCGATCGCGGGCCGGGGTCCGGCGGCAGGGCGGTGGATTCCGCTCGGCGGGAAAGTGGAGCTGCAGCATGAGCCGATCCCGACTGGAAAAGCCGCTGGCGCGCTCGCGATACGATGCGGTCCTGTTCGATCTGGACGGAGTCCTCACCGACACGGCGAAGCTCCACGCGGCCTGCTGGAAGCGCCTGTTCGACGACTACCTCCGCGGGCGGTCCGACGAGACGGACGAGCCCTTCGTGCCGTTCGACGTCGAGACGGACTACCGGCTGTACGTGGACGGCAAGGTTCGGGAGGACGGCGTACGCGACTTCCTGGCGTCTCGCGGGATCGAGCTGCCCGAGGGGTCCCCCGACGAGCCGCCCGGCCGCGAGACCGTCCAGAGTATGGGGAACCGCAAGGACGGATACGTGAACGAGGTCCTCGCCACGGACGGAGTCGACGCCTACGAGAGCTCGGTCGCCGTGGTTCGAGTCCTGCGCGCCGAGGGCTTCAAGACGGCGGTGGTGTCGTCGAGTCGCAACTGTCAGGCGGTGCTCGCGACCGCGGGCATCGAGGAGCTGTTCGACGCCCGGGTCGACGGGGAGGTCGCCGGGCGGCTGGGTCTGGCCGGGAAGCCCGACCCGGAGACGTTCCTGACTGCCGCGAAGCAGCTCGGCGTCGAGCCCGCTCGCGCCGTGGTGATCGAGGACGCCATCTCGGGCGTCCAGGCCGGTCGCGACGGCGGCTTTGGACTCGTGATCGGCGTCGCGCGGCACACCGACCCGGGCGAGCTCACCAAGCACGGGGCCGAGATCGTCGTGCACGACCTGGGCGAGCTGCTCGGCTGACCGGTGAGGCGCGAGGTCCGCCTCGCGACGCGACAACTCGAGAGGAGAGGCGACAGGCTCCATGATCCATCGCGAACGCATGAACCCGCCGCAGTACGTCTACCCTCGCGACGAGTGGAGGTTCGTGGAGCAGGAGTTCTATCCGCGCTTCCTGGCCCAGGCCGAGACCTTCTTCTCCACCGCGAACGGCTACCTCGGCATTCGGGGAGCCTTCGAGGAAGGCCAGCCGGCACACGACAACGGGACGTTCGTCAACGGATTCTACGAGTCGTGGCCGATCGTCTACGGTGAAGAGGCGTACGGCTTCGCGAAGACCGGCCAGACGATCGTCAACGTCCCCGATGGCAAGATCATCAAGCTCTACGTCGACGACGAGCCCTTCTACCTTCCCACGGCAGATCTCGGTCACTTCGAGCGCGTGCTGGACATGCGGTCGGGAACGCTCGACCGCGACGTTCTATGGGAGACCCGCGCGGGCAAGCGGGTCTCGATCAAGTCGCGGAGGCTCGTATCGCTCGAGCACCGCCACCTCGCCGCGATCTCCTACGAGGTCACGCTTCTCGATGCCGAGGCGCCGGTCGTGATCTCGTCGGAGCTGCTCTACGAGCCGAAGGGTGCGGACGCGGCCGACGATCCGCGAGCTCGCCAGCTCGCAGGGCGCGTGCTGGCTTCCCGGGAGAGCCGCGCGAGCGACGCTCGCATCGTGCTGGGCCACGCGACGCACCACAGCGGCATGACCCTCGCGTCGGGTGTGGATCACGTCTTCGAGACGGATTGCACCCACGCCTCCGAGACCCGGCACGCCAAGGACTCGGGAAAGGTCGTGTACTCGATCGACGCCCGCCCGGGCGTCCCCATTCGCCTGACGAAGTACCTCACCTATCACAGCTCCCGGAGAGTCGACGCGGCGGAGCTGTGCGAGCGGGCCGAGCGCACGCTCGATCGTGCGAAGCGCCACGGCTTCGGCGACCTCCTGGAGAGCCAGCGCCGCTACCTGGACGAGTTCTGGCGGCGCAGCGACATCCAGCTGACCGGCGATCCGAGCTACACGGACCGAGACGTCGATCAGACCCAGCAGGCGATCCGCTTCAACCTGTTCCAGCTGTTGCAGGCCACCGCCCGGGCGGAGGGGTCCGGCGTCCCGGCCAAGGGCCTCACGGGAGACGGCTACGAGGGGCACTACTTCTGGGACACCGAGATCTACGTGCTGCCTTTCCTGATCTACACGGATCCGCGCATCGCACGAAATCTGCTTCACTTCCGCTACAGCTACATCGATCAGGCTCGCGAGCGCGCCCGCCAGGTGAATCAGAAGGGAGCGCTGTTTCCCTGGCGGACGATCAGCGGCGAGGAGGCGTCGGCGTACTACGCGGCGGGTACGGCCCAGTACCACATCAACGCCGACATCGCCTATGCGCTGCGCAAGTACGTCGACGCGACCGGCGATGAGGGGTTTCTGCATGACGAGGGGGCCGAGATACTCGTCGAGACGGCGCGGCTGTGGCGAGATCTCGGTTACTACTCCAAGAGGAGAAACGGAAAGTTCTCCATCGTCGGGGTGACCGGGCCCGACGAGTACAACACCGTGGTCGACAACAATACCTTCACCAACCTCATGGCCCGCGAGAATCTCTGGTACGCCGAGCAGACGGTGCAACGGGTCCGGGACGGAGAGCCGGACCGCTTTGCCGCCCTGGTGGACAAGACCGGCCTCGAGCCGTCCGAACTCGCCGAGTGGAAGGCTGCGGCCGATCAGATGTACCTGCCCTTCGACGAGAAGGCGGGGATTCACCTCCAGGACGACG
>CAZLBF010000320.1:0-12935 GCA_964557495.1 uncultured Myxococcales bacterium | reverse complement strand
GGCGGCGGCTCGCCGTGGCCCGGACGCGCGCGAAGGCCGCTGCCGCCTCGCGGTCGAGCGGGTCCACGCCGCGCAGGAACTTCTCCACCCAGACGTGGTCGTCGTACCCGAAGAAGAGCTCCCCGTCGACGATGAGAGTCGGCACCCCGAACACGCCCGCCGCGATCGCATCGTCGGTCTGGCGTCGCAGCCGCTGCTTCGCCTCCGGGTTCGCGGCGTCGCGCACGAGGGCCGTCCCGTCGAGCCCTGCGGAGTCGGCGACGCGGGCCACGGCCTCCGGGTCGCTGACGTCGACCGACTCGGCCCAGGTGGCGCGGAACAGCGCATCGACCAAGCCGCGGCGCTCGCGGTCCGGCATCGGCAGCGAGGAGACGCGCAGCGGGAGCAGGGGGCGGAAGGGGTGCGAGGCGGGAGGCTCGAACGGAACGTCGAGCTCGGCCGTCTTGCGCAGCAGGTCGCGAATCATCCAGCGCGTCTTGGCCGGGATCTCCGCGGGACCGAGCTGCCCGGTAGCGTTCAGGAGCCCCGCGAAGAGCACGGGCACCGGCTCGACGGTCCGTCCGTGGCGCTCCGCGAGCGCGTGGACCTGGGTCCAGGCGATATACGCGTTGTGCGAGATGTAGTCGAAGTAGAACCGCAGCGGATCGAGCTTCACCGGGCGAGCTCGCGAAGGATGAGCGCCAAGGCACCGGCGGCGGAGACGGCGAGCACGATCGGCCGCGTGTAGCCCCGGTCGACGAGCCGCCGGGTCGGCCCCGAGGCGAGGTATCCGATCACGACGCCGGGCAGCAGCACGCAGGCCGCTCTCAGCTCGGCCCCGCCGAAGCGCCCCACCGCAATGACCGCCACGAGCGAGACCACCGCGCCGACGAACAGGTTGCCCGAGAGACTGCCTCGCAGCCGGTCGCCCTTGGAGTCCTGGTAGGCGAGGGCCAGCGGGGGGCCGCCGATCGTCGCAGTGGTCCCCATGAATCCCGAGAGCACACCCGCGCCGAGGAGCACGCGCGCCGTCGGGCGGAGGTGGAGCCCGGAGACGCTCAGCGCGACCGCGATCAGCACCAACGCTCCAATGCCGAGGATCAGCTCCCGGGTCGGCAGGGCGACCAGGGCGGCGGCCCCCACCGCGCTCCCCACGATGCGGCCCCCGGTCGACCAGCCCAGGCCGGGCAGATCGAGGGCCGCGCGGTCCCGGATCGTCATCAAAAGCGTCAGTGTGGCCCCCCCCATGAGCAGCGGGCCGGGGACGAACGCGGGGTCAATCATCACGAGAAACGGCACCGCGACCAGCGAGAGTCCGAAGCCGATCGAGCCCTGCACCAGCGCCCCGACGAACACGATGCACGAGGCGAACGTCAGCCACGCCGCATCGGCGCTCATTGCCCGGCCGCGCTGCCGTCGATCAACATCGGGACACCTCCTTCGCCCATGAAGGGAGCGACACGATACACTGCCCCGCATGCCGCTGTTCGCGATGATCGGCCGCGACGGGCCACGGGGCCGGGAGCTGCGCAAGCTGCACCGCGAGGCGCACCTCGCCAACCTCGAGCCGCTCTCCCGCGAGGGGAAGGTCGCGTACGCCGGGCCGCTGCTCGCCGAGGACGGCGAGCCGTGCGGCAGCCTGATCGTGTTCGAGGCGCCGGACCTGAAGGCCGCCCGCGCCGTCGCCGCCGGGGATCCCTACGTGGTCGAGGGCATCTTCGAGAGTCACGAGGTCGTCGAGACGCGACAGGTCTTCCCGAAGGCGTAGCGGTCAGAAGCCGCGCAGGTACGGGATGCGCGCGACGGTCTCGCCGATGCGATCGCGCGCGAGGAGCAGCGTCCGACTGGCGTCCCAGCTCCCCTCGAGGAGCTGCTGGCGCGAGCCCTCGGGGATGCGGACCGGCATCGCGCCCGCGCGCGAGGTGACCGTCAATGTAGCGAGGTCGACGCTCAGCTCTCCGGACGGGTCGAGCTCGATCGCGTCCATCAGCTTCATGACGTCCTCTCGAGACGCCGTGACGGCCGGCATTCCCAGGGCGGTGCAGTTGCCGAAGAAGATCTCGGCGAACGACTCCCCCACGATCGCCCGGATGCCCCAGCCGTAGAGTGCCTGCGGCGCGTGCTCGCGCGAGCTTCCGCAGCCGAAGTTCCGGTTGACGACCAGGATCGAGGCTCCCTGGAATCGCCGCTCGTTGAAGGGATGATCCTTCGGCACGCCGTCCGCGGTGAAGCGGGCGTCGGTGAAGACGTGCTCGTGGAGCCCTTCGAACGTCACCGCCTTCATGAAGCGCGCCGGAATGATCCGATCGGTGTCGATGTCGTCGCCGCGCACCACGATCCCGGTGCCGGTGCGCCGCTCGATGCGTTCCAGCTCGCTCATGCCAGCAGCCCCCTCGCGTCGGTGACTCTTCCGCTCAGTGCCGCGGCGGCGACCATCGCCGGGCTCATCAGCAACGTGCGACCCGTCGGGCTCCCCTGGCGGCCCTTGAAGTTCCGGTTCGAGGTCGAGGCGCAGATCTCGCGGCCGACCAGCTTGTCGGGGTTCATCGCGAGGCACATCGAGCAGCCCGCCTCGCGCCAGGCGAAGCCGGCGGCGCGGAAGATCTCGTCGAGCCCCTCCTCTTCCGCCTGCCGCTTCACCTCCTCCGAGCCCGGCACGACGAGCGCGCGAACGCCGGGCGCGACGCTTCCGCCCTGCGCCACGCGCGCCGCCTCGCGCAGGTCGGAGAGCCGCCCGTTCGTGCAGGAGCCGATGAATGCCACGTCGATCGGAGTGCCCTCGATCGGGTCGCCGGGGCGCAGGTCCATGTGTGCGAACGCCTCTTCCGCCACGCCGCGATCGTCGTCGCTCAGATCCTGCAGGCGGGGCATCTTCTCGTCGATGCCGATGGCCTGCCCCGGGTTGATGCCCCAGGTCACCATCGGCGCGATCGCCCCTCCATCGAGCGAGACCCGGTCGCCGTAGCGCGCGTCCGCATCACTGGCGATCGACTGCCACCAGTCGACGGCGCGCTCGAACGCCTCGCCCTGGGGTGCGTACTCGCGGCCGCGCAGGTAGTCGAACGTGGTCGAATCGGGGTTGACGTAGCCGACCCGCGCTCCGCCCTCGATCGACATGTTGCACAAGGTCATGCGCTCTTCCATGGAGAAGGCCTCGATCACCGCTCCGGCGTACTCGTAGGCGTAGCCGATCCCGCCCTTCACTCCGAGGCTCCGGATGATGTGCAGGATCACGTCCTTGGCGTAGACGCCGCTCCCGAGCGCTCCGGACACCTCGATGCGCCGCACGCTCGGACGCTCCAGCGCGAGGCACTGACTCGCGAGCACGTCGCGCACCTGGCTGGTTCCGATGCCCAGCGCGATCGCGCCGAACGCGCCGTGGGTCGAGGTGTGGCTGTCGCCGCAGGCGATCGTCTGGCCGGGCTGGGTGAGACCCAGCTGGGGACCGATCACGTGCACGATGCCCTGACGCCCCGAGCCCACCTCGAAGAGGCGGATCCCGTGCTTTCGGCAGTTCCGCTCCAGGGCGGCCAGCATGCGCTCGGCGAGCGCGTCCGCGAAGGGGCGAGCCTGGCTGTCGGTCGGAACGATGTGGTCGACCGTGGCGATGGTGCGATCGGGGTAGAGCACCTCCAGGTCGGCCTCCTCGAGCATCTGGAAGCCCTGGGGACTCGTGACCTCGTGGATCAGGTGCAGCCCGATCAGGAGCTGCGACTGCCCGGTCGGAAGCTCGCGAACCGTGTGCAGATCCCAGACTTTGTCGAACAGGCTCGCGCCCATGGCGAATCCCCCGCCTCCCCCCGGCCGACCGGTTGTAACGGATCTCCCCGACGCCCCGCAAGGCGGGCGGTTGGGCGAGGAACCCTCCGGCTAGATCCAGCCCAGATGGGGCGGTCTGCAGAGGGTGCGCCGGGCGCCCACTGCTCCGAGGCTCGGATTCACCTCACAGCGCACAGGACCGCTCTGCGCAGACTAAGCGCCCGTCGGGTCTGGCCGGGTATCGGCGGGCATAGCCCGCCTGCCGGGCTTCGCTCGGCTGCGCCTCGCTGCGCGCGCCGCTACCGCGGCGCTTGCACGGCGTCAGGGCGTCCTGCGGTCCTCCGACGGACACTCGAGTCCGCGAGGAACGGTTCGTTCGGAACCTCGATTCCTGGATCGGAGGGTAGTGGGTGTCCGGCGGAGGACCGCAGGACGCCCGGCCCCTTCCACCGAAAGACCCGGGCGGGAAGTGCTCTTAGGCTTCCGCCAGGACGATGAAGGGACCCGTCGGGCGGACGGTGGGGTCGATTGGCTGGAGGGTCGAGCTGTCGTAGCCCTGCATCCAGCAGACGCCCTCGAAGCCGGACTCCACGAGCAGGCCCTCGACCTGGGCGGGAGGCAGGTAGCGTCGGTGGGTGACCAGCTCTTCCTCGGGTCCACCGTCGATGGAGAAGCGTTGGCGCCGGCGCTCCAGCAGGGGAGTCAGCATCTCGCGCAGGTCGCGGGCGACCAGCTTGCGTCCGCGCGCCTCGCGTTCGATCGTCCGCCATTGCCCCGCGAGCGAGGGATCGATCATGCTGAGCGGACAGAAGCAGTCGAGCGCCACGACTCCCGGCGAGCGCACCGACTGGCGAAGGTGCCGCATGTAGAGCCGCTGCTCCTCGACGTCGATCAGTGCGTTGATCGTGTAGAGCGTCACGAGCCCGACCGAGTACCCGTCCAGCAGCGGCTCTCGACGCAGGTCGTGGAGCGAGAGGCGAACCCGGTCCCGGTGCGACTTGAGCCGCTCGCGAGCGAGGTCGACCTGCTCGCGCGAGATGTCGATTCCTCGCACCTCGCAGCCCGCCTCGGCGAGCCGTCGGGTGACGCGCCCCGTCCTGCAGCCACCCTCGAGGACCGGACCCGGGTGCTTCGCGATCAGGTCCAGATAGACCGGAAGGTCCCGCTCGAAATCCTCGACGAAGAGATCGTAGAACTCAGCATACTGTCGCTCGATCCGATTCCAATCCCGCATTGCGGGGTAGGTTGAGCGGCGTCAACAAGTCTCGCAATCGCCTGGCGAGCAAGGCGCGACGCGCGCCGACAGCGGCGCCTGCGTTTGAACGCTAGCGCCGACACTCCCTTCCGGAAGCTCGGACCGCGGGGGGGCGTCCAGAACGGGCGCGGAATGCAGTATCTTCCGGCGCCATGCTGGAAACACCCGGAAGCGACGACAGCTGGAGCGACCCGCGGGCGTTCGCCGACGGCCTGCTCGCGCTGCTCGGTCCCGAGGCACAGCGGGCCACGCCCGGCCTGCCCGAGAGCGTGCGCGAGATGCTGACGTCGGTGGGGCAGCGGGAGCTGGACGGCTTCCTCGAGCGGCTCCAGAGCACCGGCGAAGACTGGGGCTATCACCCGTCGCACGCGGTCGCCCGCGCCCTATCGCACATCGTGATGCGGGCCATGTTGGAGAAGGGCTCGGCGATCGAGCAGCCCGACGCGCTCGCGGGAGCAAAGGGGCGTCCGGTGATCTTCGTCGGCAACCACCTCTCGTTCGCCGATGCCAACGCCTTCGAGTTCCTGCTCTCCGACGCGGGCTACTCGGAGCTCGCCGAGCGACTCGTGGTCGTGGCCGGTCCCAAGGTGTTCACGACTCCGCTTCGGCGCGTGGCGAGTCTCGGCTTCGGCACGATCAAGACGCCCCAGAGCTCCAGCATCGCGTCGGGCGAGGCGGTCATGTCGCCTCGAGACGTCGCACGCACCGCTTCGCGCACGCTCCGCGAGGCGCGCGAGCAGGTCGAGGCGGGCGCGGCGCTGCTGGTCTTCATCGAGGGCACCCGCAGTCGCAGCGGCAGCATGCAGCGCGCCCTGGCCGGCGTCGCGCGCTATCTCGATCGCGCCGAGGCGCTGGTGCTCCCGTTCGGTCAGACGGGAACCGAGCGCCTCACGCCGATCGGCTCGACCGAGCACTTTCAGCACGCTCGCGTGATCGCACGCATCGGCACGCCGGTCGCGGCCGCCGACCTCGTCGACCTCTGCAACCACAAGCGGGCCCTGATCATGGATACCCTCGGCTGCCTGATCGCCGACTGCCTGCCCGCCGAGAGCCGGGGCGTCTACTCCGGGAGCGATCCCCGCCTCGGCGCGGCCCGGGAGCTCGCCGCACGACTCTCGCATCCGGGCGGCTCCGAGACGAACGGCCGACGCTAGGATGCCGACGCGAAGCCGGATCGCCCTGGCACTCGCGCTCCTGCTGGCCGGCGCGTTCCCGGCGTCGGCCGACGTGCTCGAGGAGAAGGCGATCGCGTTTCGCGAGGCCCTGATGCTGCGGCACTTCGCTCCCGAGGGCGTCGTGCTCTACACGGTAAAGCTCGACAGCATCGAGCGGGACCTGGAGCAGGGCACCTACCCGGACCTCGCCGACACGCCGACCTTCACCGGAATGTTCGCCGCCGCGAGCTGCCTACGCGCGGAGCTGGTGCGGGGGGAGGAGCGGCGCGAGGCGGTGTCCGACGCCGACCGCGCGGTCGCGGGACTCGAGCTGCTGACGCAGGTCACGGGACGGCCCGGTCTCATGGCTCGAGGCGTGCGGCGCGTCCGAACACCGCAGCCGAAGGAGGGACACAAACGCTGGTTCCCCGGTGCACCCGGGTTCGAGCAGTTTCGCTGGCGGGGCGACGTCTCGATGGATCAGTACGCGCACGGACTCATCCCCGCGATCTGGGAGTGCCGGAAGCTCTTCCCGGAGCGCACGCGCCGGCTCGCCGTCGACTTCGCGACCCGGTTGGTCGAGGACGACATGCGCCTGGTCGATCCGGACGGTCGCCCGACGCGCTACGGCGATCTCTCCTGGAGGTCCGGCTTCGGCCTGAACTCGATTGCACAGCTCACCGGCTACGCCGCCTTCGCGCTCGCGGCGGCGCTCGACCCCGACGGCCCGTGGCTGGCCGAGCGCGAGCGGATCGTGAACCGCGAGCGGGTCCCGGCCCGGTCCCGCATCACCAACCTCCGCGTGCTCGCGACCACCAACCACTCGAACGATCTCATGGCCTGGAACCTCTACCGCGCGCTGGTGCCGCTCGCGCGCGAGGTCGGCGACCCCGCGCTCGCCGACCTCCGGCACGGCATGCACCGAGCCTGGCTTCGGGTCCGGGAGGACGGCAACGCCTACTTCGCGCTGCTGCTGTGCCGGATCGAGCCCGAGTCCTGCGACCCCGAAGCGGTGGCCGCGGCGCGGGATCAGCTCGTCCGCTTCCCGCTCGAGAAGCGAGCCCTCGGCTCGAATCCGAAGGCGGCCGAGCTTCCGCGGCGCTGGCTACGGGGCCGCAAGTGGGAGCCGCTCGCGCGCGACCCGGTTCCGATCGAGCTACGCCCCGCCAGCTCGCTCGAGTGGAAGTCGAGCCCCTACCGGCTCGAACGCGACGCCCGGCCGAACCGCAAGTACACCGGCGTCGACTACCTGGCGGCCTACTGGCTGCTGCGCGCCCTCGAACCTGTCGAGGAGGCGCGAGCGCGCTAGACTTTCGCATCGCAGGTTCCCCCCCGGAGCCGGGACGCATGACACAGACGAGGGGCACCCCGCTGGGGAGCCTCATCATCGACGAGCAGGTCTCGACCTCCGCGGGGGTCGAGCTTTATCTCGGGCGGCAGCCGGCCCTCGACCGCTGGGTCTCGGTGCGCAAGCTGCCCGCCGACCAGCTCACCGACTCGGGAGCCGTCGAACGGTTTCTGCGCGGCGCGCGCCTGGGAGCCCGGGTGATCCACCCGAATCTGCTCCAGGTCTTCGACTGCTTCGCGCTGCGCGGCGAGTACTACGCGATCCTCGAGCAGGTGGAGGGGATCGATCTCGCGACGCTGCGCGACAGCCCGGTGCCGATCCCGCGCCGCGTGGCGCTGTCGATCGGCCTCGAGATCGCCCGAGGGCTCGCGGCCCTGCACGCGCGACGCATCGCACACCGCGCGCTGGCGCCCGAGCGCGTGCAGATCAGCCGCTGGGGAGAGGTCAAGCTCCTGGACCTCGGCGATGCCCGGGACCTCGACGACGAGTCGCCGCCCGCTCCCGTCGCTGCAGGTCGCTACAGCGCCCCGGAGGTCGCCGCGGGCGTCGCGGTCGAGCCGTGCGCCGATCTCTACTCGCTGGGCGCGATGCTGCACGAGCTGCTCCGGGGTGCGCTCCCCGGCAGCGGCGGGCGCTCGCTCTGGGGAATCGATCCTCGGCTCACGCTGTTTCTGAGACGTTGCCTCTCCCCGAACCCGGAGCGGCGACCCGAGGCGCGCAGCGCGGTTCGGAGACTCCGATCCCTGCTGCGCAGCGGCGCGAGCGAGGAGTGCCGGGCGGAGATCGCGGCCTGGCTCTGGGAGTCCCGCCTGCATCGGGAGGGCCGGGACGCTGCCGGAGACACGCAGCCTTCCGCGCGCGCGGCGCGCGGCTGGTCGCTGCCGAGGCTGCCGCGGCTCCCCGCCCTGCCGCGCATCGACTTGCCGCGCATCGACCTTGCGGCGCTGCTGCGGCGCGCGCGCCTGGACCGGCTCGGCTCGCTCGCCCGGCGCCTGGACACTCGCAGTCTCACACGCGCGCGCATTCCGCTGGCGATCGGAGCCGGGATCGCGACCGGCGTGCTGCTCTTCAACCTGGCGGGCGACCGCGGCGAGGCCCCGGACGACCGCGCGATGCCGCCGGTGTCGGCCGCGGGAGGCAACGCGGCCTCGGTCTCGTTCGCGGTCTATCCCTGGGCCGAGATCTCGATCGAGACCGGCCCGACGTTCCTGACGCCGCGAGCCGCTCCGGTGGAGCTCGCGCCGGGGCGCTACGAGGTCGCGCTGACACATCCGCGCTACGGCGTGGTCCATCGCACGATCGAGGTGGCCCCGGGGGAGAGCAAGCTGGTGCGTCACGTCTTCGACCAGGTGCATCCGTGAGCGCGCCAACTCTTCGCTGCGGGGTCACTCTGGTGCTCACGCTGCTGCTCGGCCTCTCGGCGGGGGCGGCGGAGCGGTCGGTCACGCTCGCGCCCGGCGAGAGCCTCGAGCAGCTGGCCGAGCGCCTCTACGGGGATCCGGGCCGGGCCGCCGCGCTCCGAGCGCACAACAAGCTGCCCGGCGGACCGCTCCAGCCCGGGGCGACACTCGAGGCTCCGTTCTCGGAGACCGTGCGGGTTGCCTCCGGCGACAGCTGGAGCTCTCTCGCGAAGCGGCACTGGGGCGATGGCCGGCGCGGACGCGATCTGGCGCTGATCGTGCGCGGAGACTCCGCAGCCAAGCTGCGCGCAGGGAGCTCGATCCAGGTGCCGGTGTTCGTCGAGGAGCGCCTCGGAAAGGGGGAGACGCTGGCCGCGCTGTCGCGACGCCACTACGGCACGTCCAGCCGGGCGGACCTGCTCACGCGCGTGAACGGAATCCGAAACGCCCGCCGCCTGCGCGTCGGCGCGAAGATCCGCGTCCCCGTGCTGCTGATCGAGGTCTCGCCCCAGGTGGCGCGCGCGCCCGAGCCTCCCGCTCCGCCTCGGCCGGACGTCGCGGCTCCGTCGCCTGCTCCCGTGCCTGCGCCTGCTTCTGCTCCCGCGCCTGAGCCTGCGTCCGCCGACGGCGACTTCGAGGCGTTGCTCTACGAGGCGGTCGGCGCCTACCTCGACGGGAGCTACGACCGTGCCCTCGAAGAGCTCGAGACGCTGCGGCCGGGCGTGCTGGAGAGCGGCCAACGCGGCGAGCAGGAGCTGCTGCTCACGAATCTGGTCTACCTGTACGTCGCCTTCGATCGCCCCGACCAGGCGTGCGAGACGTTCGGGGAGCTCAGGACGCTGGACCCGCAGGTCCAGTTCGACGAGGACCTCGTCTCACCGAAGATCCGTCGCCTCGTCGAACGCTGCCCGAACTGAGCTTCAGGCCGCGCCGGAATCGAGATCGGGCTCGGGCTCGCCCCGGGCGAGCGCGGTCGCGATGCGCTCCGCCGCGAGAGCCGGGTCGACTCCGCTGGACTCGGCATAGGCCAGCACGCGATCGAGATTCTCGGGAATGACGCGCAGACGGCGGGTCGTCGCCGCGTCATCTCCGCCTTCCAGTGCCACGGCGAGGTGGATCAGGCCACCGGCGTTCGCCAGGAAATCGGGGACGTAGAGGATCCCGCGCGCCGCGAGTCGGCGGCCGATGGCGAGTGCCGCGAGCGGATTGTTGGCGGCACCGCATACGATCCTGCAGTCGAGGGCATCCGCGACCTGGGCGTCGATCGCACCGGCCGGGCCACACGGAGCGAAGACCTCGCAGGCCTCGGTGGTGATCTGCTCCGGCGCGACGAGGCGGACCCCGGTGGGGAGCGTCTCGAGAGCTGCGGGTTGAGGATCGGCGGCGATCACCTGCGCGCCCGCCGCGACCAGCCGGTCGACGAGCGCCCGGCCGACCTGCCCGACGCCCTGAATCGCGACGATGGCACCCTCGACCGTCCGCCCCGTACGCCGCAGCGCCGCCTCGATGGCCAGCTGGACACCCTCGGCCGTGTACGGCGCCGGATCGCCGCAGCCGCCGCGCTCGCGCGGCAGGCCGACGACGTGGGAGGTGGTCTCCGCGATCACGGTCATCTCCGCTGCCCCGGTGCCCATGTCGGCGGCCGTGATGTAGCGACCTCCCAGGCTCTGTACGAACTCGCCGAACCTGAGTAGCTGCTCGCGCGTGCGGCGCTTCGGATCACCGCTGACCACGGCCTTGCCGCCGCCGAGAGCCAGGCGCGCCAGCGCCGCCTTGCGCGTCATGGCCCGGGCCAGCGCGATGGCCTCGCGCCGCGCCGAGACCGAGTCGGGGTACGGCCGCCAGCGACACCCGCCGAGCGCGGGCCCGGCGCGCGTCGAGTCGATCGCTATGATCATCTCGACGCCACTCGACTCGAGTCGGTGCAGGGACTCGACTTCCATCCAATCCTGTCTTCGGTGGCTCTTTCGCTCCGGCTTGAGTACCGGTGCAGGCTGGGTAGGGCGACAGCCGAAGGACAGGATGGGGGACGGAGATGAAGCGCGCGACCGGTAGACAGGCTGAGCCGCAAGCCGCCTCGCGAGGCGATCGTCGCCTGCCCGTCGTCGCCGGCGAGTCGGCCGAGGATCTGGACCGCGTCGCGGCGGCCCTCACCCAGGCGGGCGTCGAGTTCGAGGTGGAGGAGCGCCTGGCCGACCCCGAGCGACCCGCGGACTGGTCCTGGCGCGTGCTGATTCGACCGGACGACCTCGGTCGAGCCCGTCAGGTGCTGGAGCAGCTGCTTCGGGCGGCCCCACAGTCGGCCACAGACGGAGGGTCGCCGGGCCCGCTCTTCGACCCGCGGGGACACGACCTGCTGCGCACGATCCTCGTGCTGGCCTGTATCGGCCTCGCGCTCTTCCTGCTGCTCGGCTAGCGATCGACGGGAGCGAGCACGAGCTCGACCCCGGCCGCGCCCGGCTCGACGGGCGAAGCTAGCGAGGCCACCAGGTCGTCGGGCGAGCGCGTGCTCGGATCGCCGTCGACGTCCACGTGCGCCTGAAGGACGATCGGACCCTGGAAGGGCCGATTCTGGACCATCACGTCGGTCGGCCCGATCTCGAACGCACGCGGAAGGTCCGAGGCCGGCAGCTGAATCGCCGCGAGCAGACCTCCACCGGCGGCCGGACGGGCGGTCACGAACACCGCCGCCGTCGGGGGTGTGTTGACGCCAGGTGCGAGCCGGACCGTGCCCTGGATCGGCGCGCCGCGCGAAGCGCGGGGAGCGGCGGGCGCCTTGCTTCCCGGCGCGCGGGGAGCGGCCGGCGCCATGCCACCCGGGGCACCGGGAGCGGCGGGCGCCATGCCGCGCTGCGGGGTGGAGGCGAGCACGCGCCCCTGTGCCGAGGGATTCCCCAGACCGGGAATTCGCACCGGCCCTTCGAGGCGAGGCGGCTCCTCCTCCGGAGGGACGTAGGGCTCCATCCGGCGGTCGCAGCCGAACAGGGCGAGGCCGATCGCGGCAAGCTGGATCCAGATTGGGATGCGCACGTCGCGCAGGGTAGTCAATACTCCCGCTGCTGTGCACCTCGACGACTCAACTCTGCCCGAGTACCTGGCGAAGCGAGGCATTCCTGGCCTCTCCGGACGCCTGCGCGTCGAGCCGGCCGGCGAGGGAAACATCAACTACGTGCGCCGGGTCAGCAGCTCCGAGGGGGCCTCGGTCGTGGTCAAGCATGCGCGCCCCGCCCTCGAGCGCTTTCCCGAGTACCGCGTCACGACCGAGCGGCTCCTGTTCGAGCACCGCTACGGCGAGGCCGTGCGACGGCTAGCGCCCGACGTGGCCGAGGTGCTGCCGCTCGATCTCGACTTCGACCCCGAGTCTCCCACCCTGGTGATGGAGGATCTCGGAGCTGCGATCTCCCTCGAGCGGGCGCTTCTCGACGACGCCGCGGCCGAGGGGCCGCTCCACGAGCTCGGGCGCTTCCTGGGGCGCGTCCACGCGGCGACGCGCCCGGCAGCAGCCGAGCTCGCACCGAGCTTCCGGAACCAGGAGATGCGCTCCCTCCACGGCGAGCACATCTTCACGCTCCCCTTCGAGCCGAACGACTTCGGAATTCCGGCGAGCCTGCACGGCGCCGCCTTCGCTGTGCTCGAGGGGACGCGGGCGCTCCCGCGAATCCGCGAGCTCCGCAGGCGCTACTACGACTCCGCCGTCGCCCTGGTGCACGCGGACGTCCAGGGGACGAACGTCCTGCTGCAGGGGGATCGACCCCGCCTGCTCGATGCGGAGATCGCCCACCTGGGAGACCCGGCCTTCGATCTCGGTGTGGCCCGGGCACACGTGGAGCTTCACGCGGTGCTTCGCTCGGAGAGCTCCGGCGCCCGTGACTGTCTTCGGGCGCTGCTCGAGGGCTACCGAGCGGGCGGCGGTACTCGGGCAGAGATAGAGGTCGCCCGCCGGTATGCCGGGGTCGAGATGCTGCGTCGATGCCTGGGCGCGGCGCGGCTGCTGTGGCTCGGAGACGCCCAGGCGGCCATGGCCGCAGTGCGTCACGGAG
>CAZLBF010000319.1:0-7159 GCA_964557495.1 uncultured Myxococcales bacterium | reverse complement strand
CGGCGTCCGCGCCTCGGGCGCCAGGCTCGCCGCGATGTCGTCGGCGAGGCGCCGCGCCTCGCGCGGCTCGAGCTGGGCGATCGTGACCCGGATCGCGGGGCGGCTCTCGATGCGGAAGCGCTCCCCCGCGCTGACCGCCCCGCCGGCGTCGAGGAGGGCCTGCACGATCGGCGTCTCCTCGGGCACCGGGATCCAGACGTTCAGTCCGGAGCGGCCGTGTGCCTCGATGCCCCGCGCCGCGAGCGCGTCGATCAGGGCCGTGCGCCGCGCGGCGTAATCGCGCGCCGCGGTCTCGACGCGACGCCGGCTAGCCGCGTCTGACCAGAGCTCGGCGACGAGGCGCTGCAGCAGGTGGCTCACCCAGCGAAAGCCGAGCCGCTGGCGCCCCTCGACCCGCGCGAGGGTGTCGCGGTCGCCGGTCAGGAGCGCCAGACGCAGGTCGGGCCCCAGCGTCTTCGACACCGAGCGCACCACGACCCAGCGGGACCGTCGCCGGCTGCACAGGGTGAAGGCCGGTGCTCCGGACACCTCGCCGGCGTGGTCGTCCTCGATCAGGAGCAGGTCGGGGTGACTTTGCACGACGCGGCGCAGCTCGCGTGCACGGCGCGCGTCGAGCGCGGCGCCGGTCGGGTTCTGAGCGCGCGGCGTGACGATGAGCGCCTCGACACCCCGCTCGAGCACCTCGGCGAGCGGCCCCGGAAGCAGACCCGCAGCGTCGATCGGAGCCGGAACCGGAACGAGACCGAGGGCGCCGCACAGGTCGAGCACCGATGTGAAGGCCGGATCCTCGACGGCGACGCGGTCGCCCGGACGCAGGTGCGCCTGGAGCACGCGCTCGATCGCGTCGAGCGCACCACTCGTGACGGCGACGTGGTCCGCCGGAATCCGGTCGGCCTCGAAGCGGGACGCCGCGAGCCGCACGAGTGCGGGAAGCTGGTAGTCCTCCGCGTAGAGGTGGGCCGTCGAGTCGATGTGGCGGAGCGCGCGGCCGAGCTGGGGCAGGCGCGCGGGGTCGGGGTTTCCCGACGCCAGATCCCGCGCGTCCGCGGGAACCGGCGGCGCGCGGCGGGGCGCGACCGGGGGCATGCCGCTCACGCGCGTGCCCCGGCGACCCTCCGCCACCAGGAGACCGCGCGTGCGCAGCGTCCGGTAGGCGGCGGCGACCGTCGTCGGGCTGAGGCCGCGCGCCTGTGCCAGCTGCCGCACCGTCGGTAGGCGCTCGCCCGCGCACAGCCGACCGTCGCGCACCCCCGCCTCGATGCTGCGCGCGAGCTCGACAGCGGACGCACCCGTGATAGACTTATGTACTGCTACGTTCATGACTATGTACTGTAACAAATATCACGACCCGGACCACGACCCGGCTCACAAGGAGCGGAAGCCATGCAGCCCCTGACCCCCACCGAGCGAACTGCGCTGCGGCGCGTCCCCCAGCGCGGGAGCTTCGAGCGCGAGCGACTCGAGGCGATCCTGGACGAGGCGCTGGTGTGCCACGTCGGGCTCGCCGGCGAGCACGGTCCGGTGGTGATACCGATGAGCTACGCGCGCGCCGGCGACCGCCTCTACCTGCACGGCTCGTCGGCCAGCCGCCTGCTCCGCTCGCTGCGGGACGGGGTCGAGGCCTGCGTTACGGTCACGCTCCTCGACGGGCTGGTCCTCGCCCGCTCGGCCTTCCACCACTCCGTGAACTACCGCTCCGCAGTGGTCTTCGGGACCGCGCGCGAGCTGACCGACGCCGAGGAGAAGCTCGCGGCCCTGCGGGCGATCGTGGAGCACGTGGTCCCCGGCCGCTGGGACGACACGCGCGGACCGAGTGCCAAGGAGCTCGCGCGCACACTCGTGCTCGCCCTCCCCCTCGACGAGGCATCCGTGAAGGTCCGGACCGGCCCCCCGGTCGACGACGACGAGGATCGGGAGCTCGACCACTGGGCCGGGGTCATTCCGCTCTGCCTCGAGGCGGCCGCCCCCGTCCGGGCCCCCGATCTCCGGGACGGCGTTCCCTGCCCGGCGTACGCTATGCGCTACGGGAGGCCGGGCGCGTGAGCGTGACGATCGGAATCGTGCTGTTCGAGGATGTCGAGGAGCTCGACTTCGTCGGGCCCTGGGAGGTGTTCGGCTTCGCATCCGAGAACCTGACCGACGACCGCGTCGTGACGATCGCCGAGAGCGACGCGCCGGTCCGCTGCCGCAAGGGCCTGCGGGTCCTCCCGGACCACACGTTCGCCGATGCTCCCGCGCTCGACGTGCTGCTCGTCCCCGGCGGCCAGGGCACGCGCCGCGAGGTGGAGAACCCGGCCATGATCGACTGGCTCCGCGCCGCGGGCGCAGGCTGCCGGTGGGTCACGAGCGTCTGCACCGGCGCGCTGCTCCTACACGAGGCGGGGCTCGCCCGGGGGAAGCGCGTGACCACCCACTGGGGGTTCATCGAGGCGCTGCGCCGGCGCGGTGACGTCACGGTGCTCGAGAACGTCCGCTACGTACGCGACGGCAACCTCGTCACCTCGGCGGGGGTGTCGGCGGGCATCGACATGGCGCTCTGGCTCCTGGGTCAGCTCCACACGCCGGATCTCGCGCGCAAGGTCCAGCACTTCATCGAGTACGACCCGTCGCCCCCCTACGGCGCCGAGGTCTGAGGCCGCCGAGGTCTGAGCGGAGGGCGCATGCTGCGAGAGTGGGCCGAGGGGATCTGGCTGGCCGAGGCGCCGCTGCGCTTCTACGGTCTCCCGTTCGGCACTCGCATGACGGTGATCCGTCTGCGCGACGGCGACCTGCTGCTGCACTCCCCGATCTCGCTCGACCCGCCGCTGCGCGACGAGATCGACGCCCTCGGACCGGTGCGACACGTCGTATCGCCGAACAAGCTGCACCACCTCTACCTCGCGCAGACGCACGAGGCGTTCCCCGACGCGAAGGTCTACGCACCGCCCGGGCTCGCCCGCAAACGCCCAGGCCTGCACTTCGACGCCGAGCTGGAAGATGCCGCACCGGATGCGTGGCGCGGAGAGCTCGAGCAGCTGATCGTGCGGGGCAGCCGGGTCATCCAGGAGGTGGTGTTCCTGCACCCCGCGAGCCGCACCCTGATCGTGGCCGACCTCTGCGAGCACTTTGGTGCCCATAGCCCGCTGCTGACGCGCATCGCGGCTCGCCTCTCACGCATGTACGACCGCCCCCGCATGCCGCCCGACATGCAGCTCACCTTCCGCGACCGCCCGGCGACGCGCGCATCGTTCGAGCGCCTGCTGGCGTGGGACTTCGATCGGGTCATCCTCTCCCACGGCAAGCTGCTAGAGTCCGGAGCCAAGGCGCTGTTCCGGAGCGAGTACGCCTGGGCGCTCTCGTAGGGCGCTCTTCCGGCGCCGAGATGGAGGATTCGCAGCGTGAGCATCGGCTCGGTGATTCTCGGCAGCCTCGCGTTGATCTCGCTGGTCTCGCTGCTCCTGAAGCGACCCTGGACGATTCTCGTAGCGCGTCGCTCGGTACCGCCCGAGGTCTGGTCGACCGACCTCTTTCTCGAGACCAACATGATCATCACCGGGGCCTGGGCCGTGCTCTTCTTCGTCGCGGCGCTGCTCGCGAGCTACGCCTCGGGCTGGGTGAACCTCACGTTCGGAGCGGTCCTGGCGATTCTCGGGTTCGGCTCCGGCCGCTTCGGCACCTGGTACGCAGCGCGCCGACTCGAGGCGATGGGCCTCTCGCCCGACGTGCTCGACGCCCCGAGCGAGCCGGGTGCGAGCGAGCCGGGCGATCCACCCGTCGACTCCTGAGCCCGACCCCGCGGCGCATCGGGTAGAATCCGCCGCAATGGCGCAGCTGTCCCTGGACGAGGCGACCCGCCTGCTCACGGCTCCCGGCATGCCGTTCGAGATCGAGGAGGTCGAGATCCGCGGCCGGCTCACGCGCACCTGGAAGCACGCGCCGCGCACGCTGCGGGCGCTGACCGAGCGGATGCGAGAGCACGGCGATCGCACCTACCTGGTCTACGAGAACGAGCGGCTGAGCTTTGCCGAGGCCTACTCGCGGGTCGCGCGCCTGGCTCACACGCTGGTCGGACGCTGTGGCGTCGAGCGCGGCGACCGCGTGGCGATCGCCATGCGCAACTACCCCGAGTGGCCGATCACGTTCTGGGCGGCCGCCTCGATCGGAGCCATCGTCGTGCCGCTCAACGCGTGGTGGAAGGGAGACGAGCTGGAGTACGGGCTCGCGGACTCGGGCGCACAGGTGCTGGTGGCCGACGCCGAGCGCGCCGCGCTGCTGGAGCCCCACTACGCGAGCCTCGACCTCCGCGACGTGTTCGTGGTGCGCCCCGAGACTGCGCTGGCGAACGGTCTGACACCGTTCGACGAGGCGCTCGAGCCGTCCGGCTCGGACTCCGCGCTACCCGACTCCGAGGTCGACCCGGACGACGATGCCACGATCTTCTACACGTCGGGAACCACGGGGCACCCGAAGGGAGCCCTCGGCACGCACCGGAACCTGTGCACCAACGTCGCGAGCTCGATGTACGGGCCGGCCCGCGCCCTGGCGCGTCGCGGCGAAGCTCCTCCCCCGCCCGACGCGCCGCGCGAGGCCGGCGTGTCGCTCATCTCGATCCCCTTCTTCCACGTGACCGGCTCCCACTCGATCCTGGCGACCGCCACCTGGAACGGCGACAAGCTCGTGATGATGTACCGCTGGAATCCGGAGCGCGCGCTCGAGCTGATCGAACGCGAACGGATCCACTCGTTCGGCGGCGTCCCGTCCATGGCCTGGCAGGTGATCGAGTCTCCCGACTTCGAGAAGCGCGACACGTCGAGCGTCGTGCGCGTCGCCTACGGAGGGGCTCCCGCCGCGCCGGAGCTCGTGCGGCGCATCCGGGAGCGCTTCCCCCAGGCGAGGCCCGGCCAGGGCTACGGCATGACGGAGACCTCCGCCATCGCCACCTCGAACCACGGCGAGGACTACGTGCGCCAGCCCGACAGCATCGGCCCGCCGGTGCCCGTCTGCGACGTGAAGGTGATCGGGCCGGACGGCGAGACGCTGCCCCCGGGCGAGGCGGGAGAGCTGTGCATGCGCGGCCCCAACATCGTCCGGGGCTATTGGGGCAAGCCTGAGGCGACCGCCGAGACGTTCAGGGACGGCTGGTGCCACTCCGGAGACATCGCGCGCATCGACGGAGAGGGGCTCGTGTACCTCGTCGACCGCGCCAAGGACATGCTGATCCGGGGCGGTGAGAACGTCTACTGCGTCGAGGTCGAGGACGTGCTGTACGGCCACGCCGACGTGATGGACGCGGCCGTCGTCGGGATTCCCGACCGGGTGCTCGGCGAGGAGGTCGGTGCCGTCGTGCAGGTGACCCCGGGCTCCGGTGCGACCGAAGCCGAACTCAGAACCCACGTAGCCGCGCGCCTCGCCAGGTTCAAGGTCCCCGTCAAGATCGACCTGCGGCGCGAGCCACTCCCGCGCAACGCCAGCGGCAAGATCCTCAAGTCGGTGCTGCGAGCAGAGATCACCGCCTCGTAGCTCCCGCTCGCGGGCAGCGCCGGCCGCCGTCTCCGGCGGCTCTAGCCGTAGATCTCGCGCATGTCCGGCCGCTCGGTAAAGAAGTAGTGGACCCAGATGTAGGCGTGGCTGAACAGCGCGACGCCCAGTGCCGCACTCGACTGCGCCACGAGGCCGGGGACCCAGAGCAGCAGCAGGCCGAACACGTACATGGGATTCGAGACCCAGCGAAAGATGCCGGACCGGACCAGCGGGATCGTCCGGTAGCGCGTATCGAAGTGATCGATGCCGAAGGCGCGGAGGAACCCGAAGTACCGCCGGACCGAATAGCCCACGTATGCGGCCAGGACCGTGCAGACGCCGGCGAGGGAGAGCGCGAGGGCGCGGCTCGCATCGAAGGAGCCGGCGTTCGAGACCGCGACCGCGGTCACCAGCACCGGGCGGCACAGGATCAGCACCGAGAAGAGCGTCGCGTAGATCGGGAACGCCGCTGCTCCGAACCAGCGCGTCGGCAGCCCTGCGTAGAGCTCGGTCCGCCAGCAGAACCAGACGAACACCTGGTGAGCGATCGCATTCGATACCGCGAGGACGACCCAGGTACCGGTGTCGAGACCCAGGAGCTGACCGTCGAGGAAGCCGGCGGTCCGGCTCAGCCCATACAGCCCGGCGAGCAGCAGGGAGAGACAGACCAGGTGCTCGATCTGGTGAGCAAAGATCTGGCGGGGGGCGATGTGCGCCACGGCGGAACGATAACCGCGCGATTCAGCCTGCGATACTTCGGAGCGGCGCCCGGCCGTAGACGTGGTTTCCCACTCGGCGCATCCAGGCGAGCTCGTCGTCGTCGAGCGGTCCCTTCTCGAGGGCGGCGCACGCCTCGAGCACCTGGTCGTTGTTGGCGGGGCCGCACAGCGCGAGATCGACGTCTGGATGAGTCAGGCAAAAGCGGTAGCAGTGGGAGGCGCGCGGGACCGGCTCGCCGTGCGGGGTCTTGCTCGGATCCAGCAGCGTGCCCTGGCGGGTCGCCGTGTAGGCGCAGATCGCGGGTCGGCGGTCGTCGGCCGGAAGCTCCTTGAAGACGTCCCGCTCCGCCCCGCGGTGGGCAGCGCTGTAGCGGACCATGAGGAGGTCGAAGAGGTCCTCCTGTGCGATCTCGGCGAGGAAGCGGCGGTCGTGTCCCGACAGCATCAGGTGGCGCACCCGCCCCTGCTCGCGTAGCTCCAGCGCCGCGTCGAGAATCGAGCGCAGCGGGCGCCGGTTGTGCCAGCCCAGGATCAGCACGTCGGCGTAGTCGAGGCCGAGCCGCCAGATCGCGGCCTCGACGCTCTGGCGCATGAGCGTGCCGGGCCAGCGCGCGTAGCTCTGGACGGCGACGACGATGTTCTCTCTGCCGCGACGCGCCAGCCGCCGCACTCCCTGCCCGAAGCCGGGCCTGCGCACGCTTCCCCAGTAGAAGAAGTTGATGCCGTGGTCGTAGGCGAGCTCAAGCCCGTCGGCACCGACGCCGAAGCTCGAGCCGAGGCCGATCCGGCCGACGCTCAGATCGGTGTGGGGCAGGCGGATCCGGGGCTCGAAGCTCACGGCTCCATCGAACCACATGCGGGGGCGCCGTTCAAATCGGCGAGGGCTGCCCTCGAGCTCACATACCCCGGAGCGCGCGGATCACGTTGGACTCGAGCTCGTA
>CAZLBF010000318.1:0-6643 GCA_964557495.1 uncultured Myxococcales bacterium | reverse complement strand
GACATCACGCACTTCGCGTTCACCTGGGACAACACAAACGTCTTCCTGTTCACCGAGCGCGCGGGATCGGCCAACAACGTCCAGCGCTTCATCTACTACGCCGACGTCGACAACGACGGACTCATGGAGACGGGCGAGCCGGTGATCGGCGTCAACTGGCAGGGAAACAACCGGCTCGTCGAGGTCTACCTCTTCCAGTACGCCTCCGCGGCACCCGGCGGCGATCCGATGGTCGACGGCCTGGGTTTCGGCGACGGCTACACGATGCCGGGAAGCTTCCAGAACGTTCCGGCGCAGAACAACCCGGTCCGCTCGGGCAACTGGGGAAGCGCCAGTGGCACCCAGATGGAGTTCAATGTCACCTGGGCGGAGCTCGGTCTCCCGGCCGGCGCCGCGTTCAGCTTCCACGTGGCGAGCTCGAACTCGTGGTTCGGTGCCGCCAACTACCCGTCCAAGATCGACGACAATCTGGGGGGCTGCGGCGGCGGACCCGGCTCGAGCCAGTATGCGGCCGTGACCTTCGTTCCCGACGTGGACCTGGCGGGCCGGCGCGGCCAGGTCGTGGTGGCCGCCCACAGCGTCACGAACGGTGGGAACTCCAACGACACCTTCGACCTGAGCTCCGCGATCAGTGGCGACCACACCCCGACCATCACCTACTGGGCGGACAACGACGCCAGCGGCACGCTCACGGCCGGGGACACCGTCGTGCTCGACACCGATGGCGATAGCGTTCCCGACACCGGCTCCCTCGCGTCGGCCACCACGTTCGACCTCCTGATCGCCTACCAGATCGGAGATGTCTCGCCGACGGACCCAAACGGCGTCGCCACGATCGTGACGAGTGCCACGTCGAGCTACAATCCGCTGGTCAGCGACAGCATCACCGACACGGTGACGGTCATCATCGCGCCAGAGCTGATCGTTCTGAAGTCGGTGGCCACGCTCTCGGATCCGGTCAACGGCGGAGTCAATCCCAAGGCGATCCCGGGCGCGACCGTGGTCTACACGATCGTGGTCACCAACCGGGGCGGCGCACCGGTCGACACCGACAGCGTGGTGATCGTCGACCCCGTTCCCGCTGACACCGACCTGTTCGTGGGGGACATCGGCGGCGCCGGCTCGGGCCCGGTCGCCTTCGTCGACGGCTCGCCCACCAGCGCCCTGACCTACACCTTCACGAGCCTGGGCAGTGCCACCGACGACGTCGACTTCTCGAACGACGGTGGGACGGGCTATGGCTACACGCCGGTACCCGACGTCGACGGCTTCGACCCCGCCGTCACGCACCTGCGCATCAACCCCAAGGGCCAGCTTCCCGCCGCCACGGCGGGCGGCAACCCGAGCTTCTCGCTGAACCTCCGCGTCCGGGTGGACTGAGCGGCCCGCTCGACCCGTCCCCAGCCGGAGCGGCACTGGAGCTTGCGCCGCGCCTCGGGCTAGAGTCCTTCAGAGCGGGAGCATCGCCGGGAGGTGGGGATGGAGCGCACTGCACGGACTCGTCGAAGGGGATCGCTACGGCTGTCCCGCTCCGCCGCGGCACTCCTGGCTGCGGCCGTCCTCGCCTGCCAGAGCTCATCGCCCGGGCTGGAGGCGCACAATCGCGACCGGCACGGCCCGCCCGACGTCGAGCGCTACATCGAGATGCTGGAGCGGGAGGAACGGGTTCGATACCTGCAGCCGGACGTCGTGATCGAGGCGCTCCGCCTCCCGCCCGACGCGATCGTCGCCGACCTGGGGAGCGGACCGGGCGTGTTTGCCCTGCGCCTTGCCCGGGCCTGCCCGACCGGCGTGGTCTACGCCGTGGACGTGGAGCCGCGCCAGCTCGACGCGCTGCGCGCCCGGATGACGGAGGAGGGCATTGGCAACATCGTCCCCGTGCTGGCCTCCTACGACGACCCGCACCTGCCGCCCGGCCGCGTCGACCTGATCCTGATCTCCGACACCTACCACCATATCTCCGACCGGGTGGATTACATGCGTCGCCTGCTGCGCTACCTGGCGCCGGGCGGGCGGCTGGCCATCCTCGAGTTCAAGCCCGGCGACCTGCCCGTGGGTCCCCCCGCGCACCACAAGCTTCCGGAGGGTCAGCGCCAGAAGGAGCTTCAGGAGGCGGGCTGGGAGCGCGAGCTTCGCCTCGATGCCCACCGCTACCACGAGTTCGAGATCTGGCACCGGGCCCCGAAGCCTTGATGCGGCTTCTGCCCTCGTCTCCGATGGTCGATCTGCAACACGCGAGCGGCTGATGCTCTGGGGCCTGGCCGCCGACGGCGTGATGCTGCTCCACCTCGGCTTCGTGCTGTTCGTGGTCGCGGGAGGCTTCGCGGCGTGGCGCTGGCGCTGGCTCGCCTGGGTCCACCTGCCGAGCGCGCTCTGGGGTGCGGCGATCGAGCTCGGGGGCTGGCTCTGTCCGCTGACGCCGCTCGAGAACGCCCTGCGCCGACGCGCCGGCGAGGCGGGCTACCTCGGCGACTTCGTCGACCACTACGTCGGGCCGCTGCTCTACCCCGCGGATCTGACGAGCTCGCGTCAGCTCGCGCTCGCTGCGCTCGTCCTGGGAATCAACGCGTTCGCCTACGCCGTGTACTTCCGACCTCGGACCGAGAGAGAGCGGCCGTTGGCCGATTCAATACGCGTACAGTTCGCGCACGGCTTCGAGGGGAGCCCGCAGGGTGTGAAGGCGCGGCTCTTCGCCGCGCACTTCACCGCCTGCACGCCGGCGATGGACACGCACGACTTCGAGAGCTGCGTGGCGGTGCACGCGGAGACGCTGCGGAGCTTTGGGCCGGACGTGCTGGTCGGCTCCTCCTTTGGCGCGGGCGTGGTGCTCGCGCTGCTCCAGCGCGGGCTCTGGCGGGGACCGACGCTGCTGCTGGCCCAGGCGGCGCTGCGCCGCATGCCGGACGCGCGCCTTCCGGCGGGCGTCCCGGTCTGGCTCGTGCACGGGACGCGCGACGCGCTGATCGATCCCGAGGAGAGCCGGCGACTGGCTCGCACGGGCGAGGCCGAGCGGGTCCGCCTGATCGAGGTCGACGACGACCACTCCCTCCACGCCAGCTCCGCGAACGGCCGGCTGACCGAGCTGGTCCTCGAGCTCGCGGCGCAGGCCTCTGAGCGCTGAGAGGCTACGGCTCGGTCTTCACCAGGCGGAACTCACCCTTCGCGGCGTTTCGGTAGAGGTTGATCTGGCCGATGTGGCGGGCGCGCCCGTCCTCGTCACTCACGCCCAGGCCCTCCTCGGGGGACAGGCACAGGACGCCGATCTTGCCGATCTGCTTGTTGTGGTGGACGCGGTAGGCGGCCTCGCCCGTCCCCGACAGCGGGTGCGTCTCGGAGAGCAGCGGGTGGATCGCCCTCTTGCAGGCCAGGCGGTTGGCCTCCCAGGCCTCGCGGTAGTTGGCGAAGTGCGAGCCGATGATGCGCTTCTTGTTCATCCACAGGTAGCGGTTGTCGTACTCGTGGTTGTAGCCCGAGGTCGAGGCGCAGGTGACGATCGTGCCGCCCGGGCGGGCCACGAACACGCTGGCGGCGAAGGTCTCTCGCCCCGGGTGCTCGTACACGACGTCGGGGTCCTCGCCGCCGGTGAGCTCGCGAATGCGCTTGCCGAAGCGGCGCATCTCGCGGACGTTCTGCGAGCCGTCCTCGTTCCAGAACTCGTACCCCTCGGCCTTGCGGTCGATGACCCAGCGCGCGCCGACCGTCTCGCACAGCTTGGCCTTCTCTGCCGAGGAGACCACGCAGATGGGAAAGGCCCCGGCGTTCAGCACGTACTGCAGCGCGAACCCGCCCAGACCGCCGACGGCGCCCCAGATGAGCACGATGTCCCCCTGCTTGATCTGGGTGCCGTTGTGGCTGACGAGCATCCGGTACGAGGTGGAGTTCACCAGGGGCATCGAGGCCGCCTCCTCCCAGGTCAGGTGCGGCGGCTTCGGCATGAGCTGGTTGGCGCGCACCAGACAGACCTGGGCCAGGCTGCCGAAGTTGGTCTCGAAGCCCCAGATGCGCTGATCGGGATCCATCATCGAGTCGTCGTGCCCGTCGGGAGCCTGCATGTCCACGTAGTTGCAGTGCGCGGTGACCTCGTCGCCCGGCTTGAACAGCGTGACCCCCGGGCCCACGCGCAGGATCACTCCCGACGCGTCGCTCCCGAGAACGTGGTAGGGCAGGTCGTGACGCTTGTCCCAGGGGCTGCGCTTGGCTGCGCGCTCCAGGAACTGGAAGGTGGGGATGGGCTCGAAGATCGCGCTCCAGACCGTGTTGAAGTTGATGCAGGAGGCCATCACGGCGATCAGCGCCTCGTTCGGGCCGACCTCGGGGAGCGGCACCTCGTCGAGGTGCAGGGCGCGCCGGGGGTCCTTCTCCCAGGAGGGCAGGCCCTCGAACATGTCGATCTCGTCCTTGTGCGTGGTGATGGCCTCCATCGACTCGGGCAGCGGCAGCTTGGCGTAGTCCTCGGAGCTGGCCTGTCCGGACAGGATGGCGTCGCGCACGGTCTCCATGGCGCTGGACATGGGGGGTCCTCCTTCTGGGAAACGGCTTTCGCTCTCATTCTGGCGACCCGGGGTTGGGCCGAGCAAGGGGGGCTATTTCTACCCCTGCGAGGCCTTCGCGTCGAGGGCTCGCAGTCGCCGGGGGAAGCTCCGCGAGCCCGTTCCGGGTCCGCACCCCTCGCCCTCAGATCGGTCTCGCCGTCTCCGGGAAGTGCTCGCGGTTCCAGCGCCGGCCCTCGTCGAGCATGGCCAGGTAGTTCTCGGGCGGGAGATAGTTGGCGACCGAGTTGCCCGTTCCCAGGCAGTAGCCGGTTCCCCGGGCGGAGCAGGTCTCGAGGACCTGCCGTGTTCGCGCCCGGACCTCCTCCTCGCTGCCGCGCGCCAGCAGGTCCATGTCGACCCCGCCCAGGATGGCGATGCGGTCACCCCAGCGCGCGTGGACCTCCTCGACGCGCATGAGCTTGTCCTCGAAGGAGTGCTTGGCGTCGAAGCCGACGTCGACCAGGTCGTCCATGATCCGCTCGAGGTTGCCGCAGGAGTGGAGCAGCACGAGCCGGTCGGCGGCGTGGACGACCTCCACCAGGCGGCGGTAGTGCGGATAGATGTGCTCGCGCAGCACGGCGGGCGAGATCAGCGTGCCCGAGGCAAAGCCCAGGTCGTCGCCCAGGAAGACCATGCCCACGTTGTCGATCGTGACGGCGTGGGCGGCGGCCGCCGTGGTCAGCTCGCCCACCCGCTGGCAGATGGCCTCGACGAGGTCGGGCTGGTCGGCCAGCGCGTAGGAGAACGACTCGAGGCCCATCAGCCAGGAGCTGTTCTCGAAGATCCCCCCCAGGTTGACGCTGATCTTCATGCCCTCCGGAACGACGCCGTTCAGGTACTCGAGCGCGCCGTAGGAGATCCGCTCGGGCTCCGGCCAGGGATAGGCCTCGAAGTCGGCCCAGCTCTGGATGGGCCCGGTGCTCTCGTCCTGCCACACCCGCATGCCGCCCGGAAAGTTTCCGACGCTCGCGGAGTCGGCGCCCACCAGAAAGTTCGCGCGCTGGAAGCTCAAGCCGGTCCAGGCGTACACGTAGTCGTAGCCGTGCTCGTAGCAGAAGCGCAGGATCGCATCGAGGGCGGGTCGGCCTCGCCACTCGGGCCGTCGCGGGGACCCGTCACCGCCCCCCTGGGCCGCGAGGAGCGACGGCCAGCTCAGCTCCTCGCCCAGCAGCGTCTGGATGGTGCCGGGATCGGCAAACAGCTCGATCCACGGCACCGGCCCCGGCGGCTGCTGCCGCAGCAGGGTGCGACGCAGGTTCTCGAAGTCGGGCCTGCGCTCGACCCGGAACTTCGGCCCCCGGGAAGCCTGCATCATCGAAGCCGTCCTCTCGAGCTCGATCGAGGACCCACCCTCGGTCCCGATTCGCCCATTCTGAACTCCCCTACCCGCGCCGGCAACGCGGTTCCCTTTCGCGCTGCGCCCCGTCCCGATCGTCTACCATGGGCGGCCTGTCGGAGGCGAGCCGTCTGCGAATGACCGAGCGCAGCCAGTACGAGGTGATCGTCATCGGCGCGGGGATCGCGGGAGCGTCCTTCGCGCACTTCCTGAGCCAGCGGGGCGTGACCGACGTGCTGCTGGTCGAGCGCGAGTCCGTGGCGGGCTACCACGCGACCGGGCGCAGCGCCGCGATGGCATTCGAGTTCGATCCCGACGCGACGGTGCAGCGGCTCAAGGTCGCGGGTGTCCGGTTCCTGCGCGAGCCGGGGGAGGGGTTCTCGCGCAATCCCCTGCTCGAGCCGCGCGGCGTCCTGCTCCTGTACAAGGAGCCGCTCTGGTCCGGGATCCAGAACGTCGCCGAGCACACCTGGAAGGCGCAGGGCCTGGCCATCGACCTGCTCTCCGCGGCGCAAGCGCGCGAGCGGGTCGAGGTCCTCAACGCCGACGAGTTCGACGGCGCCCTGCTGCTGCGAGAGTCGGCGCGCATCGACGTCCACGAGCTGCTCTCGAGCTACCTGCGCGGTGCGCGGTCGCGGGGTGTCGAGATCCGACACGGCGTCGAGGTCAGCGGGGTCCTCGTCGAGCGGGGTGTGTGCGCCGGGATCGCGACTTCGGCGGGGGAGATCCGAGCTCCGCGCGTCGTGAACGCGGCCGGAGCCTGGGCGGGCGAGGT
>CAZLBF010000317.1:0-6806 GCA_964557495.1 uncultured Myxococcales bacterium | reverse complement strand
GATGGAGATCCCGGTCGAGGCATGGCGGGGTTGCCTCCATCCGGCTCGTCTCTGGTTCGACGATTCGATCAATGCGTTCGGGGGAAAGCTGCTCGTCGTCCTGACCGGGATGCTCCGGTTTGCGAGGACCGACGACGAGCTCGCCCTCGTCATCGGGCACGAGCTGGCACATGACGTAAAGGTCAGCACCTCGCTAGGGCAGGATGAGGAGGCCGACGCCGACTACCTGGGCCTCTACTTCGCGGCCCGCGCGGGCTACGACGTCTCAAACGCGATCGACTTTTTGCGGCGAATCGGGCTCGAGTCCCCCTACTACCTGGGAGCGGAGGAGGCCAGCAGTCTCTGGTCTCATCCGCCCTCTTATGAGCGGGCCATGGCTCTCGAAGCCGCCGTAGACGAGATCCAGGGGAAGCTCGAACGAGGCGAGGCGCTGGTGCCGGCGGGGCCGAGGTGAGGCCGCTCCTACCGTTGTTGCTGCTGTCGCTCTTGATCGTCGCTGCTGGCTGCGAGACTCGTCTCGATCGCCCGGAGCCAGCACCCGAGCGAGTAGAGGAGACGAGGCTCGCCTACGCTGCAGAGGCAATGGATCTGCTCCTGGAGCGGGAGGTCCGCGTGCTGAGCGTGAGCTACCAGATCCGAGTCGCTGCAGTGGAGCTATGCGGCGACGAGGTTGCACCCGTTCTGGGTCTCTCGGCGGCGCGGCGCACGGACATCGGTGAGGTTGGCCGTGAGTTCTGGGGACTCGAGGACCAGATCCAGGTGCTCCACGTGCTCGATGGCTCGCCGGCGGCGCGAGCTGGCGTGAGAAGAGGAGACCTGCTGCTTGCCATCAACGGTCGCGCCATTCAGAAGACGGAGAAGATCGGCGAGGCGCTCCGCGCATCGCGGAGGGGACCTCTGGAGCTGCGGCTGCAGCGCGAGGAGTCGACCCTACACCCCGAGCTGCCCGTCGTCCCGGCCTGCCATCACCGGGTAGAGCTCGTGTTGACCGACGCGCTCACCACCTGGCAGGCGTACAACCGTGAGGATCTGCGCGTCTCGACCGGCTTGGTGAGGTTCGTGAGCTCGGACGACGAGCTCGCAATCGCCATCAGCCACGAGATCGCCCACAACGTGATCGGCGGTTGGAGGGAGAGCTACAGCGACGCGGAGCCGGAAGCAGATCGACTCGGCCTGTACATCGCGGCACGCAGCGGGTTCGACGTCTCGGGAGCGCTCGACTACTGGGAGCGCATCACGCTGGAGCACCCCTGGGCGATCATCTTCGACAAGCAGTCCCCCGACGTGCGCTGGTCGGCGTACTGGCGCATGAGGCGGGAGCCGCTTCACGGGCGAATGCCATATCGCGCAGCTGGAATCCGCCGCACCGTGCGTGAGATCGCCGAGCGGGCCGAGCGCGGCGAGCCGATTGTCCCGTGATCTGAAGCGACTACGGGGAGTCAGTGGATGTCCCTCCACGCGCCCGGGGAGATCTCGTGGAGGCGCTGCATCAGGTCCAGAATCTCGTCCGACTTCTCCGTGTTCCGGATGTACTGCGCGTAGGTGACCATGGCGCGGATCAGCTGCTCCTGGTACTCGGGGCCCGCCTGCTCCAAGACCGCGATGGACCTCGCGTACGCGGATTCGGCGTTCGGTCGGTCGTCGAGGCTGCTGTACATCCCCGCTAGGTCGAAGAAGGCGACGCCTGCCTCGGGGTCGTTCTCCCCGAAGTGCTCGTGGCGGATTCGGATGTATCTCTGCAGGGTGGCGATGGCCTCGTCGTATCTCCGCCACTCGCGCAGGAGCGCCGCAGAAAGCCGGAGGCTCGGTGCGATGGCCAGGTCGTCTCGTCCCGAGGAACGCTCGTACAGCGCGATGCTCTTCTCGAGCGCGACCTCCGCCTCTGGGTCGCGGCCGAGCTCCCAGTAGGCCCGCGCCTGTATCGCGTAAAGCGACGCCATTTCGGTATCCGCCAATTGCGCCCCTTGGATGCCGTCGATCTGCTGCACCGCGGCGGCCGCTTCCTCGAACTCGTCGCGTTCGTACGCAGCGACAGCGCGATCGCGGAGCCGGTGAAGCTCGGCCTCGGGAGACGAGGCGCATGCTCCCAGGATCGCGAGAACACAGACCCACTTCCAGGCGTAGAACAAGCGGCGCTCAGACTCGCTTGTAGAGGCGCCTCTGCTTCGGGGGCATTTCTGCCAGGTGCTTGCGGGCGATCTCGGGTGACACCGCCTCGAGGGTGCCGTCGGGGTGCTGGATCACGACGCCGCTCGTCCGCAGCATCCTGTAGCGGCGCTTGCGCTCCTCGCGGTCGGGGTGACACAGCAGCTGGCAGTTGCCGCAGGTGACGTTGAGCATGCGCGCCCCGATCATCTGCGGGTGGTGGGCGCCGCCGCTGATCGTGGGGCGCTCCATCCAGGCGCGGGCGGCTTCGGGCAGGGCCTGCTCGAACTCCTCGTCGTCGGCCGGCACCGGGAACCGAGCCGGAGACCAGGTGGACCACTTCCCGTTCTTGGCGAGCCCCGTGAAGCCGCCGCACACCAGCTCGCAGCGGCGATAGGTGCGGCGCTTGGAGTAGCTGAACTCCATGTCGCCGATCGTCACCGTCGTCCGCTCCTTCCGGTCCATGAGTCCCGAGGTGCAGGACGACATGCAGAGCTGGCACTCGTCGCAGTACTTCTCATCGGGAGGCAGCGGCTCCGTGGGCTCGAGCTGGGCCGTGGTGACCGTGGTGCCCAGCACGACGGCCGCGCCGTGCTCCCGGGTGATGACGTTCCCCGAGAGTCCGAACCAGCCGACCCCGGAGCGCACGGCCAGGTAGCGGTGCGAGAGGTCGGGCATCAGGTCGCGCACGCCGCCGGCCGTGTCCTTGCGGTAGACCGCGTTCGCGTGCACGCCGTATGCGGGGTGCCCCAGCTGGTCCAGATAGCCGGCGAGGCCGTGGGCCAGACCGGTCACGTAGAAGTTGGTCTGGAAGTCGTCGGCCTGGTGGGCTTCGTGGTCCTCCTTGCGGAGGTAGCTCTCGATCTTGTCCTGGTCCATCGGGACGGCGAAGGTCACCGCCGACCTCGCCCCGGGAAGCACGTAGTCCAGGTCGGTCGACGGGGGGCCGCCGGCCAGCGTCTCCGGGGTCGAGATGCCCACGGCGACGGCGCCCTGGGCCGTGACGAAGTCCTTCGCGAGCTGAGTGAGCTGCTCCGTGGTGTACATGACCGGCTCCTCCCTTCCGTTCCGACCCCCGGATGATACATCCCGAGGGGCATTTTGACGAAGCGGGGCGGCGCGGCCGCGCAACGCCCGGGGAGGCGCCGGACTATACTGCTTCTCCTCGAGACGGGAGGTCACGCATGGGCGCTCTGGACGGAATCAAGATCCTCGATCTGACCCAGTTCGAGGCGGGCACCTCCTGCACACAGCTGCTCGCCTGGATGGGGGCGGACGTGCTCAAGGTGGAGCCGCCGGCGGGCGAGCCGGGCCGCTCGATGGTTCGCGACTCTCCGGATACCGAGGGCTACTACTTCCTGCTCTTCAACTCGAACAAGCGGGCGATCACGCTGGACCTCAAGGCGGCCAAGGGGCGCGAGATCTTCGAGCGCCTGGTGCGGCAGTCCGACATCGTGGTGGAGAACTTCGCCCTGGGAGTGCTCGAGCAGCTGGACCTGGAGTACGAGCAGCTGAAGCAGATCAAGCCGGACGTCATCTACGCGTCGGTCAAGGGCTATGGCACCTGGGGCCCGTATCGCGACTACAAGAGCTTCGACATGATTGCCCAGGCCAGCGGCGGGGTGATGGCGGTGAACGGGACCGACGAGACTCCCCCGCTCAAGCCGGGCGTGACGTTCGGCGACTCGGGCACGGGCGTTCACCTGGTCGCCGCGATTCTGGCGGCCTACATCGAGAGGCAGCGGACGGGCGAGGGCCAGCACGTAGAGGTCTCGATGCAGGACGCGATGGTGAGCTTCGGCCGCACCGGGTTCCTCGCGCACTACCTCACGGGGGGCATGGCCGCGCAGCGCTACGGAAACCGGGTTCCGTTCATGTCGCCGAGCGACCTGTACCCGTGTAGAGGGGGCGGGCCGAACGACTTCGCCTACATCATGTGCTCCACGCAGCGGATGTGGCACGCCATTCTGCGGGTGGTGGGCCGCGAGGACCTCGTCGGTGACGAGCGCTTCGAGGAGCAGATGCCGCGCAACGAGCGCTGCGAGGAGGTCTGCGAGATCATCTCAGCCTGGACCTCGCAGCGCGACAAGATGGAGGTGATGCGCCTCATGAGCGAGGCGGGAGTGCCATGCGGAGCGGTCATGGACTCCGCCGACATCTTCTCCAACGAGCACCTGGTCGCGCGCGAGATGATCGTCGAGATGGATCACCCCGAACGCGGGCGGATCAAGTTTCCCGGCTGTCCCATCAAGCTGAGCCGCTCGGAGAAGCTCGAGATCGTGCCGGCTCCCAAGCTGGGCGCACACACCGACGAAGTCCTCTCCTCGCTCGGCCTGAGCGAGGCCGAGATCGACGAGCTTCGGCGCGAAGGAGTCGTCTGAACGCGCGCGGCGCGCTCGAGCCGAGGGCGGTCTCGACCTCGCTCTGACTACCAGCCCTTCGGAGCGTCCGGGGCCCAGGCGATGCCGAGCAACGCGTCTCCGCGGTCGCGATCGACCCGGGCAAAGACCTCCCACTCGTGCGGCTCGACCTTCATCTCGATGCGCGGGTAGCCGATCGGCTCGCCCGCGCCGATACACACGAAGGTCTCCGGGTCGAAGTCGTGGACGCCGTAGGCCTTCGCGACGATCGCACCGATCTCGCGCTGCCAGGTGGTGGGCCGCTGACCCCGCCTGGGCACCGACGTCGGTAGACGGCCGATCGTGCGCATGGCCGCGGGATGGGCCATGCGGCCGCAGAGCAGCCGGCGCGGCATGTCCGGGACGTCCGCCGCCTTCATGGCGTAGAGCTCGAGCTTCCCGAAGAGACCCTGCCGGCGATGCTGCGGAGCGATGCAGCAGATGCCGGCCAGGTACACCACCTGGGGACCGAGTCGGGGCAGGTCCATCACGCGTACGTCGGCGAGCGCGAAGCCGGCGGGTGCTCCCTCGTGCTCCGCCGTCGCGACCCAGCGCAGGGTGCCGAGCGACCTCTCGAGAAAGGCGTGGTTGGCCCGACGGTAGCTCTCGTCGAAGAGCTCGAAGATGCCCCGGCGCGCCTGGGCCGAGAGCGCGGCAGCTTCGTCGACGCTGAACTCGAAGTCGGCGAGCTCGGGCGAGCTCACGGAACCAGCACGGCCCTTCCGGAGATCTCTCCGCGCTCAAGCCGATCGAGGATGTCGTTCACCTCGGTCAGTGCGTGGCGCGTCACTCTCGTGCGCACACTTCCCCGGGCAGCCAGCGCGACCAGCTCTTCGAGCTCGTCGGGCGCGCCCCAGAAGCTGTTCGTGATCAGCGCCTCCGGGCGCGTCGCGAAGAAGCTGAGCGGAACCGTTCCACCACCGATGCCGACCTGGATCAGGATCCCCCTTCGCGCCACCGATGCCGTAGCCGTGCGCAGCGTTGCATCGATGCCCACGAGGTCGATCACGACGTTGGCTCCCTCGCCACCCGTGAGTCGCGCAATCTCCGCGATGGCGTCACCGCGCGCGTCGATCGCGTGATCCGCACCCAGCTCGAGCGCCAGGCTCAGCCTTGCCTCGCTGGTGTCGACCGCGAGGATCTCGGTCGCGGGACTGAGCGCGCGCAGGATCTGGACCGCCAGGTGCCCCAGTCCCCCGATGCCGATCAGGATCGCGGCGCTGCCGGGGTAGAGGTGGGGCAGGGCGCGCTTGATCGCGCGGTAGGGTGTGAGCCCCGCATCGGCGAGCGGCGCGGCCTCGATCGGGTCGAGCGCACCGAGCTTGACGGCATGGCGACTCGCGGGAAGGTGCAGATAGTCGGCGTAGCCTCCCCCGGCGACCCAGAGCGAGATGTCGCAGATCGGCTCGTGCCCCGCTCGACAGTGCCGGCAGCGTCCGCAGCCGCACGCGCCCCAGACGATGACCGCGTCACCCTCTGCGAGCCCGGTCACCTCGGGGCCGACGGCCTCGACGAAGCCGGCATTCTCGTGACCGAGCGTGATCGGCCACTCCGCATCGGGTGGGATCGGGAACTCGCCACTCCGGATGTGGACGTCGGTGTGGCACACCCCCGCACCGGCGACCCGCACCAGCACCTCGTCGCCCGACACCTCGGGAACGGGCACCTCGTCGATCGTCAGCGGCTTTCCGATCTCGTGCAGTCGCGCGGCTCTCAAGCTCTGCCTCCCGGTCGTGTCCGAGCCGGATTATAGACCGCCGGGACTGGACTCCGTACGCCTTGGCCGCCATGCTGCTCTATCCGCGGCTACCGGGGGGCCACAAGCCGTGGGAGCAGAGACGATCGACGCATTGACGAAGCTCTACTGCGAACACCGGATCGCGCGCAGCGCCGAAGGTCTCTGGGCCGTGCTCCACACGCCCGCCTTCGAGGCGCATCTCGGGAAGGCCATCGGGCTCGCCGAGTACCACGAGCTGGAGCGCACGGAGAACGAGGCGGCCATCTACCGCAGGATCCGCGTAATCCCGCGCATTCCTGCGGCGTTCCATGTGGCGCTGCGACGCGTCGGTGGGCGCGGAGAGGTCGGCTACGTCGAGGAGCAGTGGCGGAGCAAGCGCCGGATGGACGTGCGCTGGCAGATGACGCCACTTCTGCTGGCTGACCGGGTGCGCGTCGAGGGTCTGATCCGGATCGAGCCGGTCGACGCCTCCAGCTGTGTTCGGATCCTCGACGGAGAGGTGGAAGTTCGGATCCTCGGCGTCG
>CAZLBF010000316.1:0-3870 GCA_964557495.1 uncultured Myxococcales bacterium | reverse complement strand
GTCTGGTGGTCGAGCGGTCAGGCGGGAACCAATACGAAGAGGTCGACGCGGTCCTTCTCGAGCTCCTTCGCGAGCGCGGGGGCCGCCTCCTCGATCACGGCGCGCCGCTTGTAGATTCGCCCCATGAAGCCGCTCCAGAGTCGGTCGGCGACCTCCTGGATCGCGCCCTCGGCGGCAAGCTCGCGCAGGCGGTCGATCGGAAACACGCAGTTCAGGTCCCGGTCGGCGTCGCGGTGGTCGTAGTAGGCGTCGTGGATCTGGAAGTCGTCCGAGGGAGCGTCGCACGCGACCTCGTCCAGCCGCAGATCGTTGCGCGCCTGCGGATCCCAGGGCGGGTCTGCGCGGCGCGACACCCCGCCCGAGGTGAGCATCGACACGCGGCACTGCGCCAGAGGCTTGCGGAGGGGCGCGAGCGGGGCCTCCTCGTTCACCACCCACCGGTACGGCGGAAAGCCCTGGCTCCGGTAGAAGTCGTTGAGTCGGTCGACGTAGCGAATCGGCTCCATCACTCGGCCTCCTTGTACCCGGTCACGCGCGTAAGCGAGCCGGGCACGAACTCGTTCACCGACACGTCCACGAACCCCGCAGCCTCGAGATATTCTACGACCTCGCTCTCGGAGTGCGCCACTCCGGTGCTGTTACCCAGCGCCTCGGCAAGGCCCCATAGTGCGGGACCGAGCGGGCCATCCTTCTCGGGGCGCAGCGTCTCGCCGATCAGGTGCATCTCGCCGCCGGAGACCAGTGCGTCGTGAGCCTTGGCGACGACGCGGCGGATCAGCTCGGGCGCGTACTGCGGAAGATTGCTCGCCATGATTGCGACGTCGGCTCCCCGGGGCAGCGCGTCGCTGATGAAATCTCCACCCACAGCGACGATCCGGTCGCTGAGGCCGTGCTTCGCGATGAACTCCTCGGTGACGGCGGCCACGCTCGGCAGATCGAAGACGATGGCGCGAAGCTCCGGGTAGAGATTGGCCGCGCAGATGCTGTAGCAGCCGGAGCCGCCGCCCAGGTCGAGTATCTGGCGCCGGCCCGAGAGATCACACTGCCTCACGAAGCGGCGTCCAGCCCCCATCCCGACGCTGTAGGTCGCCTCGTGAAGGGCCCGCGCCTGCTCGACGCTGAAGCTCTCGTACATGCCCAGGACACGCGGCGGATCCTTGCGGCGCAGCGCCTCGCACAGCCCGCCCCAGCGCTCGCGCTCGGCGCGAGCGGCGAGGAGCCAGGGCCCCGCGTACCCCTTGCGGCCCTCGACCAGGAAGCGATCCACGTCCGCAGCGTTGGTGAACCCGCCCTCCTCGCGCACGACCAGGCCGAGAGCGGCGCAGGCGGTGAGAAGCCGCTCCGCGTTGGTCTCGGTGATGTCGAGGGTCTCGGCGAGCGCGGAGAGGCTGTGCACTCCGCGCGAGATCTGCGTGAACAGCCCCAGCTCGAGCGCGGAGAGGAGCACGGCGGACTGTCGGTGCGCGTAGGCCAGATCCTGGAGACGCACGGTGTCGTCGCGGCCGGATTCCGCCGCCATCAGCTCGCTCCCCCGTCTGGCTCCTGCATGCCGCCCTCCCGATCCGCTCGAGCGAGTGCACCGAGCCGCTCGGCGAGCTGCACAGCGTCTTTCAGGATGTCTTCGATGATGTCTCGCGCCGGGCGCACGTCGCGCACCATCCCGCTGATCTGCCCGGCCGCCGCCGGGTACTCCTCCCGCCTGCCGGAGCGGACCGCCTGGCGGAAGTGCCGCCGCGCCTCGCCCAGCTCGGCGGGATCCGCGCCGCGCAGGCGCAGCTTCTCGTAGTCGCGCAGGGCGGGGGTCGCGAGCGCCCGCACCGGCTTGCCCGTGAGCAGCTCCGTGACCAGCGTCTCCGTGTCGCTCGCTTCGAGCAGTCGCTGCTTGTAGGCCGGCGAGGCCTCGCTCTCGGGCGTCGCAATCAGTCGCGTGCCGAGCTGGATGCCACTGGCCCCGAGAGCCAGCGCCGCCAGAAAGCCGCGCCCGTCGGCGAAACCGCCCGCGGCCACCACCGGCACGTTCACCGCGTCGACGACCTGGGGCAAGAGCGGCAGGGTCGCCACAGTGCCCACGTGGCCGCCCGCCTCGCTCCCGGAGGCGATGATCGCGTCGGCCCCCTCCTCCTCCACGCGGAGCGCATGCCCGACGCTCGGAACCACGGGAAGGACCAGAACCCCGGCCGCCTTGAGCATCTGCACGATCGGGGTCCCCGGGTCGCCGCGGCCGGTCGTCACGATCGGGATCCCTAGCTCGATCGCGATCTTCGCTCGCGACTCCGTGAAGGCCGGGCCCATCGGAGTGATGTTCACCCCGAAGCGGAAGTCGGTGAGGCGCCGCGTCTCCGCGATGTCGCGGCGCAGCTGCTCCTCCGTTCCCCCGAAGGTGGGCAGGACGCCGAGCCCGCCCGCTTCGCTCACCGCCGCAACGAGGCGCGGCCCGCCAGCCCCCTGCATGGCTCCCTGCAGGATCGGGTGGCGGATGCCGAGCAGGTCGCAGAGCGCAGTGTGGAACACGCGCGCCTCCATCAGGTCTCGATCCGAATCATACCCTCTTGGACTAGTATGCGACTGAGGCGCGGCCTGCGGGGAGCGGGCTGCGTATGGACTCGCGCACGGTCCAGCGCATGCCTGCCGCGCTCCGACCGCGCCTCGAGCACGAGGAGATTGGAGAGATGGGAGCCAAGCCCGTGTCCTTCGGCCTGACGCTGCCGAATCGGGGGGTGACCTTCGGCGTGACGACGGCCGCCGAGATTCTCGACCTGTCCGAGCGCGCGGAGCAGGCGGGCTGCTTCGACTCGATCTGGGTGGGTGACAGCATCCTGGCCAAGCCGCGGATGGAGGCGATCACGTTGCTGGCCGCGATCGCGGCGCGCACGCAGCGTGTGCGGATCGGGCCGGGCTGCCTGGCGAGCTTTCCACTCCGCCATCCCGTGCTGCTGGCCTACCAGTGGGCGAGCCTCGACCTGATTGCCGAGGGACGGACGATTCTCTGCGTCTGCAAGGGCGATCAGGCGGGCGGGGGTGACATCGTCGACGAGTGGAGGGCCATGAACGTACCGCTCAAGTCGCGGCACGCTCGCATGGAGGAGGGCATCGAGATCGTCCGCAAGCTCCTCACCGAAGACGAGGTGACGTTCAAGGGCGAGTACTACGAGTTCGAGAACGTGACCGTCGCGCCGAAGCCGGCAGAGGCGCCCCCGATCTGGATTGCCGCGAATCCCCACACGGCGGGCTCGGGCCCCAAGACGCTCGAGAAGGTTCGGCGGCGGATCGCGCGCCTCGCCGACGGCTGGATGACGACGTTCATGAGCCCCGACATGCTGCGCGACGCGTGGACGAGCCTCGCGCAGACGCTCAGGGAGCACGATCGCGATCCCGAGCCGTTTCCCCGCTACATGTACTACAACGTGAACGTCAACGAGAGCAAGGCGAAGGCGCTCGAGGAGTCGAAGAAGTTCCTCGACACGTACTACATGACCAGCTTCCCGGAGCGCTCGCTCGACGCGCTGTGGGTGGCGGCTGGTCCCGTCGAGGAGTGTGCAGATCGACTGCGCGCATTGATCGAGGCCGGCGCGAACGGCATCCCCCTCCGCCTCACCTCGTGGGACCAGGAGGGGCAGTTCCGCCGCGTGGTCGACGAGCTGCTGCCCCGCGTCGCGAGCTGAGCCTGGCCGAGCCGCCTCTGGGCGGAGGCTCGAGCACCCGGCTCCCTGAACGCGCCTTCAGCGACAGATCTCGGCGCTTTCCCCAGTTGCCACCTTTTCCTGTTGCCGATAGGCTGCTTCTCCGTCCCTGATCCTGAATCACGATCAGGAGCAGAGCGCAAAACGCCAGCGACCGGGCCGACTAATGAGGTGGAACTCAGATTTCGAG
>CAZLBF010000315.1:0-5464 GCA_964557495.1 uncultured Myxococcales bacterium | reverse complement strand
ACCGGCGTGCCGCCGCACGCGCGGATGAAGTTCGGATAGCAGGGGTAGTGGGGCGCGCCGATGATCACCTCGTCCCCCTCCTCGACCAGGAGCGCGAAGACCAGCAGCATCGCGGGCGAGGTTCCGTTGGTGACGAGAACGCGCTGAGGGTCGACGCGCGTCCCGTGGCGCCGCTCGTGATCCTCCGCGATGGCCTCGCGCAGCTCGACCAGGCCGAGGCTGTCGCTGTAGTGTGTCTGGCCCTCGGCCAGGGCGCGCTGGCAGGCTTCGATCACCTCGGGCGGCGGCGGGAAGTCCGGCTCTCCGATCTCGAGGTGGATCACTCGCGTTCCCTCGCGCTCCATCGCGAAGGCCCGCTCCATGACCTCCATAGCGAGGAAGGGCTCGAGCAGCTCGCTTCGGTGGCTGAATCGCATCGCGTTCCGGGGTAGCTCGCGCCCCGGCAACGTGTCAACTCGCCCGGCTACTCGACGATCCCGAGCAGCTCGACCTGGAACACCAGCGTCGCTCCCGGCTTGATCATGGGCGGGGCTCCGCGCGCTCCGTAGGCCAGGTCCGCCGGACAGACGAGCTCCCGCTTGCCCCCGACCTTCATGGTCTGGAGCCCCTCCGACCAGCACTGGATCACGCCCTCCAGCTTGAACTCCACCGGAGCGCCGCGCGCGACCGAGCTGTCGAAGGTCCGCCCATCGCGGAGCGTTCCGGTGTAGTGCACGCGAACGGTGTTGGCGGCAGCCGGACTCGGGCCCGTCCCCACGACGCTGTCCCGATACAGCAGGCCCGACGACGTCTTGAGCATGCCCTCCTGCCTGGCCTGCTTCTCGAGGAAGGCACCCGACGCCTCGAGCTCGGCTCGGTTCACCGCCGCGCTGCGTCGCTCCTGGAAGCCGCGCACCTTGGGGACGAGATCTTCGAGCGACACCGCCAGACTCCGGTTGGCCCCCGCATCCATGAGTCCCTGCGCCATCGCCTCGAGCTCCGAATCGTTGAGCCCCAGGGTGACCAGGTTCATGCGGTGAGCGCCCAGCACCCCCATCACGTAGGCGATCTGCTCGTCCTCGCTCGCGAGCGAGGGCCCCGCGGCGCGAGCCGGCAGCGCGAAAGCCACGGCGAGACCTGCGACGAGAACGGCACGCAGCATGACGGATCCCCCCTTCATCCTTGAAAGCAGCCCGGAGTCTAGCGGGTCTCGCCGGTCATCGGCCGGCGGAGCCGGGCTGCCTGCACTTGACCCAAGGGGGGTGTTCCGGAGATCCTGCGCGCCATGCCACGCACAGACGCAAACGGAATCGAGATCGAGTACGACCTGTTCGGCAGCGAGTCGGACCGCCCGCTGCTCCTGATCATGGGCCTCGGTGCCCAGATGATCCTGTGGGACGACGAGTTCTGCAGCCAGCTCGCCGCGTGCGGACACCGGGTCATCCGCTTCGACAACCGCGACGTCGGGCTGTCGACGAAGCTCGATCACGCCCCGGCGCCGAGCCCGCTGAAGCTGATGCAGGCGCGGCTCGCCGGGGAGACGCTCGAGGTGCCCTACACGCTCGAGGACATGGCGGACGATGCGGCGGGTCTGCTCGACGCACTCGAGATCGAGCGGGCCCACGTGGCGGGGGCTTCGATGGGGGGGATGATCGCCCAGACGCTCGCGGTCCGGCATCCTGCGCGCGTCCGTAGCCTGACCTCGATCATGTCCACGACGGGCAACCCGAACCTGCCTCCGGCGACACCGGAGGCGATGGCCGTGCTGCTCGAGCCGCCCCCGACCGAGCGTGCGGCGGCCATCGAGCGCGGTGTCGCGGTCAGCCGCGTGATCGGAAGCCCCGGCTTTCCGTTCGACGAGGCGCGCATTCGTGAGCGCTCGACGCGCCTCTACGACCGCGCGTTCTACCCGATCGGCGTGGCCCGCCAGATGGCGGCCATCATGGCGGGAGAGAGTCGGGTCGAGGCGTTGGGGTCGCTGCGGGTTCCGGCGCTGGTGATTCACGGCGACGCCGATCCGCTGGTTCCGGTCGAAGGCGGCAAGGACACCTGCGAGGCCATCCCCGGGGCGGAGCTTCTGCTGATCGAAGGCATGGGGCACGACATGCCTCCCGAGACCTGGCCGCGCATCACCCGCGCGATCGGCGAGCTGACCGGGAAGGCCGAGATCGGCTGACACGCAGCCGGGATCCGGCCTCAGCCAGGAACCCCGCGGGGCCAGAAGGGCGTCGCGACGGCTCACTCTCGCCGCTCGCCCATCTATAATTGGCTTGATGCCCCCCTCCGATTCCCTTCGGCCTGCGCCGGGCTCGTGGCCGGCTCGGAGCGGCGAGCGTGTGATCTTCCTGCTCGACGCGTCGAGTGGCCTGGAGCGACGCCTGCTCGAGCAGTGGATCGAGCGCTGCCGCCCCGCCGGCTCGACCAGTCCCGTCGACCAGGTCCGGATTCCGGCCTCGCGCGCGCGCCGCGCCGGGCGCCTCGACCCGCGCCTCGAGCCGCATCTCGCGGAGGGGGACGATCCGGTGCTGGCCCCGCTGCGCATCGCGTGGCGCGCGCCGGTGCTGGACGGCCAGCGCTCGGTGCGCTTCCGCGACCTCTTGGGACTGCGTGACCCGCGGGATCCGGGCCGGCTGCGCCAGTACTGGGTCTTCCGGCGTCATCCGGAGCGCTGCTGGGTGATCGCGGCCGAGCCGGCGCGGCTCTCGGAGCTTCGCCAGCGCTGGCGCGGATCCGCCGGTATCGACGCGACCATGGGCCTCGCGGAGTTCGTCGCCCGACAAGCGGCCCTGGCGCTCGAGCGGGCCGAGCGCCGCGTGCGCGGCGCCCGCTACAAGGTGCCGCGCTTCGTCGCCGAGGAGATCGTGTTACGCCCCACCTTCGCCGGCGGCGTGGCACGGCTCGCGGCGCAGCTCGGCCGCAGAGAGAAGCGCGTGCACAAGGACGCGCGGCGCTACCTGCGCGAGATCGCCGCGACGCACAGCACCTACGTGATCGACCTGGTCGCGCGCATCATTCGGCTGATCTACTCGCAGGGATACAGCGAGGTGCTCCGCTACGACCGGAGTCAGCTCGAGCAGATCCACGGCCTCACGCAGCGGCACGCCGTGGTGTTCCTGCCGTCGCACAAGTCGAACCTCGACCACCTGGTCCTCAAGTACGCGCTCTACGAGACCGGCCATCCGCCGAACCACACGGCCGGGGGCATCAACATGAACTTCTTTCCCGTGGGACCGCTGATCCGACGCAGCGGCGTCTTCTTCATTCGCCGCAGCTTCAAGGACAACGAGACCTACAAGTTCGTCCTGCGCCAGTATCTCGACTACCTGGTCGAGAAGCGCTTTCCGCTCGAGTGGTACCTCGAGGGTGGACGCTCGCGCTCCGGAAAGCTGCTGCCGCCGCGCTTCGGACTGCTCGCCTACGTGCTCGACGCCTACCGGCGCGGCAAGTGCGAGGACGTGTTCCTGATCCCGGTCACGGTCGCCTACGACCAGATCACCGACGTCGGCAGCTACGCCGCGGAGCAGCGGGGCGGCGCCAAGGAGCGGGAGAGCTTCGCCTGGTTCATACGCTTCGTGCGCTCGCTGCGCCGGCGCTACGGCGCGATCCACATCCGCTTCGGCGAGCCGCTCTCGGTCCGCTCCCAGGTCGGTGCGCCCGATCCCAACGCGGAGCCCGACCCCGACGAGCTGGATCTGGAGCTCCAGAAGCTCGCCTTCGAGGTGTCGGTCCGCATCAACCGCGTCACGCCGCTCACGCCGACGAGCATGCTCACGCAGGCGCTGCTCGGCTCGGGCGACAAGGCTCTCACGCTCGACGAGATCGAGCGAGCGCTCGCGAACCTGGTGACGTACGTGCGCCGTCGCAAGCTTCCGGTCACCGAGGAGATCGAGCTAGACACGCGCGAGGGCATCCAGCGGGTGCTCGACGCGCTGTGCGAGAACGACGTCGTCACCTGCTTCGACGAGGGCCCCGAGGCGGTCTACGCGATCGGCACGGGTCAGCACCTGGCCGCCGCCTACTACCGCAACGCGGTCATCCACTTCTTCATGAACGGCGCGATCGCCGAGCTGGCGCTGCTGAAGGTGACCGAGGGCGAGGCGTTCGAAATCGACGCGCCCGCCGAGCGCCCGGACCCCGAGCAGGTCTTCTGGGACGAGGCGTACCGGCTGCGCGATCTGCTCAAGTTCGAGTTCTTCTTCCCGGATCGCGACGCCTTCCGCACCGAGGTCCAGGAGGAGCTGGCGCTGCACGATCCGGCCTGGCGGGAGAGGCTCGCTCGGGGCGGAGGGGATGTGGATCGGCTGCTGAGGAGATTCAAGCCGTTCAACGCGCACCGGGTGCTGCGGCCGTTCCTCGAGGCCTACCAGGTGGTCGGCGACTCGCTCGAGGGCCTCGACCCGGAGGCGGAGCTGGACGAGTCGGCGTTCCTCAAGCGGTGCCTGGCGCTGGCGCGCCAGTATCGGCTGCAGCGGCGCATCGGCAGAGCGGAGTCGGTGTCGCGCGTGCTGTTCCAGACGGCCCTCAAGCTGGCCGGGAACCGCGGTCTGACCGAGCCGGGCGACGCCGAGCTCGACCGGGAGCGGCGCGCCTTCGCGGACGAGCTGCGCGACGTGCTCCGCAGGGTCGACGCCGTGGACACGCTCGCCGCCGCGCGCCGCGCCGGCCTGATCGACTGACGGGAGCGTCGCACCGTGAACGGGACGCAGGCGCTCATCGAGGTGCTGAAGAACCTATAGGAGGACGAGATGCCGATCGATCCAGCCAAGGCGCTCGGCGCCGAGATCTCGGGAGGGAGCTTCTCCTGGGACCGGGACCGCGTGATCCTGTACCACCTGGGCCTCGGAGCGGGAAGTCTGCCGCTCGATCCGGGCGAGCTCGAGTACACCTACGAGAAGCATCTGAAGGTGCTGCCCAGCTTCGGGGTCATCCCGGCCTTCGGCAGCATGGGAGGCATCGGGAACGTTCCCGGCCTCGAGTTCAACTTCGCGATGCTCCTGCACGGCGAGCAGGACCTCGAGATCCACAAGGCGATCCCGGTCGAGGGCACGGTCACGTCGCAGGGCAAGGTGGCGGGTCTGTACGACAAGGGAAAGGCGGCGCTCGTGATCCTCGAGATGACCTCGAAGGACGAGTCGGGCGAGACGCTGTTCGTGAACCGCTTCTCGCTCTTCCTGCGGGGCGAGGGCGGCTTCGGCGGCGAGTCCGGTCCGAAGGCGGGGAACCAGGCTCCCGACCGCGAGCCCGACCTCGTGGTCGAGTCGCCGACGCTGCCGCAGCAGGCGCTGATCTACCGGCTCTCGGGCGACAAGAACCCGCTGCACGCTGATCCGGAGTTCTCGAAGATGGGCGGCTTCGACACGCCGATTCTGCACGGCCTCTGCTCCTACGGGATCGTGTGCCGGGCGGCGGTCGACGGCGCGCTCGACGGCGACACGAGCCGCGTGGCTCGCTACCAGGCGCGCTTCGCTGGCGTGGTGTTTCCGGG
>CAZLBF010000314.1:0-5919 GCA_964557495.1 uncultured Myxococcales bacterium | reverse complement strand
CACGTCGATCTGGTTGCAGAGCTGGATGAACTGGGCCGCCTTCTCCGACGACTCCGACAGCAGCACCCCGTTGTTGCCGAGGATCCCGATGGGATAGCCGTGAATCGAGGCCCAGCCGCAGACCAGGGTCGAGCCGTAGAGCGGCTTGAACTCCTCGAAGCGCGAGCCGTCGACCACGCGCGCGATCACGTCGCGAATGTCGAGCGGCGAGCGCAGGTCGCGCGAGACCAGGCCCAGAAGCTCCTCGGGGTCGTAGCGCGGCTCGTCGGCGGGAAGCGTCGGACCGGGCCCGTGCTTGCGCCAGTTCAGGTGAGCCAGGACCTCGCGACACATGCGGATCCCGTCCAGCTCGTCCTCGGCGAGGTAGTCGCCGAGGCCCGAGATCTGCGTGTGCATCTCGGCGCCGCCCAGGCTCTCGTCGTCGGCGTCTTCGCCCGTGGCCATCTTGACCAGCGGGGGGCCGCCGAGGAAGACCTTGGACTGCTTCTTGATGAAGATGTTGTAGTCGCTCATGCCGGGCTGATAGGCGCCGCCGGCCGTCGAGTTCCCGAACACCACCGATACGGTCGGGATCCGCATCTTCGATAGCTCGGTGATCTCGTAGAACAGCCGACCCGACTCGGCGAAGTGACCGACTGCGCGGCGCGTGGCGGCTTCGGGGTCCGCGTCGGTGTTGCCGCGCAGGTCGGCCCCGGCGGACTCCACGAACTGCACGTAGGGCAGCCGGTTCTCGCGGGCAATCTCGAGCCCGCGCATCAGCTTCTTGGCGTTGAACTCGTTGAATGCGCCGGCGCGGACCGAGGGATCGTGGCCCAGGATCAGGCACTCCACGTCGGAGATCACGCCGATCCCCAGGATGAAGCCCGAGCCGACGGTGTAGTTCGAGTTCCAGGCCGCCAGCGGGCTGATCTCCAGGAAGGGGCTGTCGCGATCCAGAACCAGACCGACGCGCTGGCGAATCGGAAGCTTGCCGCGCTTGCGCAGGCGCTGCATCGCTTCTTCGCCGCCGCCCTGCGCAACCTCCTCGAGTAGCCCGTCGATCTCGGTGACCATCTCGAGCATGTCGGTGCGGTTCTTCTGGAACACCTCCGAGCGGGTGTCGAGGTTCGAGACTAGGGGCTGCATCGGCCTATCGTTCCTCTCGTGGATGGTGGATCTGGCTCGCGCCGAGCAGGGAATCCAGTGCGATCTCGAGCCGTCGAACCTGGCCTTCGAGTCGGGCGACGGTCGCGTCGGCGCCCGGCGCGTCCGCGCTGCGCACCTCGGCGCCGCGCCAGATCAGGTCCGTCAGCTCGTCCGCGAGTCGGTCGACCTGAAGCGGCGCGCTCCCGCTGAGTGCCTTCCAGGCGAGGTGCTCGATGCCGCCGAAGACCACGTCCCGAATCGTCGCCGGCTGAACGTCTTCGCGCAGTTCGCCGAGTGCGATGCCCTCGCGGATGGTCTCTAGCACCATCGAGGTGAGGTCCCGGTTGAGCTCGCGAACCACCGATTCGTGGTAGTCGCTCCGCGGGCGAATCTCCTCGATGATCAGCCGGCAGAAGCCCGGGTTCTCGGCGAAGCTCCGCAGCTGGCGCCAGATCCCGAACCGGAGCCGGTTGCGCGTGCCCCGGATGCCGGCGAGCTCCTCGCGGCCGCGCTCGATCAAGGGAACGTAGTAGCTCCGGATGCACTCGAAGAGCAGGTCGCGTTTGGAGGGGAAGTGCCGGTAGATGGCGCCCTCGACGACGCCGACCTGCGCAGCGATCTCCGCCATTGATGCGCTCTCGTAGCTCTTCCTGGAGAACACCTCGCGCGCCGCGCGAAGGATCTCCTGCTTGCGGTCGGCGCGTCGCCGCACGCGAGCATCTGGGGGGGTGGCTTCCGTCTGCATCGTGAGGGAGGCTCACTCTACTGGAGGGGCACTCGAGCGGCAACAGCTTTCTGGACCTCTAGCAGCTAGAAAACACCGTCTCGAAGCGTGAGCCGCAATCACCGCTGGACGATCGGCCGGCCGTCGCCGCTCCCGGTGGCTAACTTCGGAAGCGGCGTGGCGAGCCCGGGCCGCGGAGGAGCAGAGCACCCGCATGGGACACGTGTTCATCGAGGGCAACGAGGCCATTGCGCGGGGAGCGCTGCGCGCGGGCTGCAATTTCTTCGCGAGCTACCCCATCACGCCCGCCTCCACGATCCTGCACTACATGATGCAGTTCGTGCCCGAGGCAGGGGGGACCGCCCTGCAGGCCGAGGACGAGATCGCCGCGATCGGGTTCTGCATCGGCGCGTCGATGGCGGGGGCCAAGGCGCTCACCGCGACGAGCGGACCCGGCATCAGTCTCTACAGCGAGAACATCGGTCTGGCGATCATGGGTGAGACGCCGTTGGTCATCGTCGACGTGCAGCGACAGGGCCCGGCCACCGGGTCGGCGACCAAGGGGGCGGAGGGAGACATCCAGTTCGTCCGCTGGTCCACCTCGGGAGGCCTGCCGATCATCGCGCTGAGTCCCGCGACCGTCGCCGAGGCGTACGAGCTGACCTACCGCGCCTTCAACCTGGCCGAGAGGTACCGAACGCCCGTGTTTCTCCTCGCGAACAAGGAGCTGAGCATGACGCGAGAGACGGTGGACCTCGACGCCGTCCAGCTTCCGCCGCTCGTCGACCGACGCCGCCCCGCCCCCGAGGAGGATGGGTATCTGCCCCATGGCTTCGAGAAGCCGGAGCAGGTTCCCGCGATCGCCGACTTCGGCGCCGATCGGATCGTGCGCTACACGACGTCGACGCACGACCAGGCGGGCTGGCTGACGACCAGTCCGCAGATTATCGAGGAGATGCTCGAGCACTACGCGGCGAAGATCGACCGCGCCATCGATGACATCACGCTTGTGAAGCAGGACTTCGAGGCGGACGCGGAGGTCCTCTTCATCAGCTACGGCATCGCGTCGCGGTCCGTGGCGGTGGCGCTGGAGGCGGCGCGCGCGCGAGGGCGGAAGGTCTCCTCCCTGGTTCTGCAGACGCTGTGGCCGGTGCCGGAGCGGGTGATCCAGTCCGCGATGCGGGGGATCCAGCGGGTCGTCGTGCCGGAGATGAACCTGGGTCAGTACCTGCGTGAGATCGAGCGCCTGGCGCCAGACCACGTCGAGGTCAGGGGTGTCTGCAAGATGAACACGCAGCTCATCACACCGGAGGAGATCCTGACGCGCGGGGGACTCGCGTGAGCAAGCGCCGGTACGATTCCTACATGAGCGATGCCGTCGGCTCGCTCCCGTTCTGCCCGGGCTGCGGGCACACGGGCCTGCTCGAGAGCCTGAACGCGGCCCTCGTGCAGCTTCAGCTCGACCCGAGCAAGGTGGTGATCGTCACGGACATCGGCTGCATCGGACTCGCGGATCGCTACTTCGCGACGAGCGCCTTCCACGGCCTGCACGGCAGGTCCATCACCTACGCCACCGGAATGAAGCTGGCGCGGCCCGAGCTCACCGTGGTCGTGCTGATGGGGGATGGGGGCTGTGGGATTGGTGGCGCGCATCTCTTGAGCGCTGCGCGGCGCAACGTGGGCATCACGCTGATCGTGGCCAACAACTTCAACTACGGCATGACGGGCGGCCAGCACTCGGTCACGACGCCGACGGAGGGGGTAACGCCCACGACACCCGGCGGGAACGTGGAGGTGCCGCTCGACCTGTGTGCCACGGTCGCCGCCGCCGGAGGATCGTGGGTGCACCGAGCCACCACGTTCGACCGGGACCTTCCGGAACGGATCGCCGCGGCGATTCGGGAGCCGGGCTTCGCCATGCTGGACGTCCTGGAGCTGTGCACGGCGTACTACATGCCGCAGAACGATCTGCGCAAGCGGGACCTGCTGGCGATGGCCGCGGGACTCGACCTCGGCCAGCGGGCCAGCCAGCCGAGGCCGGAGTTCAGTGAGAGCTATCGGAGCCGCTTCCGGCTCGGGACGCAGGCGATCGACAGCGAGCGGCGGGTCGTCCGGCAGTTCGACCATGCGGTGACTCGTCAGACGGGGATCGTCGTGGCCGGCAGCGCTGGCAGAAAAATCCGGTCCTCCGTCAGGCTGTTCGCCGAAGCGGCGATGTTCGCGGGACTGTATGCGACGCAGAAGGACGACTACCCGATTACCGTCCAGACGGGACACTCGATCTCGGAGCTCATCGTCAGCCCCGTGCGGATCGACTACACGGGGATCGATGCTCCGGACTACTTCATCGTGCTCTCCGAGGAAGGGCTCCAGAGAAGTCGCGGCCGGATCGAGCAGCTTCGGGAGTCGTGTCTCCTGTATGCGGACGATTCACTGAGCCTGCCCGAGACGCAGGCCACGGTTCGTCGGTTGCCCCTGGAGTCGGCGAGCGGGAAGCGGAGCAGGCTCTCGGCCTCGGCGGCTGCGCTGGCTCTGTTGCTCGGGGAGAGCGGGATGTTCCCGACGCAGGCCTTCGAGACGGCCGTCCGGGAGTTCCAGGATCCGGCGGCCGCGGAGCTCAACTTGCGGGCAATTCGCGCCGCCCCGAAGCTCGCGGAGCGGGAGTAGGCTCGCACCGGCGCGCGGATCGAGACGCGACGCTGTATCCAGTTGGGGTATCCGGCATCTCAAGCCGTGCCGCCGATGAGCCGATTTGCTCGCTCATGACCCTGCAAGTGCTCGTCTGCTTGGTCGGACTCGCCCTGCTTGTCATTCCCAACTTCCGGATCGTGAACGAGGGCGAGCGTGTCGTCGTATTTCGCCTCGGTCACTACCACCGGATCCTGGGCCCGGGCCTCAATCTGATCGTCTGGGGGGTGGATGCGGCTCACCGTGTCATACTCGATGACAGCCTTCCAGGTTGGCGAGCAATGTCAGAGCAACAGCTCACCAGTCGCATCGAGCATCTTGCGGAAACCGGTCAGCTGGCGCCTCGAGCCTAGAAGCGTCGATCGGGCCGGCGTCTGACAAGGCGTTGCGGCTGACGAGCGTCCGATCCCTTAGGCAGCGCGATCATGAGCCTACCGCACATAGCAGTTCGCGCCTCGGTCGTTGCCGTGCTTGCCTGCGGTTGCCCGAGCCCGCCGCCCTCTCCCATCGGGGTCTGGCGTCATCCCCCGAGCCATACGCAAGAGATGCGGCTTACCTTTTCCCCGGCCGGGAAGCTCGAGTTCTCCGGCGGCTTCTTGTTCTACAACCCGTCGTCCTGGCGTTACGATCCGCACAATCAGGAGCTCCACATCAAGCTCGGCGGAACGATGCCGCTCGGTAGTTCCCATCAATATCAACTCGAGAATCGACCTCACACTCTCCGCGCGGTCGAAGCGAAAACCAGAACCCTTGTGTATCCGTTTGACGAATCGAACAAATCCCTTGATTTCGGCGGATACGTCTTCTTCCGAGAGGCAGACTCGGACACGCGGGCTGCGCCGTGACGAAGCGTGGTAGAGTCTGGCACCCGCCCAGCGGCGTTGGGATCGATATACAGGACGGCGTGGTGTGGTGGGTGCGGCGATGACGCCTTGGTTGATCGATAGTCGATTCTGCACGGATGCGAACGCCGACCTGCTGCGGCTTCTTCGCAGCAGGGATCTCTCCGCCCATTCGGACGTCTCCGAGGAGCTCATCCGTTCCGGAGCGGACGTCGCCGGCGTTCAGCACTACTGCCCGGATTCTGTCCACTATGCGTTCGTCGTCCTCCACCTCGACGATTCGACCATCATCGGGCTCGCATTCGGCCTATCCCATCTCACCTTTCGTCTGCCGGAGCAGCGTGTCCCCGAGGCAATTCGAGAGGGAGGTGTTGTAGACCCCGAGCTCGGTCCTGCATGGGTTCGCTTCGAACCCTGGACGGATCAGGAAACACTCGTCGAGTCCCGACGGCGGCTGGCTCGCTGGTGTGCCATTGCGGCTCGCGTGCACCCCGCCTAGCTCTAGGCCGTTACAGGGCGTGGTACCCTGCATGTGTCCTG
>CAZLBF010000313.1:0-6740 GCA_964557495.1 uncultured Myxococcales bacterium | reverse complement strand
GCCTCCCGTGAGCGCGAAGCGCGTTCCGTTGGCGATTTCCAGCGCCTCGTCCATGTCGCGCGCCCGCAGCACCGCCAGGATCGGTCCGAAGATCTCCTCCTGGGCGACGCGGTGCTCGGGGCGGATCCCGGTCACAATCGTGGGTCCCACGTAGTAGCCCTCGGCCGGGACGTCCCCCTGGATCACGATCTCGCCCTCCTGGGCGGAGATCTCCTGCCAGCGACGCACCGAGCCGTGCTGCTGCTCGTCGACGACCGGCCCGACCTGGGTAGCGGGATCGCGCGGCGGCCCGAGGCGGAGGCTGCGCGTCGCGTCGGTGAGGCGCCGCAGGAAGTCGTCGTATGCGCCCTCGAGCACGATCGCGCGGGAGCACGCCGAGCACTTCTGACCCGCGTATCCGAACGCGCTCTGCAGCACGCCCGCGACCGCCTCGTCGAGATCGGCGTCCGAGTCCACGATGATCGCGTTCTTGCCCCCGAGCTCCACGATGACGCGCTTGATCGCGGACTGCTCCGGGTGCGTGCGGCCCGCCTCGGCGATCAGGTTCAGGCCGATCTCCAGCGATCCCGTGAAGGCGATGACCGACACCTGGGGATTCGACACCAGCGCCGCGCCGACGACCTCGCCGCGGCCCGGCAGGAAGTTGCAGACTCCGGCGGGAAGTCCGGCCTCGCGCAGGCACTCGATCAGCCGCCAGGCGATGACCGGCGCCGGCCTCGACGGCTTCATGACCACGGTGTTTCCGGCGGCGAGCGCGGCCGAGGTCATGCCGCAGAGAATCGCGAGCGGGAAGTTCCAGGGCGCGATCACCGCGCAGACGCCGCGCCCCTGGTAGACGAGGTCGTTTCGCTCTCCCGGCACGTCCACGGTGCGTCGCGGCCGGCCGAGGCGCAGCATCTCGCGCCCGTAGTACTCGAGGAAGTCGATCGCCTCGCACACGTCCGCGTCCGCCTCGCGCCAGGTCTTGCCGACCTCGAAGACCTCGAGGGCCGCAAGCTCGTCGCGCCGCTCGCGGAGCAGCCGCGCAGTGCGAAACAGCAGCGCGGAGCGCTCGGCCGCCGGTGCGTCACGCCAGTCGGCGAGCGCCCGCGACGCCTCCTCCACCGCCCGCTCCGCCTCCTCTAGACCGGCCTGGCAGATGTTCCCCAGCGCGCGGTCGGGGCGCGCCGGGTCGACCGACGTCGCGGTCTCGTCGGTACGCACCTCCCGCCCGCCGATCAGGAGCGGAATCGGCTTCGCGCTCGATCCGAGGTCGCGGTCCGCGGCGTCCACCGAGCGAGCGAACGCCTCGCGCTGATCGCTGCGCGTGAAGTCTCGCAGCGGCTCGTTGCGGAACGGGCTCGGGTCCTCGGCACGCGTCTCGCTCGGCGGCGCGGAGGTCTCGGCCCGTGGCTCCGCTCGGGGCGCCGCGAGCAGCGAGCTGCGGTCGGCCCGCTCCGCGAACGACGCGCGCAGGAAGCCCTCGTTCGAGGTGTTCTCGAGCAGCCGGCGTACGAGGTAGCCCATCCCGGGGATCAGCTCTCCGACCGGAACGTACTCGCGCACGCGGTAGCCGAGTTCCGCGACGGCGCGCGCGAGCGGCTCGGCCATGCCGTGGAGCATCTGGACCTCGAATCCGTCCGGGGGGACGTCGAGCTCGCGTCCCGAGACGATCGCCGCCGCGAGCGAGCGCACGTTGTGACTTCCGAGCGCGGGACGCAGCCACTCCCGGTTCCGCATCAGGAAGTGCGCGCAGCGCTCGAAGCTCTCGTCGGTCGCCGCCTTGTCGGTGAAGACCGGGCATGCGTGCCCCGCCTGTGCGGCGCGCACCGTCTCGTAGTCCCAGTAGGCCCCTTTGACGAGTCGCACCGTGATCGGAGCGCCGCGTCGCTCAGCCCAGTCTCGCAGCGACTCGAGGTCGGTCAGCGCCTCCTTCAGGTAGGCCTGGCACACGATGCCGGCATGCGGGAAGTCGCGCAGGTCCGGATCCTCGAGGCTGCGGCGGAACGCGGCGTAGGTGATCTCCTTGTAGGCGTACTGCTCGACGTCGAGGTTCAGGAAGGCGCCGGCGAACTGAGCGCGCCGGAACAGCGGCACCAGCCGCTCGGCCAGCGCGGCGACGCTCGCCTCGAAGTCGGTCGGATCGAGCTTCCAGTAGAGCGACGAGACCTTCACGCTTACGTTCACCCTCGGGACGGGTCCGTCGGACGGCGCCTCCAGCGCGGGCCGCTCCGGCCAGCGCACCGCCTCGGGCGCGAGCGTGTCGATCAACGCCTCGTACTGGCGCAGGTAGCGCGAGCTCTCCACCTCGGAGAGCACCGCCTCGCCTAGCAGGTCGATGGTGAAGCCGGTTCCGTTCTCCCACAGGTCGCGCAGCACCGGGATCGCATCCTCGGGCGTGCGACCGGCGATGAAGCGCCGCGCCATTCCCTCGATGTTCTTGCGCGCCGCCGCGGCTGCCGCCTTCGCGACCATCGAGCGCGGCGACACGGCGCGCAGGCCCCACTGGAACATCGCGGGGAAGTCCTGCTCGGGTCGGGTGAAGTACTCGCGCAGGTGACGCGCGATCTCTTCGGGGCTGCGAAGCGTCGGGAAGACGTCGACGAAGCGGAACAGCTCGACCTTGAACGCCTCGTCCCGCATGGACCAGTCGAGGACCTTGCCGCTCCACCAGCGGCGGTCGAAGAGCGAGGGAACCTCCTCCCCCGCGAGCTCGAAGATTCGTTCTCCGAGCCTCTGGACCTCGCGTTCGAACGCTTCGTTGCGGTCCATGCCGAGAAGCTAGCCCGAGCTTCGCCCGGTTGCCGCCTCGTTCGCGACTCAGACGGGGGACGCGCTGCCCGTGGATTCGTACGGCGCGCGAAACAGGATCGCGTAGAGGACAGGAACGACCACCATCGTCAGCAGCGTCGCGAAGATCAGCCCGAAGATGATCGTGACCGCCATCGCTACGAAGAAGGCGTCGAGCAGGAGGGGAATCATGCCGAGCGCCGTCGTCGCGGCGGCCATGGCGACGGGACGCAGGCGGCTCACGGCGGAGTCGACGATGCCCGGAAGCAGGTCTTTGCCCTCGGAGAGCTGAAGGTTGATCTCGTCGATCAGGACGACCGCGTTCTTGATCAGCATTCCCGACAGGCTCATGAACCCGAGCAGCGCCATGAAGCCGAATGGCTGTCCCGTCAGCAGGAGCCCTGCTGAAACACCGATGATCGCGAGCGGTACGCAGAGCCAGATGATCAACGGCTGCCGGAGCGAGTTGAAGAGCGCGATCACGATGAGGACCATGAGCATGAAGAACGTCGGGATGCTCGCGGCGAGGCCGGACTGGGCATCCGCCGAGTCCTCGTACTCCCCACCCCATTCCACCGAGTAGCCGGGTGGGAAGTCGAGCCCTTCGATCTGGGGCCGGAGCCGGCCGAACAGCACGCTGGCGGATCCGGCGATCGGATCGCAGAAGATCGTGATCGTCCGTTTGCGATCCCGTCGCATGATGATCTCGTCCTCGAAGACGGTCTCGAAGCGCGCGGTCACCTGGCGAAGCGGAATGAACTTCCGGGCGGCGGGGCTCCAGATCTGCAGGCTCCTCATGCTGTCGACGTTGCGGCGGTCGACCTCTGGAGCGCGCAGGACGATCGGAAGCAGCAGGTCGCGTTCCCGGTAGACGCCCGCCCGGTCCCCCTCGAAGCCCTGCAGCAGCGCCGCTGCGACCTCTCGCGTAGTGATGCCGTTCAGGTTGGCCTGCTCTTCGGCCAGCAGCGGCTTCACCACCTTGACCTGCTGGCGCCAGTCGGTGCGGATGCCCTTGGCGTTGCCGTCGGCGTGCATGATCGACTCGACCTGGCTCGTGAGGCCGCGCAGGACGGCGCTGTCGGGGCCGCTGAGGCGCGCGCGGATCTTGCCGTTCGCCCCGGGTCCCAGCTCGAACTTCGACACGAACGAGACGGCGTCCGCATAGCGCTCCGCCAGGTACTGCTCGATCTGGGGGCCCAGCGTGTCGATCCTCGCGGCGTCGTCGACGTCGACCAAGAGCTGCGTGTACGCGCTGTTCTCCTTCTCGGGCGTGTAGGTGAGCAGGAAGCGCATCCCGCCCTTTCCGACCAGGGAGGTGACGTGCGTGACGCCCTCTTGCTCCAGCAGGTACGTCTCGATCGACTTCACCTCTCGCGTGGTGTCGTCGATGTGGGTCCCCTGGGGGAGCCAGAAGTCGACCATGAACTGCGGGCGCGTCGAGGGCGGGAAGAAGCTCCGGTCCACGGAGCCGAAGCCCCAGACCGCCACGGCGAACAGGCCGATCACCGCGCCCATGGTCCGCCACCGGGCGCGAATCGAGCCGCGCAGGAAGCGCCTGTAGGCCCCGTAGAAGCCGCCGCCGTACGGATCGACCGCTTCCGCGCCACTCGCGGGTGCCTTCAGGAACATCACGCACAGCACGGGAGTCACGGTGACCGCGGTGACCCAGCTCAGCGAGAGCGAGAGGAAGACCACCTGGTACAGCGACCGACAGAACTCCCCGGTCGAATCGGGAGACGTCCCGATGGCGGCGAACGCCAGGACCGCGACGACTGTGGCGCCGAGCAGCGGCAGCGCCGACTGACTCACGACCTCGCACGCCGCCTCTTCGGCCTCCATGCCTTGCTCCAGTCGGACGAGCATGCCGTCGACCACCACGATGGCGTTGTCGACCAGCATGCCGAGCGCGATGATCAGAGCGCCGAGTGAGATCCGCTCGAGCGCGACACCCCACGGTGCCATGAAGATGAAGGTCCCGCAGATGGTCACGACCAGGATGAACCCGATCAACAGGCCGCTGCGCAGCCCCATGAACAGCAGCAGCACGATGATCACGATGACGACGGCCTGGAGCAGGCTGTTCAGGAAGCCGCTGATCGACACGACGACCGCCTCGGACTGGAGCGAGACGATGCCCCCCTCGATGCCGAGGGGAATCTGCGGCTGAAGCTCGTCAAAGCGCTTCTGGAGCGCCTGGCCCATGGTGACGACGTTCCCGCCCGACACGGTGGAGATGCCCAGCCCGATCGCCGCCGCTCCGTCGTAGCGGATCAGCTCCCTCGCGGGCTCGACGTAGCCGCGTCGCACCGTCGCGACGTCGCGCAGGTAGATCTGCTTTCCCGACTCACCGCTGATGAGCAGCGACTCGAAAGCCTCGACCGACCGGATCAGTCCGGTGGGCTCGATCGCGATGAACTCGGGGCCGACCTTGACCCGGCCCGCGTCGGCGACGAGGTTCTTCTCGCGCAGGTCGTCGACGATGTCGCCGGGCGGAACCCCGAGCTGCGACATCCGATCGCGGTCCAGCTCGACGTAGATGGCCTCGACCCGCTCACCGAACGTGTCGATCTTGGCCACGTCCTCGACGAGCAGGAGCTCGCGGCGCAGCAGGTCGACGACCTCCTTCAGCTCGGCGTAGCTGTACTCGGGTCCGTAGACCGCGACGAAGACGCCGTAGACGTCGCCGTAGTCGTCGACGACCAGGGACGGTCCCGCGCCGGGCGGGAGATCTCCCTGCGCGTCGCTGACCTTGCGGCGCAGCTCGTCCCATACCTGGGGCAGCTCGTCGCTGGTGTAGTTCTGCTTGATGGTGACCGTCAGACTCGAGAGGCCGCGCGTCGACCTGGACTCGATCTCGTCGAGCTGCCCGAGCTGCTGCACGGCCAGCTCGATCGCGTCGGTGACCTCTTCCTCGACCTCGGCCGCCGTGGCGCCCGGGTAGGGGGTGACGACCAGGGCGTCCTTGATCGTGAACTCCGGGTCCTCCAGCCGGCTCAGTCCCTGGTAGGAGGAGACTCCCGCCGCGAGCATGACGAAGGTGAGAACGAGCGTGACGACCCGGTTGCGGAGAGCCAGCTCAGCGAGGTTCATTCCGGACGACCTTCTGCACTACTTCTCGAGCAGACTCACCTGCATCCCCTCGCGGAGATGGTTCACCCCGGAGATCGCGATCAGGTCTCCGTTCGCGAGCCCGCTCAGGATCCCGGTGTTGGATCCGGTGAGGTCGCCCAGCTTCACGGGCGTGCGCCGGACGCGCATCGAGTCCGGATCGACGACCCACACGAAGGGTGCGCCCGTCTCGTCGGCGGCGACCGCGTTGACCGGGACCTCGACCGCGCCCGAGGAAGCTTCTCGCGGTGGGGTGAGAATCGCCTTGGCGGTCATTCCGGGCAGCACGGAGACGTCGGGAGGGTTCTCGAAGGCGAACGTCGCCTCGAACGTACGCGTCACCGGATCCGCGGTGGTCGTGAACTCCTTGAAGCGCGCGGGGAAGCGCCGATCGGGAAACGTCGTGACCACCACGCTGGGCTTGAAGCGGGCGTTAGCGGTGTCGAGGGTCGTATTCCCAGCTGCGAGGGTCAGATCCGCCTCCGGGACGCTCACCTTGATCTCGAGGCTGGAGTCGTCCTGGAGGATCAGGACCGGGTCCTGGGCGCTCACGTTCTGAAAGTCGTCGACGAGCTTGCGCGCCATGACTCCGGAGAAGGGCGCCCGAAGCTCCGTGTCTTCGAACGCCTTCTCGGCCTGCCGGTACTCGGCCTCGGAGACCCCGAGCGCGCGTTGGTACGTCTCGAGCGCGGCCTCGGTCGTGGCGCCCGGGTCCTCCTGGTAGATGCTCCGCTCGCGGGCGTAATCCGCCCGGGCCTTGCGCAGGTACGCCTTGGCCGAATCCAGCTGAGCCTGGTAGTCGCGCGCGTCGAGCCGGGCCAGCAGCGCATCCGCCTCGACCCGCTGCCCCTCCTCGACCGCGA
>CAZLBF010000312.1:0-7235 GCA_964557495.1 uncultured Myxococcales bacterium | reverse complement strand
GGTGCACACCGGCCTGCGGCTGTTCCACCACTAGATGCCGGCGCGCCTCGAGCTACCGCGCGAGCACCCGCACGTCGCGATCGTCACGATAGACCGGCCGACCCGGGCGAACTCGCTCGACCCGCCGACGCTGCGCGAGCTCGCCACGGCCTGGCGGCGGATCGCGGAGGACCCGGAGATCCGCTGTGCGGTCCTGACCGGCGCGGGAGATCGGACCTTCTGCGCCGGCATGGACATGCAGACCACGATTCCCGAGGCGCAGCGCCTCGCGCGCGGCGAGCGGGTCGATCCCGAGGTCTTCGAGGGGCTCCGCAGCGTCGCCACTGCGCTGCTGGCCGGCTTCGATCTCCGGACGCCGCTGGTGTGTGCGATCAACGGGCACGCGCGGGCGGGAGGCTTCGATCTCATGCTCGCTTCCGAGATCCGCTACGCGGTACCCGAGGCCAGCTTCGCGCTCGAGGAGGTGGGGCTCGGGCTGTATCCGACCGGGAACGCCACCGTGCTCCTGCCGCGACAGATACCGTGGGTGCACGCGCAGGAGATCCTGCTCAGCGCGCGGCCGATCCCGGCCGAGCGCGCGCTCGAGATCGGCCTCCTGAACGCGATCGTCGAGCCGAGCCGGCTGCTGGACGTGGCGCTCGACACCGCCGACGCGATCGCCGCCAACGCGCCCCTGGCCGTGCGCGAGACGCGGCGGGGTGTGCGCGAGATTCTGGCGCTTCCGCTCGAGCAGGCGTACGTGCGCCAGGAGGAGATCGGCCGGCCGCTGCGCGCGACCGAGGACGCGCGGGAGGCACAGCGCGCCTTCGTCGAGAAGCGAAAGCCCGTCTGGACGGGGCGCTGAGGGCGTGGCGCGCTCCGACCGCGAGCGCTGGGACGAGCGCTACGCCGCCGGGACCCACTCCGACGGCGACCCGCCGACCTGGCTCGACGACGCCGACCTGCCCGCCGAGCTTCCCCGCAGCGGCCGGGCACTCGACGTGGCGGCCGGAGTCGGGCGCGTCGGCCTGTGGCTGGCCCGGCGCGGCCTCGACGTAACGGCCGTCGACGTCTCGCCCGTCGCCCTGGAGCGGCTCGACGGCCGCGCCGCGGCGGAAGGCCTCTCGGTCGAGACGCTCGCACTCGACCTCGAGCACGAGCCGCTCCCGGAGGGGCCCTGGGACCTCATCACCTGCTTCCACTTCCTGAGGCGCGACCTGTTCTCCCGGATGGCCGAGCGCCTCGCCGCCGACGGCCTGCTCGCGGTCGAGATCGCGACGGAGCGGAATCTCGAGCGCCACCCAAAGCCCTCCCGGCGCTTCCTGCTCGGCAGCGGCGAGCTCGTCGACCTCTTGCAGCCGCTCAAGCTCGTCTTTTACCGGGAGGGCTGGTTCGACGACCACGCCCAGGCCCGCGCCATCGCCCGCCGCGTGTAAGATCGCAAGCGGAGCGACACAGAGGAGACCGCGCGATGGGCAAGCTCGACGGGAAGGTGGCGCTGGTCACGGGCGCGAGCCGCGGGATCGGACAGGCGATCGCCGCGCTGTTCGCCGGGGAGGGGGCGAAGCTGGTCTGCACCGCGCGAACCCTCGAGGAGGGCCAGCACCCGCTGCCGGGCTCGCTGGCCACCACGGTGAACGAGATCGTGGCGGCGGGCGGCGAGGCGACGGCCGTGGCGGGCGACGTCTCGAGCTACGAGGAGTGCGAGCGCATGGTGGCCGAGGCGCACGCGGCCTACGGCCCGATCGACGTGCTCGTGAACAACGCGGCGCTCACCTACTTCCTCCCGGTCGCCGAGTTCCCGGTGAACCGCTGGCTGCGCTCCGTCGCCGTCAACTTCCACGCCCCGTTCTTCATGAGCCGCCTGGCGCTGGAGGACATGCTCCCGCGCGGCTCGGGCGCCATCGTGAACATCTCGAGCGGCGCGGCGATCGGACCGGGGCGGGGACCCTACGAGGAGAGTCTGCTGCGCGGCAGTGCCCTCTACGGGGCCGAGAAGGCCGCGCTCGAGCGCTTCACCCAGGGGCTCGCGGCCGAGGTGCACGAGAGTGGCGTGAGCGTGACCTGTGTCAGCCCGTCGCTGATCGTGGTGACGCCGGGCGTGCTGCACCATCACCTGGTCGAGCGCGAGGACGATCCCAACGCCGAGCCGGTCGAGTACATGGCCCGCGCCGTGCTGCTACTCGCGACCGAGCCGCTCGATCGCGTGAGCGGGCGCGTGACCTACAGTCAGGAGATCCTCACCGAGTTCGGCTGGCTCGAGAAGGGTAGGGGCATCGGCATCGACATCCCCGGCTCCGGCTACTCCCAGATCTGAGCCGCACCTGGCGATTTGACCCGGGGCGGTCGTCCGCATCAGAATGCTCGCGGCCCCCCACCCGACCGAATCCACCCACGGGGCCGACCAGAGGAGAAAGCCATGAAGGCGGCAGTGCTCCGCGCGATTCAGAAGCCCCTCGAGATCGAGGATGTTCAGCTCGCCAGCCCCGGCCCGCACGAGGTCCTGGTCCGGACCGTCGCGGCGGGTGTGTGCCACTCCGACGTCCACTTCTGGCAGGGCTCATGGATCTACCCGATGCCCGTAGTGATGGGCCACGAGTCGGCCGGCATCGTTGAGGAGGTCGGCTCCGAGGTGAAGTACGTTCAGCCCGGCGACCACGTGATCACCTGTCTGTCGGTCTTCTGCGGCCACTGCAAGTTCTGTCTCGGCGGCCGACCGTCGCTCTGCGACAAGAACGAAACGCGTCGCGGGCTGGACGAGCCCCCGCGCATCTCCAAGAACGGCGAGACGGTGAACCAGTTCGCCGACCTGTCCTCCTACGCGGAGGCGATGCTGGTGCACGAGCACGCCGTGGCGAAGATCCGTGAGGACATGCCGCTCGACAAGGCAGCGCTGATCGGCTGCGGCGTCACGACCGGCATGGGGGCGGTGTTCAACACGGCCAAGGTCCCGGCCGGCAGCACAGTTGCCGTGATCGGCTGCGGCGGCGTAGGACTCTCGGCGATCCAGGGGGCCGCCATCGCGGGCGCGGGACGGATCATCGCGATCGACACGCTCGCCTCGAAGCTCGAGCTCGCCAAGCAGCTCGGTGCCACCGACGGCGTCGACGCCTCCGAGGGCGACCCGGTCGCGCAGGTCCAGCAGCTCACCGGAGGCGGCGTCGAGTACTCGTTCGAGGCCATCGGGCTCAAGCAGACGGCGGAGCAGGCGTTCGAGATGCTCGAGATCGGCGGCACCGCGACCGTGGTCGGCATGCTCCCGCTCGGCACCAAGATCGAGATCGACGGCAGCGCTAGCCTGTTCTGGATGGAGAAGAAGATCCAGGGCTCGAACATGGGCTCGAACCGCTTCCGCGTCGACATGCCGCGCTACATCGACATGTACCTGGCGGGCAAGCTCAAGCTCGACGAGATGATCTCGCGCGAGATCCAGCTCGAGGACATCAACGATGCATTCGAGGCCCTGGTCAAGGGAGAGGTCGCGCGCCAGGTGATCCTCTTCTCCTGAGCAACGGAGGGCTCTGCTCCGCTTGACACGCTATCGGTGTGCCGGTAATAGAGACTCGTGATGCTGCGGAGTCTCCTGGCCGGATTCGCCGCCGCGCTGCTTCTCGCGGCGAGCGTCGTCGCACTGTCTCACACGCACGACGACCTCGGATCGGCTCTGGAATCCGCGAGTCCCGAGTGCGCGATCTGCGTCGGACCGTTCGTGTCCGGACACACGCTGCCCGAGCACGCCGTCGCCGCACCGCCCGCCGCACCGGCGAGCTCCCCCGCCAGCGTCCGCGCCTACGAGCGCCCGCTGACGGAGCGTTTCGTTCTCCCGCTGCTGGCGCGGGGCCCCCCCGCGGTCTCCTGAGCCGCGGCCCGCACCGCTGACCGCACACCCGCGGTCTGCTCCGAGTCCCAATCGCATGGAGGGAGAACCATGCGCACCGCTCTGGTCCTGACCGTTGCCTGTCTGACTCTTCTGGCCCCGTCTGCGCACGCTGCAAGCGTCGAGCAGCTCGAGCGCGACGTCGCGGAGCTACGACGCGTCGTAGCCACGCTCCAATCCCAGCTGGAGGCCGTCCTGCGCGATGCGCCGCCCGCGGAATCGCCGCTCGACCGAGCGCTCCGCGAAGCGGAGGAGGGCGCCGCGGCGCCAGCTTCGTCCGCGGCGTCGTCGGCTGCGCCGCCGCCTAGCCGCCCCTGGGGTCGCTCGGACCTGCGCCTGATCGACATCTCGCTCGACGTGCTCACGTCGGCGGGCGCCTCGACTGCCGAGAACGACCTGCTCCTGGATCTGCAGGGGGGAGGTCACGATCCGCGCCAGCGCGGCTTCAACCTGCAGGCGGTCGAGCTCTCGTTCATGGGCGCCGTCGACCCGTGGCTGACCGGGGAGGTGAACCTCGTCTATTTCCTGGACGAAGAGGGAGAGTCGCAGCTCGAGATCGAGGAGGCGTTCGCGACCACCCAGGCGCTTCCCCACGACCTGCAGCTCGAGTTCGGGCACTTCTACACCGAGTTCGGGCGCCTGAACCCTCGTCACCCGCACGCGTGGACCTTCTCGGATCAGCCGGTGATCCTGTCGCGGCTCTTTGGTCCCGACGGGGCCCGCAACCCGGGCGCGCGCCTCAGCTGGCTGGCGCCCGTGCCCTGGTTCGCCGAGCTCTCGCTCGGCTCACAGCTGGCCAGGGGCGAGACGATGCTGAGCTATCTCGCGAGCGACGAGGCGTTCGACGAGCGCCCGGTCGGGGGGCTCGACTTCTTCGATCGGGACACGCAGAGCCTGAACGATCTGGTCTGGCTCGCCCGGCTTGCGAACGGCTTCGACGTCGGCGAGCAGTGGACGGCTCAGCTGGGACTCTCGGGGCTCTTCGGCCCGAACGCCTCCGGGCCGGACGGAAAGACCCAGGTCTGGGGCGCCGACCTGATGGCGAAGTGGAGACCGAGCCGCCACCGGCGCGGCTGGCCGTTCCTCCTGTTCGAGTCGGAGTACCTCTACCGCCACTACACCACGGACGAGGAGCCCAGCACGGTGGGAACGCTCCGCGACTGGGGCACCTACGCGCAGCTGCTCTGGGGCTTTCGCGAGCGCTGGGCCACCGGGCTGCGCTTCGAGTACGCCAGTGGCTCGGGGGACGGCGTCACGCCGCGGAGCGCGGACCCGTGGCGGTCCGACCGGCTACGCCTCTCGTCCCTGGTCACGTTCTACCAGTCGGAGCTGGCCCGCTGGCGCGTGCAGTACAACTACGACCGGGCGCGCTTCGATCTGGACTCGGACGAGCACACCTTCTGGTTCGTGCTCGAGTTCGGCTTCGGCGCGCATCCGGCGCACACGCTGTGAGGAGAGCGATATGAGAGTCCTGCTCGCTCTGTTCTCGCTGCTCACCCTCGCGCTGCCCGCGCGCGGCGAGCCGCTCGCGGTCTGTGCCAGCGTTCCCTCCCTTGGGGAGCTGGCGCGAGAAGTCGGCGGCGACGACGTCGACGTTACGGTCTTCGCGAAGCCCGGCGAGGATCCCCACTTCATCGACCCGCGCCCGAGCTTCGTGCGCGCGCTCAGTCGCGCCGACGCGCTCGTGTTCGTCGGCATGGACCTGGAGCTGGGCTGGCTACCCCCGCTGGTTCAGAATGCGCGCAACGCGCAGATTCTCCCCGGCTCGACCGGCTACATCGACGCCTCCACCGTCGTGACGCCCCTCGGCGTTCCGCCGCCCGGGACCACCCGACTTGCCGGAGACGTGCACCGCTACGGGAATCCACACTTTCTCGTGGACCCGGTCCAGGGCCTGCGCGTTGCGCGCCTGCTGCGGGGCCGATTCGCGGTGCTACGTCCGGACCGGCGTGCGAGCTTCGACGAGCGCTTGGCGGACCTCGAGCGGCGCGTCGGGGAGGGCCTCTTCGGCGCAGCGCTCGCCCGTCGCTACGAGGTCGAGAAGCTCGCGCGACTGCAGGAGCTGGGCAAGCTCGACGACTTCCTGGGGAGCCAGGGCGAGCTCGAAGAGCTCGGCGGCTGGAGCGCCCGCGTGCTCCCGCACACCGGCGTCGCCGCGGTCGCGGATCACAACCTGTGGCCCTACTTCGCGCGGCGCTTCGGACTCTCGATGATCGGATACCTCGAGCCGAAGGCGGGCGTCCCGCCGACAACCAAGCATCTGACCGTACTCATTGCCCAGATGAGGGACCGCAATGCGCAGCTGATTCTCGCCGCACCCTACTTCCCGTCGGGCCACGCCGAGCTGGTCGCGCGCGAGACCGGGGCGCGCGTCGCACACGTCGCGCACGAGGTCGGTGCCTATCCCGGCACCGAGAGCTACCTCGGCATGGTGGACTACAACGTGGGGGCCGTCGAGGCGGCTCTGGGAGAGGGACGCTGACCCGGCCGGTCTTTCAGGCGCGCTCGCTGGCGCTCGGGTATCGCGCCAAGCGGGTGCTGCACGACGTCGAGCTCGAGGTCGGCGAGCGCGAGTTCTGGTTCCTCCTGGGTCCGAACGGCTCGGGCAAGACAACACTGCTGCGCGGGCTCCTACGCGAGTTGCGGCCGCTCGCGGGCGAGCTGAGCTTCGATCCCGAGCTCGCAGCGTTCGCTCGCATCGGCTTCGTGCCGCAGCGCTGCGACCTGAATCCGGCGTTGCCGACGACGTTGCGCGAGTTCGTCGGCCTCGGGCTCGTCGGGATCCGCTCGAGTCGGGACGAGGAGGGCGCACGGCTCCGGGACGCCCTCGACCAGGTCGGACTCCGTGGCTTCGAGGAGCGCGACCACGGCTCGCTCTCGGGGGGACAGCACCAGCGGGCGCTACTCGCGAGAGCGCTCATACGCCGGCCACGGACGCTGCTGTTCGACGAGCCGACCAGCGGCCTGGACCTGACTGCGGAGCACGCGCTGCTCCGTCTGCTCGAGCGCCTGCAGCGGGAGGAGGGGCTGACGGTCGTGGTGGTGACCCACGATCTGTCGCTCGCTGCCCGTTACGCCACGCACGTTGCGGCGTTTCACCAGGGCAGCGTGACGGCCGGGACGCGCGACGTCGTGCTCACGGACGAGATCCTGCGCCGCGTCTACGGGATGGGAGTGAGGATCGATGCCGCGGGCGTGAGCATCGACGGGGAGGGCGGCAAGTGATCGAGTCGTTCCTCGCCTCCTGGGACCTGTTTCACAACGCCTACCTGGCGGGCTGGGGAATCGCGCTGCTGCTCTCGCTGCTGGGCGTCTGGGTCGTGGCGCGCGACCAGATCTTCATTGGTGCGGCGGTCGCTCAGGCGTCGACCTTCGGGGT
>CAZLBF010000311.1:0-5962 GCA_964557495.1 uncultured Myxococcales bacterium | reverse complement strand
CGAGGTGACGCCACACCGGATCGGGGATCCGGTCACGCAAGCCCCTGCGCTCGACGGCCGCCACGGCGTCGGCGTAGGTGGTGGGATCCGGCGCGCAGGGCCCCGACCCGATGACATCGATCCGGTCGCCGGGCACGTCCGAGAGCAGCAGCACCTCGATGCGATCCGCCGTCGCGCGCAGGGCCAGCTGCCCTCCCGCCAGGGCGCTCAGGTGCTTGCGCACGGCGTTCTGCTCGTGGATCGGTGCCCCGCTGCCCAGCAGGAGCCGGGTGGTGGCGCGGAGATCTTCCGTGCAGAGGCCCGACGCGGGCACGGCAAGCAGACTCGACGCGCCGCCCGAGAGCAGCACCACCAGCAGATCCCGGGGCCGTGCCTGGCTCACGAGGCGCAGCGCCGCGCGTCCCGCGGCCTCCGACCGGGCGTCCGGGAGCGGATGCGACGCTTCCAGCGCCTCGATCCGCTCGAGCGCCGCGCCCGCTCCCTCCGGACCGACGGCGAGCCCGGCGGCGATGCGATCCCCCGCCACCTCTTCGAGCGCCCGCGCCATGGGTCCCGCGGCCTTGCCCGCAGCGAGCACCACGAGCCGCGCGTCGGCCGACAGGCGCGTGCCGGCCACCGAGAGCTCCCCTCCCGCCTCGAGCGCGACCTGGCGTCGGACCGCCACACCCGGCTCGACGGCCGCCAGGGCGTGGTGGAAGATGGACTCGAGTCGGTCGCGGATCGCTCCGCCCGAGCTCACGGAGCGGATCGAGCGGGGTCGGGCGATGCGGCCGCGGCGGGAGCGTCGACAGGGATCAGGCGGATGTCGATGCGGCGGTTGAGGGCGCGCCCCTCGGGCGTGTCGTTGTCGGCAACCGGCGCCCATTGGCCGAACGAGATCACGGACAGCCGCGCGGGTCCCACGCCCTCCTTCTCGAACAGCCGCACGACCTGGGAAGCGCGCGCGGCAGCGAGCTCCCAGTTGGAGCCGTAGCGCCGGGCCAGCGACCGCGACAGCGGCACGTTGTCGGAGTGTCCCTGCACCTCCACCCGGTGCTTCACGCTGCGCAGCCGCGTCGACACCTTGCGCAGCACCTTCTCACCACCCGACTGGAGCTCGACGGAGCCCGAGGGAAACAGGATGTCCTGGGGCAGGTTCAAGCGGATTCCATCACGCAGCTGCTCGATCTCGATCTGGCCCGACGTGACCTCCTCCTGGAGGTCCGAGACGAGGTTCTCGTAGGTGGTCGAGAGCCGGGAGAGCTCCGCGACCTCCTCGTCGCGCTTGCGCAGGTGCTCGGTGAGCAGGTCCTTCGTCTTCTGCAGCTTGGCGACGTCGCGATCGAGCGTTTCACGGGCCTGGCGCAGGTCCTCCATCTCGTCGACCAAGCGCACGCGCTCGACCTCGAGCGCGTCATTGGAGCGCTCCAGATTCTCGGCCCGGCGCGTCAGCTCCGCGTTCTCGGCCTCGAGCCGACCCGTCTCCTCGTCGTAGCGCCCCTTCGTGACGCACGCCTGCGAGACGAGCGAGACGAGCCCGAGCGCTGCCAGCGCAGCGGCGCCGGGCCTGGAGCGCACGCGACGCAGCCGCGGGCCGCGGCGCCGAGCGGGCGCGCCGGCATCCCCAGGTGAGCGGACCGGGCTTCCGCCCTCAGCCGGCGGAAGCCAGCGTGTAGCGAAGCGCGTCATCGATGGTTCCCACGTATTCGAGTTCGAGTCCCTCGAGGAGCTCGGTCTCGACCTCCTCGACGTCCTTCCTGTTGCGTTCGGGCAGCACCACACGCTCGATGCCCGCCCGCTTCGCCGCCAGCACCTTCTCCTTGATGCCGCCCACCGGCAGCACCTTTCCGCGCAGGGTGATCTCGCCCGTCATCGCCACGTCGGGTCGACCTGCGCGCCCGGTCATGAGCGAGGCCAACGACGTCACCATGGCGACGCCGGCGGACGGGCCGTCCTTCGGGATCGCACCGGCGGGAACGTGAAGGTGCAGATCGCTCTCGTTGAAGGCCTCGGGATCGAGGCCGAAGTCTTCCGCTCTACCGCGCAGCCAGGATCGCGCCGCCTCCGCCGACTCGCGCATCACGTCGCCCAGCGAGCCCGTCATCTTGATCTCGCCCTTTCCGGGCATGCGGGTCGACTCGACGAAGAGGATGTCGCCGCCGGCCGGCGTCCAGGCCAGGCCTACCGCGACGCCGGGCTGGCCGGCGCGCTCGGCGATCTCCGGCTCGAAGCGCACCGGGCCGAGCAGCTCGGCGAGCGCCTCGGGTCCCAGCTGGATCGGACCTTCGAGCCCGTCCTCCGCCACGCGCCTCGCCATCTTGCGGGCCAGCGCCCCGATCTCGCGCTCGAGGTTGCGCACCCCGGCCTCGCGGGTGTAGCTGTGGATCAGCACGCGGATCGTCTCGTCCGGAATCTCGAGGTCGAGATCCGCCACACCGTTCTGCTCGAGCTGTCGCGGCATGAGGAACTGCTTGGCGATCTCGAGCTTCTCCTCTTCGGTGTAGCCCGGCAGCTCGATCACCTCCATGCGATCGCGCAGGGCGGGCGGAACCGGATCCATCAGGTTCGCCGTGGCGATGAAGAGCGCCTGGGAGAGGTCGAAGGGCACTTCCAGGTAGTGGTCGCTGAACGCGAAGTTCTGCTCCGGATCGAGCACCTCGAGCAGCGCAGAGGACGGGTCGCCGCGGAAGTCCGCGCCGACCTTGTCGACCTCGTCGAGCACGAAGACCGGATTGCGGGTGCCGGCCCGCCGCATCCCCTGGACCACGCGACCGGGCAGCGCCCCCACGTAGGTGCGCCGATGGCCCCGGATCTCGGCTTCGTCGCGCACGCCACCGAGGGAGATGCGCTGGAACTCGCGCCCCAGCGCCCGCGCGATCGATCGGCCGAGAGACGTCTTGCCCGTGCCCGGCGGCCCCACGAAGCACAGGATGGGACCCTTCAAGTCGCGCTTGAGTGAGAGCACCGCGATGTACTCGACGATCCGGTCCTTCACCTTGTGCAGACCGTAGTGATCCTCGTCGAGGATCTGCCTGGCCTCGTTCACGTCGAGCCGGTCCTCCGACGCCTTCGCCCACGGCAGCTCGACCATCCACTCCAGGTAGCTGCGGATCACCCCGTGCTCCGCCGCTGCCGTCGGCATCTGGGACAGCCGCTCGAGCTCGCGGACCGCCTGATCGTGGGCCTCCTCGGGCATGCCCGCGGCCTCGATGCGCTCGCGCAGCTTCTCGGTCTCGGTCTCCGAGTCCTCCGCCTCCCCGAGCTCCTGGCGGATCGCCTCGAGCTGCTGCCGCAGCATGTAGTCGCGCTGGGTCCTGCCGATGTCGCTCTGGACCTTCTCGCGGATCTCGCTCTCCACCTTCATGGCGTCGTGCTCGCGGGCGATCTCGCCCTGCACCTGCTTGAGCCGCTCGGTCACGTCGAGCTGCTCGAGGAGCTCCTGCTTGCCGTTCAGGTCGAAGTCGAGATTGGAGCCCACCAGGTCCGCGAGCTTCGAGGGATCGTCGACGCCCTGGGCGAGCACCTGCAGCTCGTCGGAGAGCCGGGGGCTCTCGGAAACCAGGGCCCCGAACAGCTGCACGATGTTGCGGACGAGGGCAGTCGTCTCCACGGATTCGAGGTCGCCCCGTTCCTCCAACCGGTAGATGCGGCCGCTCAGGAAGGGCGACTCCGACACGAACTCGTCGATGCGCACGCGCGCCACGCCCTGCACGAGCAGGCGGTACGAGTCGTCGGGAAACTTGAGCATCTTCGCGATGCGCATCACCGTCCCGACGCGGTGGAGATCGTCCGGTTTCGGACTGTCCTCGACAGGCCGGCGCACCGCCGCGCACACGAGCAGTCGCTCGCGGGTGCGCAGCACGTGATCGATCAGCTGCCTGGAACGATCCGTGTTCACCAGCAGGGGCGAGAGCAGGAAGGGAAACAGGACGGTGTTCTTGAGCGGCAGCACCGGCAGCACGTCCGGCAGCTCGACGAGGCTCGTCTCCTCGCCCTCGCCGGTCGCAACGACGACCTCCGTACCACCGCTCGAGTGGGACTCGGTCTCGATCTCGTGTTGCTCTTCGCTCATCTCGTCAGCTTCGTTCCCGAATGCCGCCGGGGACCGGATCGCCGCTGCGCGTGCGCGCGACGCCCGCTCCGGCGGCTGCTAGCCGCCCTGGATCTCCACCTTGCGACGAATCGGCTGCCGCTTCGCCAGGTGGACGGTCAGAACGCCGTCTGCGAGATGGGCGGTCACCCGATCCCGCTGGTAGGCCACTGGAATGCGCACCCGACGCTCGAAGGGGCCCGAGGCGATCTCCATCTGGTGAAGTCGAACGACGCTCGACGCATCGTGGGCCGCCCGCATGCCGCTGATGCGCAGCACGTCGTTGTCCACACTGACGCGAACGTCGCGACTGGCCACCCCCGCGAGCTCGACCCGGACCACGACGTCGCTCTCCGTCTCGAAGACGTCGACGTCGGGCTGCCAGCGGTCCCCGCTCAGCCGGTCGGGAAACTCGCGGTAGAGCTCCGCGAAGGGATCGTTGCGTTTCGGGTTGCTCAACGTGACCGATCGAGGGGCCGCTACGAGCTCCCCTTCTCCTCCGTGTACTCGGCGTCGACCACGTCCTCGTCGCCGCCTGCGCTGGCGGCGGGCTCCGGCTCGCCCGGGGCGCCAGAGCCGTCGCCGCCGGGAGCCTCCGCCTTGTAGAGCGTCTCCGCCACCTTGTGGAGCGCCTGCTCGAGGTGCTGGCGGGCCGCGTCGAGCTTCGCCGCGTCTTGGCCGTCGAGGTCCTTGCGCGCCAGGGCGATGGCCGACTCCACGGCCTGCTTCTGATCGTCCGGAATCTTCTCCGCGTTCTCCGAGATGGTCTTCTCGGCCTGGTAGATCAGGGAGTCGAGGGCGTTGTGCTTCTCGACCAGCTCGCGGCGGTCCTTGTCGTCGCTGGCGTGGGACTCGGCGTCGCGGATCATGTTCTCGATCTCGTCCTTCGCCAGGCCACCACTGCCCTCGATGCGGACGGACTGCTCCCGATTGCTCGCCTTGTCCTTCGCGTGCACCGACAGGATCCCGTTCGCGTCGATGTCGAAGGTCACCTCGATCTGGGGCACGCCGCGCGGAGAGGGCGGGATCCCGTCCAGGATGAAGCGGCCCAGCGTGCGGTTGCCGCCCGCCATCTCCCGCTCGCCCTGGAGCACGTGGATCTCGACCTGGGGCTGGCTGTCTGCAGCAGTCGAGAACACCTGGCTCCGCTTGGTGGGGATCGTGGTGTTCTTCTCGATCAACCTGGTCATGACGCTGCCCAGGGTCTCGATCCCCAGGGAGAGCGGCGTCACGTCGAGCAGCAGCACGTCCTTCACGTCGCCCGCGAGCACGCCGCCCTGCACGGCTGCGCCGACCGCGACCACCTCGTCGGGGTTGACGGTCTTGTTGGGCTCCTTGCCGAACAAGGCGCTGACCTTCTCCTGCACCAGCGGGATGCGCGTCGTCCCGCCCACCAGGACCACCTCGTCGACGTCGGAAGGCTCGTAGCCCGCGTCGGAAAGCGCCTGTCGGCAGGGCTCGAGGCTGCGGTCGATCAGATCCCCGACGAGCTGCTCGAACTTCGAGCGCGTGAGCTTGAGCGCCAGGTGCTTGGGGCCGGTCTTGTCGGCGGTGATGTAGGGGAGATTGATGTCCGTGGCAGCGGCCGTGGAGAGCTCGATCTTCGCCTTCTCCGCGGCCTCGCGCAGGCGCTGCACCGCCATCGGGTCCGCCGCGAGGTCGACGCCCTGGTCCTTCTTGAACTCGGACACGAGGTAGTCGATGATGCGGTGGTCGAAATTGTCGCCGCCGAGGTGCGTGTCGCCGTTGGTCGCCTTCACCTCGACCACGTTCTCGCCGACCTCGAGAATCGAGATGTCGAAGGTTCCGCCGCCGAAGTCGAAGACGGCGATCTTCTCGTCCGACTTCTTGTCGAGGCCGTACGCCAGGGCCGCGGCGGTCGGCTCGTTGATG
>CAZLBF010000310.1:0-9798 GCA_964557495.1 uncultured Myxococcales bacterium | reverse complement strand
CGTGCGCCCCGAAGAGACTCCCCCCGCGATCTCGATCAGCCGCCCCCGGGACGCACGCGCATGGAGACCGAGGAGGGGGTCGAGGGCCTGAGCCCCTGGGGGGTTGGCCCCCTCCTCGGTCCTGCGTGTGGAGTCGGGGGGGTGGGATAGGGATCTCCCCGGGTCGACCGGAGGGGAGAGGTCGACCGGCCGGAGGGCGCCGACGCGCACGCGCCCGGCGAGTCCGGCCTCCAGGAGGGTTGCAGCGAGCTGCTGGGTCCGGGATCTCACCCAGGGAGTTTCGCTTTAATTTCGCCTATCGGTCAAGAGCCTGCGCCCCTTGAATCCGTCTCGGGACCACACGTACATTGGCGGCGAGAACGGACTTCCCTCCGAAGCGACCCCCGAGCCCGCTGCCGCGCGGCCCGTGGCCGGGTCAGAGGCCGAATGCCGATCACCTGGAGCATCAGCGAGGAAAAGAGGCTGGCCCTCGTGCGCTACGAGGGACCCACCAACCTGGCCCAGGTGGTCGACACCATGGTCGAGGTGTCCGGCAGCCCGGATTTCCAGTCCGACTACGGGGTGCTGGTCGACCTCCGCGAGATGGAGTACTCGCCCAGCATCCGGGAGTTGATCGAGATCGCCTCCGCGATCATCAACATGAAGTCGCTGATGCAGGGCAAGATCGCCCTCGTGACCTCGACTGCCTTCCACTATCAGATGACCCAGTTCAACGTGCGCCTGGTCTCGGTCGTGGGGGTCCGCGGCAAGGCCTTCCGGGAAATGGAGGCGGCCAGGGAATGGGTCCTCTCGAGCGAGGCATGAGCGGCGGGGCGGTCCACGCGCCGCCGCGGGTGGCGATCGTGACCTGCGGCGTGCTCGAGGACGAGATCCGCCACTTCGCCGCCGATACCGAGCACGTCGTCCACCTCGAGGTGCTCGAGCAGGGGCTGCACAACGAGCCCGACCGGCTGCGCACGACCCTGCAGGACGCGATCGATCGGGTCGAGGCGGACACCGATGCCGAGGTGGTCGCGCTCGGCTACGGCCTGTGCGGTCGCGGGTGCGAGGGCGTGCGGACCCGTCGCTGTCGGCTGGTCATTGCGCGGGCCCACGACTGCATCACGCACCTGCTCGGCTGCCGGCGTCGCTATGCCGACTACGTGGCCGAGCGCCCGGGCACGTACTGGTACTCGCCCGGCTGGATCCGCTGCCACGTGTCGCCCGGTGAGGAGCGCTACCGCCTGCTGAAGCAGTACTACGTCAAGAAGTACGGCGAGGACAACGCGGACTACCTGATGGAGCAGGAGCAGGTCTGGTTCGAGCACTACGACACCGCGACCTTCGTGGATCTGGGTGTCGGCGACGTCGACGAGGGCATGCGCTTCACGCGCGAGTGCGCCAGCTGGCTCGGCTGGAAGTTCGACCGCCAGCAGGGCGATCCGGATCTGGTGCGCACGCTCGTGACCGGCCCGTGGCCCGACGATCGCTTCCTGGTGCTCGAGCCGGGCCAGGCGTTCAGGATGACCACCGACGAGCGCGTGCTCGAGGCGGTCGACGGCGAGGTCGAGCCACCCGCCGCGGACGCGCTCGATCTGCCGAACCGATCCGGGGCGGCGCAGATCCTCAGCCGGCGGGGAAGTAAGCCGGGCTGAGTGCGATGAAGAGCTGGCCCGTCGGGTAGAGGATGGGCCCGATGATGGTCCGGAACGGCCGCTTGAAGCGGTGGATCGAGTACTCGCTGTCGGCGATGAAGAGCATCGACGTGCCCGCCGAGAGCAGCAGCGCCTGCGTCGTCCCGAAGAAGTCGCCGAACCAGGTGCCGATGCCTCGGCTCACCATGAACAGCATGGCGAGCATGTAGACCAGCCCCGCGATCCGCCAGATCGGCTCGAGGTTGTTCCAGACGTAGGCGAAGAGCGCGACGTAGGCGGCGAGCAGGCCCGCTGCGACCCAGAGATCCTCGCGGTGGAAGCCGTCGTAGACGGCGATGCCGATCGGATACACCAGGTAGGCGACGAGGAACACCAGAAGGGCCGCATACAGGATGTCGTCCCGGGTCATGTTGATGTTGAAGAGGTCGCCGGCCAGCGAGAGCCCGAGCCCGGCCAGGATCCAGAGGGTGAAGCCCAGGTGCGCGTTCGGTGTGAGCAGCGCCAGGGCGGCCACCGCCACGGTGAGGACCGTCGTCGCGGGCTGAAAGAAGGCCACCGTCCGGTAGTCCTCCCGATTGCGCGCCCGCCAGGTGATCCAGGTTCCGACGGCGATGAATGGAACGGGAGCCAGGTGCCAGTCCATCGGAGATTCCCTCTGGCGCGCGCGGCGCGACGCGAGAACTCAGCCCTGCGGGTTCTTCGCGAAGCGCGGCAGGTCCCCGGAGAGAGGAGCCCATGGCTGGGCGCTGTCGGTCCAGATGTGCATCGACGGCTGGACCCAGCTCGGGTCGTCGAGCGTCGCGGCCTTGACGACCCCGAACGCCGGATTCGCGGCGAGCTTCGAGAACAGCGGCGTCCCACAGGTGCCGCAGAACTCCCGGGTCACGTCGCTTCCGCTCTCGCCGGTTACCGAGTACGCGCGGGGCTCGCCCTTGGTCACGGCGAGGCTCGCGCTCGGGACGATGAGGACGCTCGAGAACGGGCCGCCCGAGGCGTACTGGCAGTCGCGGCAGTGGCAGAAGGCCGACATCATCGGCTCCGCGGAGCACTGGTAGCGGATGGCGCCGCAGCGGCAGCCACCTTTGAAGGGTGTGGGCATGGCATTCCTCTCGCGCTCGGTTGGCCTGGACTCATCCTATCCGAACGGGAGCCGGTCGTGCCGTTCTCACGTATCCGGACTGCTCGGGATCGCGTCCGCGCCGGCCTCTGCCTCGGGCGCGATCTCCTCGAGCGTGCGTCCCGCCGTCTCGGGGAAGGTCGCGGCCACGATCAGCGGGGCGAGGAATCCGACCGCGCACAGCAGCGAGATGGCGTACCAGTTGGATCCGACGACACCGAACAGGACCGACACCATCGCGAGGCCGGCGACCCCGCCGGAGGTGGCGGCGACGGACCGCGCTCCCGACGCGGTCGAGCGTTGCGACGTGGGGAACATCTCTGCGCCGTAGGCGGCGAGCGTCACCTCGCCTCCCAGGTGGGTGAACAGCATCAAGATCCACAGCACGGGGATGAAGATCCCCATCGCGTTGTAGTACGCGATCGCGAGCAGGCCCACCGCGAACGTGAAGGCGATTGTCACCGGCCTGCGGCCCTTTCGGTCGCTCAGCCAGCCGGCGAACGGGTTCGCCACGATCGCGAGCCCGCCGCCGAAGAAGGTGAGGACCGCGACCCAGCCCGGCGCCCAGCCGTGGACGTCCTGGAGGTACTTCGGAGCGAAGAAACTCGCGGGGTTGGTCGCCGCGCTGAGCACGAAGACGACCGTGGCCAGCGCCCAGAAGCGGCGCGGGTAGGTTCGGAGCAGGTCGGCGACCGGCTGTAGCATCGGTGTCGCGCGCAGGCTGGAGAGCCGGACTCGCTCCAGATCCACGAAGCGATCGGTCTCCGGGAGCGTGCGTCGCAGGTATGCGATCAGCAGCAGCGGACCGAGACCGATCAGGTAGAGCGCCCGCCACCCGAACGGCAAGACGTCGACGAATCCGAACATGACCGACGCGAGCCCGGCGCCGCACGCCTGGATCGCACCCAGGGCTCCGATGCCCCAGCCGCGGTGCTCGGGGTCGAACTCCTCGGCGATCACCACCACTGCGATCAAGGTCTCGGCAGCCGCGAAGATCCGAGCCAGGAACTGGAGCGCGACGAAGCTCGTCGCGTTTGGCGCGAGCGCGGTGGCTCCGGTCAGCCCCGTGTAGGCGATCACGGTGAAGAGCAGGATGCGCCGTCGACCGATCCGATCGGCCGCCAGCGTCACGAAGATGGCCAGCAGCGCTCCGGCTCGCACGACCGAGCCGAGCAATCCGAGCTGACTCTCGTCGATTCCCAGGTCCGCCTGGATGTGCTTGAGGTTCAGCGAGAACAGGTAGAGGTCGTACTGCTCGAACAGCGAGACGATCGCGACGAGGCCGAGCACCCGCCACTGGCGCCGCGTCAGGGCCGGGGGGCGCCCCAGGAAGGGCGCGAGCCGAAGCCAGCGCGGGACGTAGCTGCGGTCGTCGGGCTGCATCTATGTCCTGCGCCAGTTCAACACGCGTGCCAATCGGGGGATCTCCGTCGCCGCGTCTGCGCCCCTGGTTCGCCCTCCGGTGCAGCACGGGGGCGACACCTCGAAGCCGGCGCGTTGCAGTCGCGGGCCTGCCGGGCTCCGTGCGGGCTTCGCGCCGCTGGCACCCGGCTTGCAATCCAGCTGGGGCGTGAACACTCGAAGGAGCCAGCCATGAATCGCACCACGAACTGGAGAGCCGATCAGTCGCTCTCGCTCCTGCTGGGCCAGGCGCTGATGCTCATGGTGTCGGTCGTTCTGGTGCTCGGAAGCTGCGCGGTCATCCAGATCGCTCACGGCTGACCCCGCCGCGGCAGGGGAGATCCACTCGTGACCCACTACGACGACATGGCCCTGGACCGGCCGCTGCGACGCTCGAGGCGCTATCGGGTGGTCGCCGGCGTGTGCGGCGGGCTCGCCAACTGGCTCGGCTGGGACGTCACGCTGGTGCGGATCCTGTACTTCGGCATCTCGGTGCTCTCGTCCGCATTCCCGGGAATCCTGGTCTATCTCGCGCTCTGGCTCGTGATTCCGGAGGAGGGCGACTCGCGCCGAGGCGGGCGCTAGCCGTCCCGCCGCATCAGGCTGAAGCTCTGCGCCGTCGCGCCAGCGTCCGGCTGTGTCGCCAGGAACAGCGCCAGCGGTGCAACGTCCTCGGGCGCCTTGAGCCACTCGCCTTCGAAGCGCGCTCCCGCGGGTGCGCCCGCGCGGGCGGTGTGGACGGGCCCGGGAATCAGCTCGTTCACGCTGATGTTCTCCTCGCGAAGCTCCTGGGCGAGCACGCGCGTGAGCATCCAGAGGGCCGCCTTGGAGCAGGCGTAGGCCGAGCTCCCCGGGGTGCCGCGGTGACCCAGACCCGAGCCGACGGTGATGATCTTGCCGGCGCCGCGCGTGCGGAGGTGGGGGATTGCGGCGCGGGCGCAGTAGTACGCGCCGACCAGGTTCAAGTCGAGGGTCGCGCGCCACGCTGCGGCGTCGCTCTCCGCTACCGGCGACGCCTCGTCGGATCCGCCCGCGTTGATCACGACGATGTCGATACCGCCGAAGGCCTCCGCCGCGTCGCCAAACATCCGCTCGACCGCCTCGAGATCGGTCACGTCCGTGCGAGCCGCGATTGCACTCCCGCCGCGGGAGCGGATCTCGGCCACCCCCTCGTCGAGCTCGGCCTGAGTCCGCGCCGCGCAGCAGAGCGAGGCGCCGGCCTCTGCGTAGGCGCGTGCGATCGCCCTGCCGATTCCCCGCCCCGCGCCGGTGACGACGGCGACCTTCCCCCCGAGTGGCTTCTGGCTCATCGGGCGCCAGCCTATCAGCCTGGCTCGAGATCGCCGGCCCGGCGTTGCGTCTCGAGCCGAACGCCTCGCTCCGGATCAAGCAGACCCCTCCGCGCCCGCGAGCTCGCGGAGCGTCGAGAGCGTCTCGTCGCACCAGTCGATGAGCGCCCGCGCCTCGCTCTCTCCGTAGCGGAGCGTCATCAGCCAGTAGGGGAGGTCGGGCTGCCCGCTCGCGCTCGCCTCGAGCTCCAACCGGATCTGGCTGTACCGCTCCAGGGCTTCGAGCTGATCGCGGCGCTGCTCCTCGAGCCTGCCGAGGAGTGTCGCGGGGTCGCCCTGCCGCCCGAAGAAGAGCTTGAGGAGCAGCTCGTTGCGGAGCCGGGGCGGCGGCGTCGCGTCGCCGAGCCAGCGCTGCAGGTCCGCGCGACCGGCCTCGGTGATCGAGTAGACGTTCCGGTCTCGCCCCCCCTCGCTCGCCCGCCTCGAGCAGGTAGCCAGGCCCTCGGCCTCGATTCGCTTCAGGATCGGGTAGATCTGGCCGTAGCTCTCGCGCCAGAAGTTCGAGATCGAGCCCTCGATCGTCTTCTTGATGTCGTAGCCGGACATCGGCCCCCAGGTCAGGAAGCCGAGCACCGCCTGCCTCGTCCGGTTGGGTTGGCGCACTATATCTAGATGATATATCTAACAGATATAATGCGTCAACCCCGGTTCAGGCGCGAAGCTGGGCTATTGGCCGCCGGTGAACCCGTAGTAGCCGATGAGGTGCTGATCGATGCCATGCTGGGTCTGGGCGATCCAGACCCCGAAGTTGTCGTTCATCCGCTGCCAGACCTGCGGATCGGTCTCCACCACCGTGGGCGCGGGCGCGGTGACCTGAGGCTCCGACTCGTTGAGCGTAATGACCCCGCTTCCGCCGAGCACCAGTCCGCCAGCGGTCAGGGCACTTGCGAGAAGCTTCATGGTTCCGTCCTCTATCTCACATCCACCCCGAAGATCGTCGAAGCTGGATCGCACCGCTGTGAACCAGTTCACCCGGGAGCGAAAAAAATCTTCGGGGCTGCCGAAGGAGCGCCCGATGCACACGCCCGAGCGACCCAGGCTCTCGAACCTTCTCGCGCTCGTACTCTGCGCCGTCCTGGTCTCCGCCTGCTCGGATCAGGGAGAGGCGCTCTCCGACGCGGACCGGGGGGAGTCGCAGGGAACGGTGTTCAAGCTGGAGACCGCGGGTGGAGAGGGCTTTCAAGCCGAGGTCGGGGAGCGCGTCAAGCTCCCCGCCGACTTTCCCCGCGACGTCCCGCTCTATCCCGGAGCCACGCCGCAGGGGGCGTTCGCGAGCCCCGAGGACGGTCTGGTCGTCAACCTGCGGTCGCAGGATTCGACCGATGAGGCCTACGAGTTCTACGCCCTGGAGTTGGAGGCGGAGGACTGGGACATCCGCGGCGAGGTGAACCTGGGGGGCCGGCGCATGCTCACCGCGGTCAAGGGCGAACGCCAGGCGATGATCACCATCGCCGGTGAAGGTGAAGGTGAAGACACCGTCATCGTCATCGTGCTGACGGAGGAGCGCTAGCTCGAATCGACCGTCGAGCTCCGTTCAGTGGACTCGCGGGCGGCGGCACCGTAGATGCCCCGGGCCATCGTCGAGGTCGCGGCCTCGAGCTGCTTCCCGTACAGGTCTGCGCGCACGCGGTGCGCCTCGGCGCTCTCGGGATCGGCCTCGACGGCCCAGTCGACGAGCCAGCAGGCCAGCGCGAGCTCGCCCCGTTCGCCCCGCTCTCGCGCGCGAGCCAGCAGCTGCTCAATCCCGCCGGCGAGCGCGGCCATCTCGAGCGCCTGCTCGCGCCGCGGAGCCGGCTTGAGCTCACTCGGGACGCCGCTGTACCAGCCGCCCAGGTGCCGCACGACGTTGCGAACGATGAACTCCGGCTCGTCGTACACGGGCAGCAGGTAGGGCTTCTCCGCCAGCGCGGCCGGCGGCCTCACCGTCTCGACGATGTCGTAGACGCGCGCGCCCTGGTTCAACAGCTCCAGCGTCTGCGCATACAGGGACTCGAGGTAGTCGGCGGTGTCCACGAGAGCGGTGCGCACGCGCTCCGCGCCGAAGATCGGCACGCCGTGGCCCGGCAGCAGGACCTCGGGCTCCAGCGCCGCCATCCGGCGCAGCGCGTGAGACCAGTCGATCGCGTAACGCTGCACCTTCTGGGGATTGCCGGCGTTCGGCGCCGACCAGATGAACAGGTCTCCCGTGCACAGCACGCGCGGCTGCGGAAGGAACACCCAGGTGTGATCGTCGGTCTCCCCGCGGGCGTGGAAGAGGCGAAGCTCCCGGTCGCCGACCCGCAGGTCCAGGCTCTCCCGGTAGCTCACCGTGGGCACGATCGGGTCGGTGGGCCACTCGAGGCTCACGCCGAACTGCCGCTCGTTGATCACCTCGTTGTAGCCGGCCGTCTCCACGTAGCGACGCATGCGGGGTTCGACCGCTTCGTGCCCGACGACGGCGGGCCTCGTCCAGCCCCGATCCTTGGCCTCCCGAAGAAATGGCGGGAGGCCGTAGGCGTGGTCGACGTGACCGTGGGTGTAGATCGCGGTGTGCAGGCGCTCCGAGTTCCAGCTGCGGATTCCCCGGAAGCTCTTGTGGTTCTGCGCCGGGTGAAACGAGCCGGTGTCCACGAGTACGAGCCCGTCGCCAGTCCGGAAGCCGGTGACGTTCACGAAGTCCTTGTGGAAGGCGACGTCCGCGGCCACCTCTTCGGTCGTGTCGTACATCGCGAACGGGTGATGCTCGGCCCCTCGGGTCGAGATCTCCCCGCTCCAGAGCTGATCCGAGATCTTCTGAAGGGAAGGCATGGCAGGACCCCGCTGCGCTGCGTGCGCTCGATCCGGGGCACTCTACCAGGCGCGGCCCCTGCGGGGGCCGCCGACTCGCGCGGCTACTCCAGGGACGCGGGCGGTGTCGGCTCGCTCGGCGCGGAGTCGGTCTCCCGCGCGGGCTCGTCGGAGGCACTCGCCTGCGTGTACTCGAAGCTCTGCGAGCTGAGGATCGTCCCCGCCTCGTCGACTACCTTCACGGTCCACTCACCCAGCCAGGACGGCTCGAGGTTCTTGGTGGAGTAGACCCGCCAGCGGTAGCCGCCCACCTGGAACGGCACCTCGCCCATGACCTGGCCCTTGAACTCCCAGCGATGCAGGAGCGTCTGGCCCACGAAGTTGTGAAGCTCGGTGAAGTAGAAGACCCGGTCCCGGTCGTTCGCGAGCGCGGAGATCGAGTCCTTCGGCTCTCGCTCGACCACGCCAGTCGTGAAGGCCGCCCGGCCGATGCTTCCCGGCGACGGGGTGTCCGCCGGCGGCACCGCCGCCCGCTCAGGGGTAGCGGAAGAGGGCTCGGATTCCGGCGGCGCCGGCGCGCTCGCGCCCGGGGGCGAGACGCGGTCCATTCCGAGGTCGGGATCTCGATCGGCGCGGGCCGGCGCTGTGGCGATCAGGACCAGCGCGGCAACGGTGAGCAAGAGCGACGGACGCATGGCGTTTCTCCCCTGGCGTTCCCTCCGCGGGGAGCTTCGGCGCATTCCGCGCCCGAAAACGTGACGCGGATCGCACTCCAGGTCGCTACTCGTCCGTGACGCAGCCCTCGGACGCCGGCTTCACGCTCTTGATGTACTTGTAGAGCGTGCCCCGGCTCGCCTTGAGCGGGGGTGGGGTCCAGGCGGCGCGGCGCTTGGCCAGCTCGCCGGGAGCCACCTCGACGTCGATCAGATTCTGCTGGGTGTCGATCGTGATCGCGTCGCCGTTCTGGACCAGCGCGATCGGCCCGCCCTCTTGGGCCTCGGGCGTGACGTGGCCGACGATGAAGCCGTGAGAGCCGCCCGAGAAGCGGCCGTCGGTGATCAGCGCGACTCCGTCCGCGAGACCCGCACCGGCGAGCGCCGAGGTGGGCGTGAGCATCTCCGGCATCCCGGGTCCCCCCTTGGGTCCCTCGAAGCGAATCACGACCACGTCTCCGCGCCCGATCGCCTTCCCCTCGACCGCCGCGAGCATCTCCTCCTCGGAGTCGAACACCTTCGCGGCTCCCCGGAAGCTCTGACCCTCCTTGCCGGTGATCTTTCCCACCGCACCGTCGGGCGCCAGGCTGCCGCGCAGGATCTGGATGTGGCCCTCGCGCTGGATCGGATCCTCCCAGGAGTGGATCACCTGCTGACCCTCGGCGAGACCCGGGAGGTCGGCCACGTTCTCGGCCAGCGTTCTTCCCGTGACGGTCATGCAGGTGCCGTGGAGCGCCCCCTTCTCGAGCAGGTACCGGATCAGGGCGGGGGTTCCGCCGGCTTCGTGCAGGTACTCCATCACGTAGCGGCCGCTCGGC
>CAZLBF010000309.1:0-22551 GCA_964557495.1 uncultured Myxococcales bacterium | reverse complement strand
GCGACGTCGCAGGTGAGCGCGTGCTTGAACATGAAGGCGAGCTCGGGATAGGCACTCTTCTGCAGGATCAGCTCAAGGGCTCGAAGATCCTCGACCACGGCGGACACGTGCTCCCCCGCCTCGCCGATCCGCTCGAGGAGGCGAAGCGCGAACTCGCGACCGATCACGGAGGCGACCTGGATCGCGCGCTTGGGCTCCTCCGACAGGCGGTCGATGCGGGCCATCAGCACGTCGGTGATGCTGTCGGGCACCGAGACGTCCTCGATCGGCCCGGCGACCTCGACGCGGCCCTGCGCGAGGTGCAGCACCCCCTCCTCCAGCAGCGACTTCGTCACCTCCTCGACGAAGAAGGGATTTCCCTCGGCCTTGCTCGTGATGAGTCCACGGACCTCGTCCGGGAGCGCGGAAGTCTCGAGGATCGAGTCAGCCATGTCTGCCATCTCGCTCGTAGAGAGCGGCTGCAGGCTGATGCGCGTGTGGTAGCTCCGGTCGCCGAAGGGGTGCTGGTAGCCGGGACGGTGGGCGAACACGAGCAGCACGCGCATCGCCGGAATCGAGTCCGCCAGAAACGTCAGGAACTCCTCGGAGGCGGCGTCGATCCAGTGCAGGTCCTCTACCACGAAGATCAGCGGATTCCGCTCTGCCGCGCGGAGAATCCGGGCGTGGAGTGCCCGGACCGTCTCGCTGCGACGGGTGACGGCGTCCATCTCGGTGACGGCCGGGTCCCCGGCCGGCAGCGAGAGGAGGCTGCGGACGAACGGCAGGGTCCAGTCGAGGTCGCCGCCGACCGCCTCTTGGGCGTCCTGGACCTTTGCGAGGGCGGTCGCCTCGCCGTCTTTGTCCTCGAGGCCGAAGCGCCGACGGAGCGCGTCGACGATCGCGTAGAAGGCGGTGTGCTCGCCGTAGGAGGTGCAGCGGCCCTCGATCCAGGTGTGAGGCTCGTCGCCAACCTTGCGCCGGAACTCGCTGAGCAGGCGCGACTTCCCGATGCCCGCCTCGCCGACGAGGAAGGCGACCTGTCCGTTGCCCGCTCGGGCGGACTCGAAGGCAGACCAGAGCAGGTCCAGCTCGCGCTCCCGACCCACGAGCGGCGTGAGGCCCGCGTCGGCGGTGGCCTCGATGCGTCCGCGAACCGCGCGCTCGCCCAAGACCTCGAACGCGTGGACCGGCTCCGCCTTGCCCTTTATGCGCTGCAGCCCCAGGTCGACGAGATCGAAGAAGCCCGAGACCAGATGCTCGGTCGCCTCGGAGATGTAGATCGAGCCGGGAGGAGCGAGCCCCTGCAGCCGGTCCGCCAGGTTCGTCGTGTCTCCGAGCGCCGTGTAGTCCATGCGGAGGTCGTCTCCGATGCGCCCGACCACGACGGGCCCGCTGTGAATGCCGACCCGCATCCGGACGTCGGGTCCGCCCTCGGCCAGGACCTCCTGGCGCAGGGACTCGAGGGACCGCTGGATGCCGAGCGCCGCCATGATCCCGCGCTGCGGAGCACCTTCGAGCGCGATCGGGGCGCCGAAGAGGGCCATGACCCCGTCCCCCGTAAACTGGTTGACCGTTCCCTCGTAGCGATGCACCTCCTCGAGGATGCGCTGGAAGCAGCGGTCCATGAGCGCGTGCACCTGCTCCGGGTCCAACCGTTCAGATAGAGACGTGTAGCCGGCGATGTCGGCGAAGAGCACCGTCACGTGCTTGCGCTCGCCCTCGAGGGCGGACTTGCTCTGGAGGATCCGATCCGTGAGGTGTTTCGGTGTGTAGGCCCGCGGGGCGGATTCCGGGCGCAGGGGACCTCGAGGGGCGGGCGGCTCGCCGGCCAGGGGCGTCGCGCACTGATCGCAGAACCGGGCACCAGGCTCGTTCCGTGCGCCGCACGCAGGGCAGTCGGATTGGAGCGGCGCGGCGCACCCGCTGCAGAAGCGCGCCTCTGCGCGATTGTCGCGTCCGCAGGCGGGGCAGTTCATGGCGCGAAGCTCTGCCCGGCCATTCCCATGAGGTTCGCCGCCGATTCAGCCGCGGTTGCGCAGCGCTCGAAGCGCGGCGCACGCGGCGCCGTAGCCGTTGTCGATGTTGACCACCACCACGCCCGGCGAGCAGCTGGTGAGGGCGCTCCGTAGTGCGGTCTCCCCACCCGCTGCGACACCGTAGCCGGTCGAGGTCGGGACCGAGATCACGATGCCGGGCACCAGCCCGGCCACGACACTCGGAAGTGCGCCGTCCATGCCCGCGACCGCGATCACCACCGGCAGCTTCTGGATCTCGTCGATGCGTTCGAGCAGCCGCCAGAGTCCGGCCACCCCGACGTCGGGTATCTCGAGGCTCGCGTGCCCGTAGTACTCGAGTGTCCGGGCGGCCTCCCGCGCCGCGGGCGCGTCGGAGGTGCCGGCCGTCAGGACCGCGACCTTCGGTGCCCCCCGAGGCGGCTCGGGCGAGCCGTAGAAGCCGGATCCCGACACCGGGTCGTAGTCGATCCGCGCCCGAAACGAGTCCGGAAGCGCCTCGAACTGCTCGCGGCCAAGCCGCGTCAGGAGCAGCGGGATGTCGCGCTCCTCGGCCTGCTCCAGGATCGCCGTCAGCTGCTCGATCGACTTTGGCTCGCACAGGATCGCCTCGTCGAACCCGAGCCGTTCGCGCCGGCGAAAGTCGAGGTTGAGATGATCGTGGCTCACTCCGCGACCGGCCTCACGAAGGCGCTCCCCATGCGGTAGGGGGCGAAGTGCACCGAGTGGTGAAAGCCCTCGGCGCGCCAGATCTCGGCGATGTCCTTTGCGAGGCTCTCCTCGCGGTCGCGCGAGAGCCGGGCGAGGCTGTTCGCGTCGAGCTCGATGACCACTCCGCTGCTGCGGACGCGACAGCGCACGGAGTCGGGCTCGAGCTCCCGCTCCAGGAAGCGCTCGACCCGGTGGATCAACGCGAGGACCTCCGGCTCGACCCGGATGCCGGTCTCGATGCGGCTCGAGAGACAGGGTGCCGCCGGAAGCTCCGAAAGGTCGTCGAGCTCGAGCTCGCGCGCGATCGCACGAACCGAGGCCTTGTCGATTCCGGCCTCGACGAACGGATGGCGGACGCCGCGCTCGCGCGCAGCCCCGAGGCCCGGGCGGTAGTCGCCCAGATCGTCGAGGTTCGTTCCCGAGACGATAACGGAGTCGGTCAGCGGTACGATCGAGTCGTAGAGGTTGGACTTGCAGAAGAAGCAGCGGTCGACCGGGTTGCGCAGGTAGTCGGCATTCTCGAACTCGCCGGCGTCGAGCAGACGGAGCCGCCAGCCCTCTCGCTCGGCGTAGCGGGTCACCCGGTCGGTCGCCTCGGGGGGAACCGCGGGAGACACCGCGTGGAACATCTCGGCCTCGCATCCGAAGAAGCGCTGCGCCACGACCGCCAGCGTCATGCTGTCGACGCCGCCGCTCACGGCCACCCCGACCCGACCGAGCTCGCCGAGCAGCGTGCGGAGCGTCTCGAGCTCGCGTGCAACCTCAGTCATCGTCGTCCTTCCGCAGCACCGCCTCCTCGGCCTCGCGCCGCAGTCGGGTGCGCTCGGCGTAGCCGCCCGAGGCATCCGCCACGTCGTCCAGCTCGGCCTTGCCGGTCAGGACTCCCGCGGGGCGCGCCGCCGCCTTCACCTGGATGCTCCCGGCCCGGCCCACGTAGGTCTCGATACTGCGCTGGAGCACCGCTCGCCGCTCCGTGTGCCAGCGGAGCCCGAGCGTGGTGGTCTCGGTGAAGCACGCGCGGCTCACCCGCTCGACCCCATCGACGGCCGCGAGGATCTGTACCTGGACCGTCAGGCGCCCCTTCTTGCCGAAGGCCGGCGCCTGCAGCACGTCGACGACCCCTTCGACGTCGCGGATGCGCTCGAGCCCCAGGGCCAGATCCTCCGCCGGCTGGTCGTCCACCTCGAAGCTCAGCACGGCGATCTGCTCGCTCGCAACCTCCGGCTGGAGCTCTTCGAGAGCCAGGATCCGGACGACGTTGCTGATCCCCGGAAGCTCGCGGCTGCCGAACCCGGTGCCCGTCCGCAGCAGGCGCATCGGGTGTCCCGGCGCCCGGTAGCGCGGCTCGAGGTGACGCAGGATCGCTGCACCGGTGGGCGTGACGCGCTCCCCCTCCAGGCCGTCGTCGTGAACGGCGAAGCCCTCGAGCAGCACGGCCGTAGCGGGTGCGGGCACCGGCAGCGAGCCGTGGGCGCTCGCGACCCGACCGGAGCCGACCGGTAGGGAGGCGGTCGACCAGCCCTGTGCGCCCAGCGCCTCGATCAGCAGCGAGGCGCCGACGATGTCGGTGATCGAGTCCCAGGCCCCGACCTCGTGGAAGGTGACCTCCTCCAGCGGCCGTCCGTGCACCTCGGCCTCGGCCCGAGCCAGCAGCGTAAAGATGTCGACGGCGCGATCTCGCACCGCGGGTGCCAGCTCGGAGTCGTCGAGAAGCTTGCGGATCTCTCTGAAGGGCGTGTGCGGCTGGCCCGCCTCGGCGCCGGGCCCAGCGACGCAGAATCGCGTACCCGTGAGGGTGTGGTCCTTGTGGGGGAGGACCTCGACGGAGACGTTCTCGCCGAGGCGGACGGAGCTCAGAGCCTCGCGCAGGTCGCCGTCGAGCTCGGGCCAGGCGTCTAGGATTGCGGCGACGAACATGTCGCCCGCGAGACCCCCGACCGGGTCCAGGTGGATCCACATCCAAACAGGATACCTGCGCCGGTCGTGGCCACGCCACCCGGGCCTTGACGCGCCGGAGCCCGAGCGCTGAGATCAAAGCAGAAGGGAGTTTTCGTCGGGCCGTGAACGAGGCAGAAGACAGGCGACTCGTGCGTCGACGCGAGCTTCTGAAGCATGGTGCGGCAGCCGCGCTGGGGGCGGGCTCGCTGCCAGTCGCGCTCGCTCGGGCCTGGGGCCGCGAGGAGCCCTCCGTGCAGCGCTACGTCGAGCTGGGACGCACCGGCCTCCGCATCTCCGACATCTCCTTCGGCTCGAGCCGGACCACGCAGCCCGACCTCGTCCGCCACGCGCTGGATCGCGGCATCAACTACTTCGATACGGCCGAGGGCTACAAGGGCGGCCGCTCCGAAGCGGCGCTCGGCGAGGCGCTCCAGGGCAACCGCGACCGGGTCGTGCTCGCCTCCAAGGTGACGGGCGGTGCGAAGACCCGACAGGCCGAGCTGATGCGCGCGTTGGAGGAGAGCCTCGGGCGGCTGCGAACGGACCGCATCGACATCTACTTCAACCACGCCGTGAACGACGTCGAGCGACTGAAGAACGCGGAGTGGTTCGAGTTCGCCGAGAGGGCCCGGCAGCAGGGAAAGCTGCGCTTCACGGGGATGTCGGGACACGCCGGCCGCCTGATCGAGTGCCTCGACCATGCGCTCGACCGCGACCTCTTCGACGTGATTCTCGTCGCCTACAACTTCGGCCAGGACCCCTCCTTTTACGAGCGCTTCACTCGCACCTTCGACTTCGTCGCGATGCAGCCGGACCTTCCGCGCGTGCTCGAGAAGGCGAGCCGCAAGGGAGTGGGTGTGATCGCGATGAAGACCCTGATGGGTGCCCGACTCAACGACATGCGCTCGTGGGAGCGGGGCGGCACGTTTGCACAGGCAGCGTTCCGCTGGGTTCTCTCGAACCCCGACGTCGATGCGCTGATCATCTCGATGACGAGCCGCGAGAAGATTGATGAGTTCCTGGGCGCCTCCGGCTCGGGCGCCGTCCGGGAGAGCGACCTGCGACTGCTCGATCGATACGCTCGGCTGAACGGCGGGGCCTACTGCCGGCACGGGTGTGACGCCTGCCTGGCGAGCTGTCCGCACGCCGTGCCGATCTCGGAGGTGCTGCGCACGCGCATGTACGCGACGGACTACGAGGACCTCGACCTGGCGCGCGACGACTACGCGAAGCTCGGAGCGGGAGCGGCGGCCTGCCCACGCTGCGCCCACCCCCCCTGTCTCGGCGCCTGCCCCAACGGCCTCGAGATCCCGTCCCTCGCCCGCTCCGCGCACCGGATGCTGGCGAACGGCTGAGCGTGTTCGTTCGAGCGTAGCCTCCAGGATCTGGTACAGCTTCCCGGAGTTTCAAGGGATTCTGGACTCTCACAGAGTCGCGCCTGGCGCAGCCGCGAAGCGCGGAGACCCCCGAGGTCCCCGAGGCCGCACTCGAGGCTCTGCGAAGTCTCGGATACGCGGACCGATGCGCCCCGTCGCGGAAGCTGCGGCGCTTCCCCTAGCTAGATCCGGTCGGAGACGCCCCGGACGAAGAGCGGCTCGATCTCGAGCCGCGATACGTCCTCTCGCATCTCCGAGTCCGAAGGTGCCGAGTCGCTCCGGCTCGCGGCATTGAGGATCTGCGGCAGCAGGGTCGCGTCGCTGGAGGTGTTGAGGAACAGCCCGGGCCGGCGCAGCACCCACTGAACACTGCGCCTCAGCGCCATCGGGTCCTTGAGCGGCTCGTACCAGCTGAAGCGCGGCTGAGCATCGTCGGTCCAGCGGCGCCGTGCGATCGACTTGATGGTTTGAACCGCGACGCCCCGCTCCTTGCAGACCTCGAGCAGAGCCTCGAAGTCGCGCGCGTAGTCGGGCGAGCTCAGCATCGCGTAGCTGTAGGGGAGCAGCACGGAGTCGAAGTCGAAGCGCTCCAGGCTGCGCAGATGCATCTCGGCAGCCGTCGTGCCGTGTCCGGTCACACCGATGAAGCGCACGAGCCCCGCGTCGCGGGCCTCGCGCGCCGCCTCCAGTGCGCCGCCGGATCCGAGAGCCGTCTCCCACTCCTGCGGGTCCACCAGATTGTGAAGCTGGATGAGATCGAGCCGCTCGACGCCCAGGCGCTCGAGCGAGCGGTGCAGACTCTCGCGAGCTCCCGTCCGCGTGCGCTCGGTGGTCTTGGTGGCGAGGAAGAACCGGTCCCGGTGATCTCGCATCCAGGGTGCGATGCGAAGCTCCGCCTCTCCGTAGCTCGCGGCGGCGTCGATGTGGTTGACACCGTACTCGAGCAGCGTTTCGAGCACGCTGTCGGCCCGAGCCTGTTTCATGCTCGCGAGTGCCGCGGCACCGAAGATCGTTCGACTGCTCGCGTGGCCGGTCCGACCGAATGGGGCTCTCTCGATCACTGCGCTGCTCCTCCGCGAGTCCGGTGACACGGATGTCGATTGTAGCGATAATCGATTCCACGAGTGCTCGATCGCGGGTCAGTCCGATCGCCGAGAGGGAGCGCCGCGCCCCGAGAAGGAGTCCCCCCATGTCCGAGCGGCGAGCGATCGCGGCCGCCATCCTAACGCCCGCGCTGCTGCTGATCTGGGCCTGCGGAGAAGGCCCGACCCCGCCCGAGCCGGAACTCGAGGGCCACGTCCACCCCACGCTCGCCGCGCACGACGAGGAGTTCGAGCGGAAGCTCTACGAGGTGACCGATGGTGTCCACGTGGCGGTCGGCTTCGGCCTCGCGAACTCCATCCTGGTGGAAGGGGACGAGTGCGTCTTCATCGTCGACGCGATGGGCTCCGTCGAGAGCGCTCAGGCGGTCAAGGCGGAGTTCGACTCGATCACGTCGAAGCCGATCGAGGCGATCATCTACACCCACAATCACGTGGACCACGTATTCGGGACGCGGGGCTTGGCTCCCGACGGCGACGTGGACGTCTACGCCCACGAGTCGACGAGCTACTACATCAACCGCGTGGTGAACGTGATCCGGCCGGTGCTGAGCGAGCGGAGCGCCCGTATGTTCGGGGCGGCACTGCCCTCCGAGGGGCCGGATCGGCTGATCAACGTGGGAATCGGTCCGTTTCTGGATGTCACCCAGCCGGGCAGCACGAACGGTCTGATCCGGCCCAACAAGACCTTTGCGGACGAGCTGGACCTGACGCTCTGCGGCGTTCCGGTCACCCTGGTACACGCGCCCGGAGAGACCAACGATCAGCTCTTCGTCTGGCTGCCCGAGCAGCGCGTGCTGATGCCCGGGGACAACATCTACAAGGCGTTCCCCAACCTGTACACGATCCGGGGAACCCTGTACCGGGACGTGCTCGGCTGGGTACAGAGCCTCGACCGGATGCGAGCGCTGGAGGCCGAGCACCTGGTGCCGAGCCACACGCGACCCGTCTCCGGCAAGCGGGAGATCGCGGAGATCCTCACCGCCTACCGCGACGGCATCCAGTTCGTGCACGACCAGACGATCCGGGGGATGAACGAGGGGCTCACGCCGGACGAGCTGGTCGAGGTGGTCGTGCTTCCGCCCCACCTAAAGAATCACCCCTACCTGCAGGAGCTGTACGGCACCGTGGAGTGGTCGGTGCGCGCGGTCTATTCGGGCTACCTCGGGTGGTTCAATGGCGACTCCGCGACGCTGTCTCCGGCGGGCCCGGCCGAGCGGGCGGCGGGCTTCGCGGAGCTGGCGGGGGGCGTCGAAGGCCTGCTCGGCGCCGCGCGCGTGGCGGTCGAAGCGGAGCGCTACGCATGGGCGGCCGAGCTCGCCACCCAGGTCATGCGCGTGGATCCCGGGCTGGAGGAGGCGCGAGCTCTCAAGGCCCGGGCGCTCCGGGAACTGGGGCGGCGGAGCATCAGCCCCAACGGTCGGAACTACTACCTGACCCAGGCGCTGGAGCTGGAAGGTGCAGTGGAGCTGGAACTCGACTTCAATCCCGAGAACGCCCTGGCCCTCATCGGCACCATCCCGATCGGCGACTTCATCGCGGCGATGCCCGCCAGACTCGATCCCGGCAAGAGCGAGAGCACGAATCTGATCGTCGGATTTCGCTTCCCGGATGTGGACGAGGGGTATACGATCCATGTGCGGCGCGGGGTGGCCGAGTTCCGACCCCGGTTCCCCGACGCCCCGGACCTCGTGATCACGGCCGACTCCGGCGTGTGGAAGGAGGTCGTTATCGGACTCCGCAACCCGGCCCTGGCTTTCGCCTCGGGTGACGTCGAGGTGGACGGAAGCACCCTCGACCTGGTCGGCTTCCTACGGCTATTTCGCTGATCTCCGCACCCCAAGCGCTCCGGACCGGGCACACCACTAGATAGAGGACACGTCATGAAGGAAGAAATCGAATATGCGGAGCGCATGACCGACAGCGATGCGCTGCTCTGGACCATCGAGGACGATCCGCTGCTGCGCACGAACATCCTGGTGGTCTGGATTCTGGACCGGTCACCCGACCGCGAACGGCTCCAGAGCAAGATCGATGGCGCCACGCGCCTGATCCCCCGCCTGCGGCACCGAGCGCTGGAGACTCCGTTCTCCGTCGCGCCGCCCCGCTGGGAGATCGACCCCAACTTCGACATCGACTACCACGTGCGCTGGCTGCGAGCACCCGGAGACGGCTCCACGCGAGAGCTGCTCGACATGGTGCAGACGACGGTCACGCAGCAGTTCGACCGCGCGCGTCCGCTCTGGGAGCTCAGCGTCATCGAGGGGCTGAGCGAGGGTCGGGCGGCGCTCGTGCTGAAGCTGCATCACTCCGTCAGCGACGGTGTCGGCATGGTGCGCATGACCGAGTCGCTCGTCGATCGGGAGCGCGATCCGGAGGACAAGCCCAGGCTGTTGCCCGAGCCGTCGCCTCCGCGCAACTGGACCGCGCGCGGTCTGCTCTTCGACGGGCTCAAGTACGACAGGCGACGTCGCCTCGACCGGGCTCGCTCGATCGGGTCCACGCTCGCGGGCGCCGCGCTGAAGCCGTTCGACAGTGCGGCGGAGCTCTCGCGGGCGACCGCATCCGTCGTGCGCATGTTGAGGCCGGTCCGCGAGCCGCTGAGTCCGCTCCTGCGGGGTCGCTCGATCAGCGTTCACTTCGACACGATGCACCTCTCGCTCGACGAGCTCAAAGGCGCGGCCAAGCGAGCCAAGGCCACCGTCAACGATGCCTTCGTGGCGGCGCTGTGCGGCGCGCTCCAGCGGTATCACTCGCACCACGGCGCTCCCGTCGATGCGCTGCGCATGACGATGCCCGTGGACATTCGCGACGGCGAGGATGCCAACCGGGCCGGGAACCAGTTCACGCCAGCCCGTTTCGCCGTACCCCTGTCGATCGAAAACCCCGTCGAGCGGATGCAGGCGATCGGCCAGCTGGTTCAGCGCGAGCGGGCCGAGCCGGCGCTCAGGCTCACCGAGCCCGTCGCCAGCGTACTGAATCGGCTGCCGAGCGGCGTCACCAAGGAGCTGTTCGGATCGATGCTCAAGGGGATCGACTTCGTGAGCACCAACGTGCGTGGACCCAAGTTCGGCGTCTACGCGGCCGGCGCGCGCATGGAGTCGATCTTCGGCTTCGGCCCCCTGAGCGGCTCCGCCATCAACGTCGCGCTGTTCAGCTACGCGGGTCAGCTCTCGGTCGGCCTGAGCTCCGACCGCGCGGCCGTTCCGGACCCGGACTTCCTCCTCGAATGCATGGAGAAGGGTTTCTCGGAGGTGCTCACGGTCGCCTGATACGCTCCCGGTCGGGTTCCCTGCCCCGCCGCACGACGCATGCTGGACTCCTTCTTTCAGCTCACCGACCAGAAGACCACGGTTCGGACCGAGGTGCTCGGCGGGTTCACCACCTTCCTGACCATGGCCTACATCACGTTCGTGAACCCCGCGATCCTCGCGGAGGCGGGGATGGACTTCGGCGCCGTCTTCGTGGCGACCTGCATGGCGGCCGCAATCGGTAGCCTGATCATGGGCCTGTGGGCCAACTACCCGATCGCGCTCGCCCCGGGCATGGGACTGAACGCCTACTTCACCTACGACGTCGTGCTGGCCCAGGGGCACGGCTGGCAGGTGGCACTGGGGGCCGTATTCGTCTCGGGCCTGCTGTTCGTGATCCTCAGCGTGCTCCCGGTGCGCGAGTGGATCATCAACTCGATTCCCCGCACGCTGAAGCTCGCGATCTCCGCCGGGATCGGCCTCTTCCTGGCCGTGATCGCCCTGCGGAACGCGGGTGTAGTCGTCTCCGAGCCCGTGACCCTGCTCGGCCTCGGCGAGCTGCGGGCTCCCGGTCCGCTGCTCGCCCTCATCGGCTTCGTGTGCATGCTCGCGCTTCACACCCGGAAGGTGCCCGGCGCGGTGGTGATCGGAATTCTCCTGACGACTGCGCTGGGTGTGGCGTTCGGCGTCTCCACCTGGCAGGGCTTCGCCTCCCTGCCGCCGGACCCGCGACCGACGCTCTGGCAGCTCGACCTCGCGGGTGCGCTCACGCTGAGCCTGGTTCCCGTGGTGTTCAGCTTCCTCTTCATCGATCTCTTCGACACGGCAGGCACGCTGGTGGGCGTGTCGCACCGCGCGGGTCTCCTGGATGCTCGGGGCCGCCTGCCGCGCGTCGGGCGCGCCTTGCTCGCGGATTCGACGGCGACCGTGGTCGGCGCCGCACTCGGTACCTCCACTACGACCAGCTACATCGAGAGTGCTGCGGGAGTCGAGGCGGGCGGACGGACCGGCCTGACTGCGGTGGTCGTCGCGGTCCTGTTCGTGCTCTGCCTCTTCTTCGCGCCGCTCGCGCAGAGCGTTCCCAGCTACGCGACCGCGCCGGCGCTGCTCTTCGTCGCCTGCCTGATGGCGCGCGGGCTGGCCGAGGTCGATTGGGAGGACGCGACCGAGTACGCGCCCGCGGTGGTGACGGCCATGGCCATGCCGCTCACCTCCTCGATCGCCGACGGAATCGGCATCGGGTTCATCGTCTACGCCGCTCTCAAGCTCGCGAGCGGCAAGGTGCGCGAGTGTCCGCCCGCCGTGGGCGTGATCGCGCTGCTCTTCGCGGCCCGGTTCGCCCTGCTCTGAGCCGGCGCCCGGGAGCGCGCAGGACCCTACGTCTCGACCAGGGTCGGTGGAAATACGGGAAGAATCGTGCGCAGGAAGTCGATCTGGGGTGCTTCCAGCTCGACGAACTGCACGGCGAAGCCGCTTCGGGTGTGTCGAACCACGTCTCCCTTGATCTGGACGTCGAACGAGCCCGGAAAGAACGATGAGCGGAGAGCGATCGTCGCGCCCGGATCGACGACCGACGTCACATTCTCGATGCGGGCCCCCGAGGCCGAGATGTCCCAGATCATCCCGCTTCCGTGAACCGAATCGTTCTGGTACTCCGTTGGGGCCCGCAGCTTGAAGCGGGGAGCCACCCTTCTCTCCTGGTCCGGCAACGCCTCCTCCTTTGCCGTGGGAGATGTGCAAAGGGCGTGCCTTGCTCGCGCTCGATTGCGGACGCACGAGAGGCGACGAAGCGCCGTGCGAGCCAGCGCGGCGCAGTCAAACTGACACGTTGGCGTGTCAAACCGATACGGTGAGCGCGGGCCGCGGCTGGATCGGCCCTGCAGGGAGTGGGGTGCGAAAGCGTCAGGTCGGGAGCCGCACTCTCTGCGCGTGCAGGTGCATGCCACAGCTCTCGAAGATCTGAATGGCCTGCGCGGCGAGCTCGCGGGCTTGCTCGAGGTCGCCACAGCGCGCCCGAACCTCCGCCAGTGCGCCCTTCACCTCGGCGAGGTGAGGGAGCAGCCCGCGCGCCTCGCAGAGGCGGCGCGACTCGTCCAGGGCGTCGATGGCACGCTCGAGCTGGGGCGGCTCCGAGAGTCCCAGGGCGAGACCCAGAACACAGAGAGCGCGCGCTCGGACCAGGCGCGGGGGATGGCGCGCCAGGCAGGCTTCCGCGGCCACGGCCGCTCCTCTCCAGCGTCCCAGTGCGACCAGGCCGCGAGCCTGATGAAAAAGCGTGCTCGGCCAGCGGCTGTTGATCGCCGCCAGCGCCTCGAACTCCTCCACAGCGCGCGTCGCCTGTCCCTCGAGCAGGTGGGATTCGCCGCTCCAGACGGTTCCGTGATACACGGCAGCCACCTGTTGCGAGCGTTCACCGGCGCGTCGCGCTCGCTCGGCGGCGGCAATCGCTTCTCGCGGCTTCCCCAGATAGACGTAGACCTCCGCGAGGAACATGTGCGCGAATCCGATGGCGACCTCGTTCTCTGACTCCTCGGCGAGCGCGGTCGACTTCAGGCAGGCTGAGAATGCAGATTTGAGGTCGCCCGAGTGGCAGAGGGCACTCCCCTTGGCGCCCAGACCGAACATCTGAAAGAAGCTGTCGTCTAGCTCGCTCGCGAGCTTCTCGACGCGCTCGGCGTGAGCCACAGAGCGCTCGACCTCGCCATCGAGCGAGTGGAGCCGGACGAGGTAGGCGTGTGCTCCCATCTGGATCCGGCGTCCGTCGGGGAGTCCGTCGGCCAGGGCGACGCCCCGCTCGATGAGCCGCCGCCCCGCCTCGGCGTCGTTGTCCTCGGAGAAGCGTACCCAGCCCCCCTCGATGCAGGCCCGTGCGAGCCGGCGCCGATCGCTAGAGTCGAGCCCGTCGCTCTGGAGCGACTCGAGCACCTCTCCCGCCTTGCCGGCGCGGTCGAGTGCGTTGTAGGCGGTCGAGAGCGCGAGGCCGACGGACGCGCGCAGCGAGGGATCTGCCTCGGGCTCTCGATGCTGAAGCTCCCACGCGCGCTGCAGGTGGACTGCCGCCTCGTCCGGGGCGCGGGTCTTGAGGTACGCCCTCCCCGCTTGGGCGAGAAACTCGATCGCGCGCAGCGGCGCATCGCCCTGCTCGTAGTGCGCACCGATCCGCGAGGCGCCGTCGGGAGTGGAGGCGAGGCCCCGCTCTGCCAGCGTGTCGGCGCAGCGCCGGTGCAGCACGCTTCGCCGCGCCAGCAGCAGCTGATCGTAGGCGACCTGCTGTGTCAGCACGTGGCGGAACTCGAAGGCCGCTTCGGGCGAGTTCCTCAGCAGCCCGCGCTCGACGAGTTCGTCGAGGACGGCCGCGAGGTCGAGCTCGGCTTCCCCCGCGACCCGCCCCAGGAGCTCGCGGTCGAAGGGCAGGCCTATCACCGAGGCGGAGTGGAGCAGCCGCTTGGCGATGTCGGGCAGGCTGTCGATGCGCGCCGCGATCACACCGTTCAGTGTCTCCGGAACCCGGAAGCGGCTGCGCCGCAGCTCTATCTCGACGCGCGCCGCCTTGCGCATCGCGTCGGGCCCCTCGCGCAGGGCACGGCTGACCTCCTCGATGAAGAGCGGGTTGCCCGCCCCGCGCTCGAGCGCGAGCGCCACCAGTGCCTCGGGATCGTCCAGCTCGCCCAGAATCGTGCGGCACAGGGTCTCGCTCGGCTCCGACCCGAGGGGCCCGAGATCGATCCGCTCCAGAGGTGCGTCCATCTCCAGCAGACCGCCGTGCTCGCTGCGGACCGTCGCGATCAGGCTGAGCCCGCGCAGCGAAGGGTCGCGAGAGAGCGAGCGCAGGACCGCTCGCGAGGAGGGATCGAGCCAGTGTGCGTCCTCGAGGATCAGGAGCAGCGGCCCGGCCCGCGCCGCCGACGCGAGCAGCTCGCCCAGCTGGCTCGCGAACTCCTCGCGCGTGCCTGAGACCTGGCTGGCGTCTCCTCCGAAGCGCTGGGCCAGATGAGCCGCCCCCTCGGCGCCGGCCAGCTCGGTGGGCCAGCTGCGCAGCAGCCCCAGGAACGGCGAGTAGGCGCGAGCCGAGTCGGCTTCGCGACAGCGCGCCTCGAGAACCGCGTCGGCAGTCGCGCGCGACACGTGCTCGTGCACCAGCCGCGACTTTCCGATGCCCGCCTCGCCTCGAATTTCGACGACGGCGAGCTGCTCACCCGCTCGGGCGGCCCGTTCAAGCCGAGCGAGCTCGCGCTCCCTCCCCACGAAGGGCGTCAGCCCCCGAGCGCGCTGGGCCTCGAAGCGCGCCTGGTGGGGACCCTCCGACACCAGCTCGAAGACCCGGACCGCCCGGCCTACTCCGGCGAAGCGGCGGACGCCGAGCTCGCGCGTCTCGAAGTAGGGCCGCGTGCGCTGGGCGGTCTCGTCGCTGAGCAGGATCTGCCCCGGGCGGGCGGCCCGCTCCAGACGCGCCGCGAGCCCCACCGTCGGGCCCTCGGCCGTGTAGTCCCAGCGCAGGTCCTTGCCGATCGACCCGACCCAGACGGCTCCCGTGTGCAGGCCCATCCGGACCAGCAGGGGAACGCCGAAGCGGGTCTCGATCGAGCGCCCGTAGCGCTCGTTCGCGTCGCGAATCGCGAGCGCCGCACGCAGGGCCCGGGCGGCGTCCTCGCCGCGGGCCAGCGGCGCACCGAACAGCGCCATGAAGCCGTCTCCGCGGAACTGGTTGATGGTGCCCTTCTCCGCGTGCACGGCGTCGAGTGCCACGCTGAAGAAGCCGTCCATGACGACGTGGATCTCCTCGGGGTCGAGCGCCTCCGCGATCGCGAGAGAGCCGGCGATGTCCGCGAACAGGACCGTCACCTCCTTCCGCTCCCCCTCGCGGGCGGTCCTCGAGACGAGGACCTCGCGGGCGAGGTGCGGCGGGGTGTACGGCGAGAGGTCGGCCGGAGCGTCGTGCTCGCCGGGAAGCTCCGTGCCACAGGCCAGACAGAACCGGCTCCCCTCGGGGAGGTCGGTCTCGCGGCAGGCGGGGCAGGTCGGGGTCACCGGGAAGGCCCCCCGGTGACCCCGGACGCATCAGTCGGGATCCCGGACGTCCATGCGGATCGCGAAGGGCGGGATGCTCGAGTCGAGAGTCGGGATCCAGGTGACCACATAGGCCTTCAGGCGATCGTCGCGCGCGTCGGGAGCGGCGACGCCTGCATCGGTGCGATAGCGGAAGTCCGCGAGGACCTGGACCGTTTCACCGTAGCTCGGATCATACCGGATGATCGTATCCCACAAGCTGTACTCGTACCCGGTCCCGGCCAGGCTGGGGAGCTTGTCGGGACCCGATCCGACGAGGTTCGGAAGCAGGCTGTGCTCGAGCGCGACGTTGCGCTTCAGCAGGACCTTCTCGCCGGAGTAGATCAGCGGGACCGAGGCGCCCTCGCTCCCCTCGCGCGGAGCGATCGACCACTGGAGCGGCTCGAAGGCGGGCTGCCCCTCGACGTCCACCGGAACCGGTAGGACCGCGATCATCTGGTAGACGACGTCGATCCGCTCGTGGCTGCGAAGCAGGCCCCGCACCTTGAGCGTCCAATCGAGGCGGCCCTTCCGCGCCGGGCTGCTCACGTACTCGACCGTCGCGCTGGATTCCGAGATCTGGACCGCAGTGGGGAATCCGGACGCCTTCGAGTCCAGCGCCTCCGGCCCGGCAGCCGCGAGCGCCTCCTCGTAGTAGGTCGGAGCGGAGAAGCCCGAACCGTCGGCTGCGCCGGCGGGTGAGGCGGGCAGTCCGAGGGCGAGGGCGAATCCGACGCCGAGCGAGCGAATCGCGAATCCGTTCAGCCAGTGCATCATGTGCAGGTCTCCTTCTCGAGTGATCGGTGGTCCAGCCTTCGAGCTCTGTGCGTCGAGCCTGCGCGCCTGCGCGAGGCCAGGAGCACGAATGCGGGGAGCAGACCGACGGCGAAGGCCGGCCCGTCCCCGAGAAAAACGTAAGGCGGCGGAGGTCCCGCCAGCGGGACAGTTGCGGTGCCGGCAGCCGCGGCGCCGGGCATCAGGCGTGCGATGACACGCGCGGATGGATCGATCCACTCGCTGGGACCGCTGTTGCCGACTCGAACCACGGGCAGCCCGCTCTCGACCGCCCGCATGCGCGTGACGAGCGCGTGCTGGACCGCGCTCCACTCGCCGGTCAGCGCTTCGTTGGAGATCTCGACCAGCAGTCGCGCGCCTCGCTGGCGCAGCTCGCGCACCAGACCCGGGTAGCTGGAATCCAGGCAGATGACGACGCCCACGGGCAGCGGAGCCGCACCCGCTCGCTCGATCCATGCGATGCCGGGACGCTCGCCCTGCCGGAAGCGGCCGGGCCAGCGCATGAACCGGGCCATCAGTCGCTCCAGGGGAGTGGCGGGCGTGCCCTCGTAGAAGGGCACGGGGTGCACCTTGTCGCCGGCCAACACGCCCTCGCCCCTGGAGCTGACCAGCGTCGCCGAGTTGTACACGCGCGAGGGGGTGTCCCGCTCCACGCGCCAGGCACCGGTCAGGATCGGCGTTCCGTAGTGGTGGGCGATCGCTCCCAGGAAAGGGTCTCCCCCGGCGCGAATCGGCCGCTCGTAGGCGGACTCCGGCCAGACGATGAGATCGGGCTCCCCGCGGAGCGCCTCGTCGGTGAGGTCGAGCAGCGTTCGGAGGTTGGCGTGAAAGCGTGCAGGAACGGTGCGACCGGGCTCGGCGATGTGGGGCTGCACGGCCGCGACGCGAGCCGTCTCTGCGGGCTCGGTCCCCTCCGGGGTGGGCAGGCCGAGGGCGAGCGGCGCGGCGACCAGGGCTCCCGAGAGGAGCACCACTCGCCGCGGTGCCCCAGCGAGTCCGACGACGAGCGTGTTGACGCCGGCGATCCAGAGCGAGAGGGCGTAGAGGCCTCCGACCCCGGCGAGCTGGATCAACGGGGGGTAGCTGGCCAGGGAATAGCCGAGGTGGTGCCAGGGGTACCCGAGCGCGCCCCAGGAACGCGCGAACTCGACGGCGGCCCACAGGACGGGTGCGAGGGCGAGGCAGAGCCAGCGGTCGCGCTGGCGCAGCCAGGCCAGCGCCGCGCTGTAGGCGGCCAGGCTGAGACCCATGACGACCACGTAGGCGGCTGCGACGGCGAGCAGCGAGCCTCGGAACCCGGAGAGCGGGACCCACGCGAGCGCGGACCCGAAGAAGACGATCCCGCACAGCCAGCCCGCGCCGGCGGCCCGCCGGGGTGTTGCACCGGCGTCGATCGCGGCGAGCAACGGCACGAGCGCCACGAAGCAGAGGAGCCCGAAGCCGACCTGGGCGGTGGCGACGGCGAGCAGGACCCCGGACAGTGCCGCGCCGCTCCAGACGTCGCGCGGAAGGCGAAACGGGGGCCGACGATCAACGAGGCTCTGTCTGGGCATATCCATTCCCGAAGCAAGTGCCGTTCCGACGCTCCGATAGGCGTCGCAGATGGGGGAGGCTGATCCAAGTATATGAATGTATTCAGGGTTCTATGCATTGACCCGAGACCGACCGCTTGCGGCCGCAGGACCGAGGCGAAGTTCTTGGAATCTTTATGACACATCTGTATCAGAGTGATACAATCCGGATATGCAACGCCTCGACGTCCTGGAGCGGATGCAGCAGGCCCCGGCTCTGCGAAGCCTGCCCCTCTCCGAGCTCGACGGCCTGCTCGAGAAGGCCCGCGTCTGCCGCTTCTCGGCCGGTGAGCTGCTCCTCGAAGAGGGGGCGCCCGGCGAGGACGTCTACCTCCTGCTGCACGGGCGCGCCGAAGTGCTGATGCGGACCGGAGAGGGCGAGGCGCAGCGGATCGCCGCGCGCGAGGGCCCCGACTGGCTCGGCGAGGGAGCCCTGCTCGACGAGGCGGTTCGCTCGGCCAGCGTGGTAGCAAGCGGCCCGGTCGAGGCGCTCCAGATCCCCCGGCAGGTCTTTCTCGACGTGCTGACCGGCCACCCCGAGAGTTCACTCGACCTGCTTCGAAGCGAGATCCGGCGCCTGCGGGAGAGCGACAACCAGCTTCTCGATGCGCTTCACGAGCGGATTCGCACGCTCAGCCGTCAGACGCGCAAGCTCTCGCGCGACAACCGGCGGCTGCGCAGCGCGCTCGCCGATCGCTACGGCTTCGAGAGCTTCATCGGCGGAAGCGCGGCGGCCCGCGCGGTTCGCCGCGACGCGCGGCAGGCCTCCGAGAGCGACGCGCCCGTACTGCTCATCGGCGAGACCGGCACGGGCAAGGAGCTGGTCGCGCGCGCCATTCACGCGGCGGGCGATCGCGCGGAGCGACCCTTCGTCGCTCTCAACTGCGCCCTGATGACCGCCCCGCTGCTCGAGAGCGAGCTCTTCGGACACGCGCGGGGTGCATTCACCGGCGCCACGGGGGCCAAGCGCGGCCTCGTCGAGGAGGCCGACGGAGGAACGCTCTTTCTCGACGAGGTTTCGGACATGCCACCCGCCCTGCAGGGTGCGCTCCTGCGGTTCATCGAGCTCGGCGAGTTCCGGCGCCTCGGCGAGACGCAGGTTCGACATGCGCACGCCCGGATCATCACGGCCACACAGGCGAGGCTCGAAGACGTGGCCCGAGCCGGGCAGTTCCGCCGCGACCTCCTGTACCGGCTCGACGTCCTGCCGATCGAGATTCCCCCGCTGCGCGAGCGCCCCGACGACGTGCGCCTGCTCGCGGCGCACTGCATCGATCGGGTCGCCGAGCGGCTCGGAGTCTCGCCGCTGCGCATGCGTCCGGATACGCTCGAGCTGCTGGCGTGCTTCGACTTCCCCGGCAACGTGCGCGAGCTCGAGAACGAGGTGGAGCGCCTGTACGCGTCGCTCGAGCCCGGCGCGCTCGTCGCGCCCGAGCACCTCTCGGCGAAGATCACGAGCATGGCCGCGCGGCCGAACGCGCGCTACACGGACGCGGTCCGCAGGTTCAAGAGCGAGCTCGTGGAGCGAGCGCTACGGGATGCCGACGGGAACCGGACGCGCGCGGCCGAGCTGCTCGGCGTCCACCGCTCGAACCTGGTCAGGATGCTGCGCGAGCTCGATCTGACCGCGCAGTACGAAGAGGTCGGCCTCCGTCCAGACCGCCGCCGGGCTCGACGGCTCGCTTCGGTCGGGAAGGAACGCTCTCACCGGGACCCGCCGACGGCCGAGGTCTCCTAGGTCCCCCTCCCCTGCTCAGCTCTCGCGCTGGTGCTCGGGATGATCGTCCACGGCGGTGTGCGTGTGGTCCCGACCCTGCTGGTGCATCTCGTTGTGGAGCTTGCGGTGTGCCGAGGTCAGGATGAGGCGCATGCGCTTGCGCGCCTTCTCGTCGCCGCGCGTTCCGACCGTGTCGAGATAGGCGATCGCACCTTCGATCTGCTCCAGGATCGTGACGGCGTCGGCGGCGGCGAAGAACGGAGAGGAGTCGACCTGCACCATGACGGGCGACGCGTGGGCCGCGATGATCTCCGGGCGATCGGGGTGCTTGCCGCGCACGAGCAGGGCCAGCCAGGAGCTCCGATCGAGCTTGACTGACCAGTGGCCGCGCGCGTGCCTGGAGCCGATGCGTCGGCTCTCGCAGATCTCGCCGTTGACCACGAGATCGGCCTGGGTCATGGGAAGGGTCACGCTGGCGAGGTCGTACTCGACGTCGACGCTGCCACCCAGCTGGCCCATCGAGATCTGCTCACCGGGTACGTGCCCGTCGACTCGGAACTCCATGAGCGGTCCGTAGGACACGAAGGTGTCGCCCGATCTCACGGCCTCCATCCAGGCGTCGTACGTGAACTCGCGTCCGTCGGGGATGCGCGCGTAGGTTCGGACGGTCCCGACGGCAGTGGTCGCAGCCATCTTGTCGGTTCCACCGACGGCCGGATAGAAGTAGCCGCAGTTCAGGTACCGGTACCAGTCGGAGAGCGAGTAGGGATCGATTCCCGTGAACTCGTTTCCGATGGAGCACATCTCGACGGCGTCGACGTCGCCGTGGATCAGTGCGGCGGCGTTCTCGGCGCGAGGCTGCGGGAAGTGCGGGAACACGACCAGACCTCCCTGAGCACGGCACTGCCGTGCCCACTCGGTGAGGAGCACGCCGACCGGATCGCCCAGCGCGGCCTCGTCGGGGCCCCCGCTGCACATCGGTGAGATGATGGGTCCGCCGTAGCCGAGCAGCGAGATGTGGCCGAGCACGTGCTGACGGTTCTCGGTGCCGACCCGCACGAGCCATTCCCCATCGCCGCCGGCCTCCCTGGAGCCGAAGGTCGTCTTCCCGTCGAAGTCGCCGACGTTAGTCATGAGCTCGCCCCACTGGCTCGCCAGCAGGTTGATCACGTTCACTCCCTCGGCTGCACCCTCGAGCTGCGCCGTCTTCGGCGAGAGAAAGTGCACGTGAGTGTCCGCCGTGACCCAGCCCCGCTCGCGCCAGGGGAGCACCTTCTCGAGCGTGACCTTCAGGCTACGGGTCGCCCTGGAGACGTTGACCACCAGCCGTTTGGGCTTGACCTCGAAGCCCTTGCTCACCTCGAGGTAGACCTTGCCGAGCGGCAGGTCGAGGACCGCCTCGCCCGGGATGTAGGTCGAGTAGTGAAAGCGCTGGCCCGCGAAGTCCGCCGCGACGTGATCGGTGCTGTAGTCCTCGAACCAGGACGGGTTCGGAATCCGGTGGCGGTCTACCGGGGCGAGATACTCCCCGGCTTCGCCGTGGGCGTGCAGCTTTACCGGAACCGGCTGCTTGCTCGCCTTGTCCACCACGCGTAGCGTCACCCGCTGCATCGCCGCGGACACGGGGCTCAGCCCGCCGGACTTCAGCCCCTTCGCGAGCCGCGACACCGCAACGGTCTTCCCGTCGCCCAGGTGGAAGCGCGCGTCGGGGTGGGCCGCGTACTCGATCGCGATCTCGCGGGCCGAGAGCTCGGCGAGCTGCCGGTCGTAGCTAGCCGTCCAGCCGTCGTTCGGGTAGAGGAATCTCGGCTGTGCGGAGATGACCTGGCCGAGGTCGAGCTGGATCTGCTCGAGGAGTCCCCGGCCGTCGAGCCGGCGATCGAATGCCTCGCCGCGGGGAAGCTCGAGCAGCGCCTTGCGACGGGTCTCCCAGCGGAGCGGGAGCGAGGAGGCCTTCCCGCCCGAGAGCGCCGAGAGCACGATCGCGCCTCTCAGCGGCTCGATCCGAAGTTGCGCGAGCGTCTTTCGCGGGTGTGGATTCTCCCAGGCCCACAGAAAGTTGCACCAGGGCTCGAGGTCCGGGTTGCGGGCGCGAGTCTGAGAGCCTCCCCAGTAGAAGATCCGCATGGCTCCAGGGCGGCCGGAGTCCTGCTCGTGGACCGCGGCCAGGGGGTGGGGCTTCCGCATGGCGACGGCCTGGAAGCACTGCTCGCCCCAGCGACGCTGGAGCATCCCGATCTGGTGGCGCCTGCGGATCGATTCTCGCACCTCGGTGCCGTCCGCGTAGACGATCACGTAGTCGGCCAGGTGCTCGCCGAGCCGGCCCTCTCCGGGGCTCGAGCGGACGAGGCCCAGATCGTTCGCCTCGAGCGGTGCGACGTCGCTGGTGTGCAGGAAGACCAGCCACTGCGCCTTCGTCGGTGGCAGCGCGACGGAGACCGGCTCATCCGTCGCCAGGAGCGGCTTCCGGATCTCGAAGGGGATCCCCCAGCCGGTGCAGGAGCCGCTGGGTGCGTGGATCGCACAGCTGCGCAGCGTCTCGGAGAGCTCGGCCCGGGCCAGCGCCTTGAAGGAGATGTTCCCGTCGAAGGGGATCGACTCGAACTGCGGCGATGCGGGTCCGTCGTGACGACTGGGCATGCGTCTCCTCTATCGAGTCCAGTCTCGACGTTGCGCGCGGTCCTGGGCCCGGCTCCGCGCTCGCCGGCGGTCGCCGCTGGGCTCTACTAATCGAGGGCGGCGGCGGCCGTGCCCGGAAGAACCCTGCGCAGGAAGTCGATCTGAGGCGCATCCAGCTCGACGAACTGCACGGCGAAGCCGGTCTCGGTGTGCCGCACGACGTCCGCCCTCAGCTCGATGTCGAACGAGCCCGGGAAGAAGGAGGAGCGGAGACCGATTCTCTCGCCCTGCTCGATGAGCGCCGAGGCGTCCTCGATCAGGGCCCCGGAGGCCGAGATGTCCCAGACGGTCCCGTGCCCCTCGATACCCGAGTTCCGGTACTCCGTCGGTCCCCGCAGCTTGACGCGGGGAGCCGCTCGCTTCTCCTGCTGCACCA
>CAZLBF010000308.1:0-7599 GCA_964557495.1 uncultured Myxococcales bacterium | reverse complement strand
CAAGAACCCGCTGCATGCCGATCCCGACTTCTCGAAGCTGGGCGGCTTCGACACACCGATCCTGCACGGCCTCTGCTCCTACGGGATCGTGTGCCGGGCGGCGGTCGACGGCGCGCTCGACGGCGACACGAGCCGCGTGGCTCGCTACCAGGCGCGCTTCGCTGGCGTGGTGTTTCCGGGGGAGACGATCGTCACGTCGATCTGGCGCGAGAACGGCCGGCTCCTCGTCTCCGCGGCGACCAAGGAGCGCGAGTCTCCGGTGATCACCAACTCGGCGGTCGAAATCCGGGACTAGCGCCGATCCCTCACGTCGAAAGCTCGGGGAAGGCCCATACCGCCTCGGCCAGCGTCCACACCACGCGAGGCCGCAGCGAGACGTCCGTTTTGCCGAGGCGCACCATCACCAGGTCGCGCACCGGATCCACCACGATGTACTGCCCCTGGTAGCCGCTGGCGTGGAAGCGCCCCGAGCCGTCCTGGGCCAGCCACCAGTGGGCGCCGTACTGGTCGAAGGAGGCGGGCGTGAGCCGCCGCGCGTGGTCCACCCAGCCCTCGGGCAGGATCCGCTCGCCCTCCCAGACGCCGTCGCGCAGGTAGAGCAGGCCGAAGCGCGCGAAGTTCCGCGCCGTGGTGAACACGTACGACGAGCCGATGAAGGTGCCCGCCTCGTCGAAGCGGGGCTCGGCGCCGCGGATCCCGATGCGCTCGAAGAGCTCGCGCTCCATGAAGGCGCGCATTCCCGCCTCGCCGCCGCCCACCCGCTCGCCCAGCATGCGCGCCACGATGTTGGAGGTGCCGCTCGAGTAGTTCCAGTAGCTGCCGGGCGCGTGCTTCGCGGGGCGGTCTGCCGCGTAGCCCGCCACATCCTCCTTGCCCGGCCCGAACAGCATGTCGATCACGTGGGAGACGCCGCCCGGCACGTACTCCTCGACGAAGTCGAGCCCGTCCACCATGCGCAGCAGGTCGTCGATCGCGATCGCGCCGCGCGGGTCGCCGGCCTTGCGCCAGTCGGCCACCGGGGCCGGCTCGCGCACGTTGAGCCGCCCCTCGCGCACGAGGATGCCCACCAGGGCGTGCAGGATGCTCTTCGCCATCGACCAGGAGATGAGCTGCGAGTCGCGCGTGTGACCGCAGCCGTAGGCCTCGGCCACGAGCCGGCCGCGGTGCACGAAGAGCAGGGCGTGGGTCTCGCCGGTCTCTGCCTCGTCGGGCGCCTCGATCAGCTTGCGGTAGACGCGCGCGACGGCTTCGCGGTCGACGTCGGGGTCGGGCTCGCTCTCGGGCCAGGCCGCGGTGGGCCAGGGCACGTCGGCGGGCTGGGGCGGCAGTGGCGGCATCGGGTTCGAGAGCTGGTCGGGAGACGTCACGGTTCCTCCTGCGAAGCGGGGCCGGGAAGCATCATACTCTCGCTTATACTGACTCGCGGCCGCTCCGCTGCCCTCAGGTAGGAGGATCCAGGACATGAAGCAGAACGTGGCGATCATCGGCGGCGGGATCGCCGGCCTCACCGCAGCCTATCTCCTGCGCGAGAACTGCGAGATCACGCTCTACGAGAGGGACGACCGTCTCGGCGGCAATGCCTACACCTACCAGAGCCCCGAGGGAGACGACATCGACATCTCGGTCTTCTCCTTCTCCCGACACAGCTACGTCAACTTCTTCAAGCTCCTCGGCGAGCTGGGCGTGGAGACGCAGCGCTTCAGCCTGCGGGGTCTCGGGTCGACCTCCTACAACCTCGACACGCGCGATAGTTACACCTTCGCCCCGCTCAGGCTGCGCGGACTTCTCCCCTTCCACTTTCGGCAGGCGAAGTCGATGGCGGTGGGCATGAGGAACGGAGTCCAGCTCCTGGATGCGGGTCGGCTCGACGGCCTGTCCATGCGAGAGGCGTTCGGCCTGATTCCCGAGCTCAGCGGCCACGCCTATCTCCACTTCGCCTTCATGCTGTGCCTGACCTCCTCGATGTCCTACGAGCAGTTCATGGCGGCCCCCGCAACGTTCTTCTTCAGCAAGGTCAAACGACACTTCACGCAGGGTCCCGGCGTGTTCCGGCTCGTCAAGGGCCGGACCCGGACCTACGTCGACGCCATGGCCGACCACTTCCGCGACCGCATCTGCTTGAAGACGCAGATCACCAACGTGGCGCGCGGCGACGACGGCGTCCGGCTCCAGACCGACGGCGGTGCGGAGGTCCGGTTCGACAAGGTGATCTTCGCCTGTCCCGCGGACCAGGCGCTGGGGATGCTCGAGGAGCCGACCGCGGACGAACGTCGGCTACTCGGCGCGTGGAGCTACAACGACGGCCTCGTCGTCGTCCACCGGGACGACAGCCACTTCCCGCCCGAATCCGCGCGCAATCTCTACTGCTACCTCTACACCGATCGCGACGGACGGCTCGAAACCTCCATCAACGCCTGCTACGGCAGGCAGAAGGGCGTCCCCAAGACCAGCCCTTGGCTCGGCACCCAGCATCCGAACTTTCCGATACGCGAGGAGCTCGTCGGCCTCGAGAAGGTCTTCCGCACGCCCATCTTCGATCCCGGCTCGGTGGCCAGCATCGCCGAGCTGCCCACGCTCAACGGCCAGAGACACACCTACTACTGCGGCAGCCACTTCGGCGTCGGGCTCCACGAGGACGCCGTGACCTCGGCCGTACAGGTCGCGAGGTCTCTCGGAGCCGACTGGGCCTAGCCGCGGGGGCCGCGCCTACTCGTTCGGGAGCAGGAGGTCGCGGATCGTGTGGTGGTCGAACTTGTAGCGGAACTGGAAGTAGGCGCCCTGGGACGTGTAGTCGGAGTCCGAGAAGTCGCGGTCGCGGAAGCCGGTAAAGTTGTAGCCGAAGCTGACCCACAGGTTCGTGACCACGCGGTAGCCGAGTGAGACCCCGACCGAAGAGTCGTAGAGCTCGGAGTCCCAGGAGTGGCGCACGCGGGCGTGCGTGCCGAAGTCGAAGCGCTCGCCCAGATTGCGGCGCATCTCGACGCCCATCAGGTCGGTGAATCCCGCCAGGTCCTCGTCGTCGATCCGGTCGAGGACGTACTTGGCGCCGTACTTGAACGAGAGCTGCGTGTAGCGGTTCCAGCTGAAGTTCGCGTTCAGGTTGTTCACGAGGCGCCGGCTGCGAAAGTCGAACCCGTCGCCGTCCTGGTCCTCGAAGGCGAACTCGAGTCGGTCGAGCACGATCCAGCGGCTGGCGAGCGGGCGGTACACGAAGCCGAAGCTCCGGTCGGCCTCGGTCTTCTCGTCCTCGTCGGTGTCGGTGTCGAAGAGCTTCAGGCTCGCCGAGTAGCCGATCCCGTCGCCGAGCTCGCGGTGGAAGCCCGTGAAGAAGCCCCACTTGTCCTCTTCCGACCCGTGCCTGAACTCGAGCCGCGAGCTCCAGGACTGATCCGGAAGCTGATGGCTGGTGCCGAAGGAGATCGACGTGAAGTCGTCGTCGGCCGTACCCGATGCCGGAGGCACGTCCGCGTTGAAGGGCGTGCTCCCGGGGTGGCGCAGGGTCGCCGAGCGGTTCAGGCTGAAGCTCAGGCCCCAGACCTTGGAGAGCTGCCAGGTCTGGTCGAGCCCGACGTTCGCGAACAGGCGCGCTCCGTTCTCGGCCGACTGCTGCTCGAGCGAGGTCCGGAGCCGGCCGCCCTTCCAGGGCGTCGCCTTGATTCCGAGGCGGGTGTCGGCGGTGTCCTCGTCGGGACCGAAGGTGAACTCTTGCTCGGCGAACAGGCTCACGTCCTGCAGCAGCTTGAAGTCGGCGCCGAGGATCGCCCGCGTCGTGTAGTCGCTGACGTCGTTCCGGCCACCGAACGCGAGCTCCGAGTCGAGCCGGAGCGTGAGGCGGTCGTTCCAGGCCGAGACCGCCCCGCCGGCGATGAGCTGCTGCGAGAGGTCTTCGGAGGGATCCTCGTCGCGCTCGCGCACCAGGCGGTAGCCGCCGTAGGCCAGCGAGCGACCCACGGTGAAGTCGGCCCGCGCCTCGAACACGTCGCGGTCCGCCTCCGTCTCGAGGTTGGTCTGCCGGAACGCCTCGCTGTGAAGCCGCAGGTGGTCGTCGAGCCGGACCTGCGCCTCGGCTCCGAACTTGCGGGTTCCGGACTCGCTCGTGTTCTGCTGACCCAGGCCGAAGCCGAGCTTCTGCTCGCGGTAGTACGCTCTGGCCTCGAGCCGTTCGGAGCGGTGCTCCAGCTCTGCCAGGTAGGCCGCGCCGTCGCGGTCTCCGGCGAGCGCGTCGGTCTCGCTGCGCGCGTACTCGAGCCGGAGCTGGGCGGCGTCGGTCAGGTCCAGGCGCAGGTCGAGTCCGTGCAGGTCCCCCCGGTTGCCCTTCTGTCCCTCGTGGATCGCGCTGGCTCCGAGCTCGAGTCGGTCGTCCCAGAGGTGCACGGCTCCGCGCCCCCCGGCGATGAGCTCGTCGTCCGAGTCGTCGTCGGCCTCGTAGTCCACGACGATGAACACCGGGTTCAGGTTCTGGTCGCGGTTCGGGATCGGCTCCTTGAAGAACAGCGAGCCATCGAGATAGTCGATGCTGTAGTCGACGTGGCGCGCCAGTGGCCTCGACTCGACGATCTCGTGGCTGTTGAAGCGGTCCCGCGTCTCGATGGTGATCTTCTCGCTGTTCTCGACGAGATCGATTCGAGAGAGTCGGTAGAGTCCCGAGGTGCCGTCTCCCCGGATCTCATCCTTGACGAAGGCCTGACTGGTCTTGCTCCCGAAGCCGCTGAAGCTGAACCGATCGCCGCGATACGCGGACTGCAGGCCGTTGAAGCTCCGGTTGTAGCGCGAGAGCTCCGTTTCGTTCAATGCGGTTTCGTAGTCGCCGTACAGCGCGTAGAAGCCCTGGCGCTCGACTCGGGCGAAGAGGTGGCTCTGGCTCGGGGCGTCGTACTCCTGCTGGCTCGTGTCTCCGTAGAGCGGGTAGTAGCGGTCGGGGTCGATCGTGCGGTGCAGGGTCGAGCGGTCGTCCTCGAAGTCGCGCTCCGAGTCGTAGGAGAACGTCACCAGCCAGTCGTCCCGCACCGTACCCTTCGCGAATAGGGCCAGCCGCCGGTCGAGGTGCAGACCCTCCTCGAAGCCGAGATCATCGAGGCTGTCGTCGTCTCCCGAGAAGTCGCTCTGCGTCAGCTTCCCCTCGGCCAGCCCCACCAGGATCCACTCGCGCGACTCCGGCTCGAGCCAGGCGCGGATCTCCTGCTCGCGATCGCCGAAACGGAGCCGCAGGACGATCCCGCCGGACCTCGAGGTGGGCTCGAGCTCGATTCTCGCGATGCCCTCGGTGTCGGTGACCCAGGTCGGGTCGTCGGAGTCGCTCTTCCGCTGGTGGTCGAAGGTCTCCCGCACTCGGGCCGCGTAGGGCGCGTCCACCCGGAACGGTCCCACCACGCCCTCGCGCGCGGGTGCCCCGGACCGATCCAGCAGCCGGACCGCCACCACGGGGGGCGTGCGTCCGTCCGCCGTGAGTCGCGACTCCGTCTCGATCAGCTCGGCCCGGGCGGGCGGCCCCGGATAGTGAACCTGCCTCTCCAGGCGACCGACCTCGGTTCCGTGCTCGTCGGTGACGACCAGCACGAGCTGGTTGTCCCCCTCCTCGATGTCGACGCCCCGCCAGTGGCTCACCGCGACCGTCTTGGCCGCGTTCGCGACCCTGCCATCGAAGTTCAGCGCACTGACCGGGACGGAGTTCAGCCGCAGGCTGAGCGTGTGCCGCGGGTGGTGCTTGACGGCGATCCGCAGGGCCGGCACCTGCGGGCGGAACTCGGGACCGGGGCGCAGCCACTCGAGCCCCGGCTCCGCCTGCTCGATCCAGCTCGCGTCGAAGGAGGCCGGGGCGGGTTCTGGAGCCGCCTGCCGGGCCTCTTCCCAGACCTCGCCCGGGCGGAGCCCGGTGGTCTCGATCGCCTGGAAGGCATCGGCGGCGAGCGCGTCCTGATTCGCAAAGTTGAACGCGACCGGCATGCGCGCCTTCGACTCCATCGGCGAGTCGAACATGACCATGGAGCGGGCCTTCAGCTCCTCGCGCTCCTCCGCCGGTGCGGTCACGCGCACCCGGAACTGGACACTCTGGAGCCAGAGATCTTCGACGGTGTCTCCGAGCGAGAACGTCAACACGCTGCCGTTCACGCGCGGGTCCGCGCCCGGGGCGCCGTTCAGGCGGCTGCTACCGGCGATGTACTCGACCCCGTCCGGCAGGATCACGACTCCGCGCACGTTCCGGAGCGGAACCGTCGCCGAACGCACCTGAAGCTCGTACCACAGCGTGTCGCCCTGGAGCATGCTGCCGAGCGACTGGCTCAGCTCCCCCTTGACCGGGGGTCGCAGCCTGACGTGGAAGTCGGTCCGCCAGAGCGTGCCCGGCTGAACGTCGGTGAACTGCGAGGTGGCCCGACCCGCGAAGCGCGTATTGCGCTCGCACGGGACGACCTCGTAGGTCGGGGGCAGGCTCGCGGGGTCGAGCTGCAGCACGTGGACGCCCGGCTGCACCCCCTCGAAGTGGAACATCCCCCGCTCGTCGCTGAGGGCGTAGGTGCCGTCCTCGAGGTACACGCGAGCCCCCTCCAGACCCTCGAGGTCGTTCGTCACGTCCGCGTCGCAGCTTCCGACCACGACCTGTCCCATCAGGAACACCTGGTCCTGGAGCAGGTCGTCGCGCACCTCGACGGTGGCCTTCGCGGTGAAGCTCGCCGGTCCACCGAGCGCCTGGGAGAGGGCGCGGTTCGTCGCCGCGCCGATCGGCGCATTCGCGGTGACCTCCACCGTGTAGCGGATGTTCGTGCGGCTGGGAGCGGCCGTGGCCGGCAGCGTGAAGGTGAGCGTGCGGGCGTCCGCGTCGATCGCGGGATCGGGCGCGGGAAGATCGTCGATGCGGGTCGAGTCCTCGCGATAGCGGAAGCCGAGCGGCAGGCGGTCGCTCACCTCCACTCCGAGCGGCGCACCTCCGACGCCCGGGTTCACGACGTCCACGCTGTACTGGAGGAACTCGCCGATGGCGACCGTGTCCTTGCTCGCCTGCTTGCTCAGGAACTGGGTGCTCGCCAGCGAGTCCAGCGGCACGTCGATGTCGAGCGCCGGGCTGGCCCCGATCGCGAAGCTCTCGCCGCGGGAGCCGAGAACGATCGAGTAGGGGGCGCCCGGGAGCGCCTGAATCTGGCTGTCCGGCGCGCTGGACGCGTAGATGTAGCCGCTCGGGGGAACGATCTCGAGGCGATAGCTGCCGGGACCCACCAACGGGAAGCGGTAGCCACCCGAACCGAAGGCATAGACGGTTCCGCCGCTGTCGCTGGCGGTGGCTCCCGAGGTGATCGTTGACGGGAACGTGCTGACCCCGTCGTCTCCGAGCACCGGCGCCGGCAGTCCGGTCGCGGCGTCGACGAGCGTGATCGCGGCGCCGTCCAGCAGGGAGCCGTCCAGGCTGTCGAAGACCCGGCTCTCCGGGCTGATCGGCGCGCTGTCGCTCGCGGTGTCGGTCGGGTCGGTGGCGTCCACGTACGAGCCGGCGAGACTGGCTCCGGCCACCCCGCTGAGCGCGCAGTCGGAGCCCGCCGGGAGTCCGACGAGCTGCGTGTGTCCGGTGAACACGCCGGTCGCCAGACCGGTCTCGGTGAGCGTCAGGGT
>CAZLBF010000307.1:0-5998 GCA_964557495.1 uncultured Myxococcales bacterium | reverse complement strand
GGGATGCACCCGACCAGAACCAGCACGCCGACAATCGTGGCGTTCGCTCGCAGCATCGTCTCCCCCCCTTTAGAGGCTACTCAGGGTGCCCCCTTCGGAGCCACTGGGCCATGGACAGGAGCGACGCGCGGGATAATTCCGCAGCGAGCTGGCATTCTCGGGACGTGGCGGGTCCGGGCAGGCTCCTCGCGGGCATCGACTTCGGCGGAACCAAGTGTGCCGTGGTGCTCGGGCGCGACACCGGCGACATCCTCGCCGAGTCGCGGATCGAGGACTGGGCGAGCGGCGATCCCGAGCGCGACCTCGCGGTGCTCGTCGACGAGGTTCGCTCGATCGCTCGGCAGACCGACACCCGCCTGGCGGAGATCGCCGCGCTCGGCGTGAGCTCTCCGGGTCCACTCGACTCGAGCACGGGCATCGTGATCGATGCGCCCAACCTCCCCGGCTGGCGCAACTTCCCGCTGCGCAGCCGACTCGAGGCAGAGCTGGGTCTCCCGGTCCGGGTCGAGAACGACGCCAACGCGGCGGCGCTCGCGGAGTGGCGACACGGAGCGGGGCAGGGGGCGCGGAGCCTGGTGTTCCTCACCATGAGCACGGGCGTGGGAGCGGGCCTGATCTTCGACGGCCGGCTCTACCGGGGCGCGCACTTCGAGGCGGGCGAGATCGGACACGTGCCGGTGGTGCTGGATGGCCGCGCGTGCTCGTGCGGACTGCGCGGCTGCCTCGAGGCCTACGTCGGTGGAGCAGCGCTCGCCGAGCGCATGCGGGAGGACGTGGAGCAGGGGAGGGCGGCGGCGATCCTCGAGCTCGCCGGAGGAAATCCGGAGCGGATCAGCGCGCGGGTCTGGGCCGAGGCGGTCCGCGCGCGCGACCCCTACGCGCTGGAGCTTCGCGAGGACTTCCTCGACCACCTGGCGCAGGGCCTCGCGATCCTGATCATCGCGCTCGACCCGGAGCGCATCGTGCTCGGAACGATCATCCGCGAGAACCCGGACCTGTTTCTCGGCGAGATCCGCGCGCGCACGCGAGCGCGCATCCGGCCGGAGCTTCGCGACATCCGCATCGAGCCGGCCGCGCTCGGTGCGCGACTCCCGGCCTACGCCGCGCTGTCGGTCGCCGCGCTCGACGGCTCCGAGTAGCCCTCGCGCCAGGCGGCGCGCCAGGCGTCGAAGCGAGCTTCGGCGATCGCCTCGCGGAGCTCGCGCATGAGCCTCATGTAGAACGCGAGGTTGTGGAGCGAGAGCAGCCGCGGGCCCAGCATCTCCTTGGCGTCGATCAGATGCCGCAGGTAGGCGCGCGAGTAGCTGCGGCAGGCCGGGCAGCCGCAGTCCTCCTCGATCGGCGCGGGGTCTTCGCGGAAGCGCGCGTTCCGCAGGTTCAGCCGGCCGGTCCGCGTGAACACCGAGCCGTGTCGGCCGTGGCGCGTCGGAATCACGCAGTCGAACAGGTCGACGCCGCGCGCGACCGCCTCGACCAGGTCCCCGGGCATGCCCAGACCCATCAGGTAGCGAGGCGCAGCGCCCGGCAGTGCGGGGAGCACCGCCTCGAGGAGCCGCGAGCGCAGCGCCGGGGATTCGCCGACGCCCAGACCCCCGATCGCGAAGGCGTCGAATCCCAGCTCCGCGGTTCGCTCGGCGCTCTCGCGGCGGAGGTCCTCGAACCCGCCCCCCTGCACGATGCCGAACAGCAGCTGATCCCCGCGCTGCCGGGCGCTCTGGCAGCGGGCCGCCCAGCGCAGCGTGCGCTCCATCGATGCGCGAACGCGCTCCCGCTCGGGCTCGCTCCGCTCATCCCCGGCGGGCTCCGGCGAGATCGGCTCGAACTCGTCCAGCGTCACGATCAGATCCGCCCCGAGCGACTCCTGGATCGCGATGCAGCGCTCGGGATCGAGAAAGACGCGCGAGCCGTCCCAGGGATTGCGGAAGTGCACACCCGCCTCGCTGCGCTCGCACAGGTGATCGAGCGAGTGGATCTGGAAGCCGCCCGAGTCGGTGAGGATCGGTCCAGACCAGCGCATGAAGCCGTGCAGCCCGCCGAGCGCCGCGACGGTCGCCTCGCCGGGCCGGAGGTGCAGGTGATAGGTGTTCGCGAGCACACCCTGCACTCCGACCGCGGATAGCTCGTCGGGCGCGAGCCCGCGGACCGCCCCGTAGGTGCCGACCGGCAGGAACGCCGGAGTCTCGAGCGCGCCGTGCGGGGTCTCGATCCGGCCGACGCGAGGCCCCCCGGGCGCGGCCTCGCACACCACCCGGAAGCCGGGGCTCAGCGGATCCACATCGCGTCCCCGTAGGAGTAGAAGCGGAAGCCCGAGTCGACCGCGTGGCGATAGGCGGCGCGCACGGGCTCGACGCCGGCGAAGGCCATCACCAGCGCGAGCAGGCTGGAGCGGGGCAGGTGGAAGTTGGTGATCAGCGAGTCGACGGCGCGGAACGCGTACCCGGGCTGCACGAAGAGCGCGGTCGATCCGCCTCCGGCCTCACCCCCGGTGGTCTCGAGCGCGCGCACCACGGTGGTGCCAACCGCGATCACTCGGCCGCCACGCGCGCGGGTCTCGGCGATCGCGGTCGCCGTCGCCTCGGGAATCTCGAAGCGCTCCGGGTCGAGCACGTGATCCTCGAGCTTGGCGGAGCGGATCGGCTTGAACGTGCCGGGCCCGACGTGCAGGGTCACCGTCGCGATCGCGAGGGCCAGCCGCTCGGCCATCTCGGCCGAGAAGTGCAGCGAGGCGGTCGGCGCGGCGACCGCTCCCGGCACCCGCGCGAACACCGACTGGTAGTCGTCGAGGTCCTCCTTGCACGGCTCGGGTCGGCGGATGTAGGGGGGCAGGGGGGCCTCGCCGAGGCGCGCCAGGAGCGCGTCATCCGCCCCCTCGAAGCGCAGCGAGCACTCTCCGGTGGGCTCCAGCGAAGCCACCGTGGCCCGGGCGCCTGCGAAGTAGAGCTCGAGTCCCACTCGAAGTCTGCCGCGAGTCCGGACCAGGGCTCTCCAGCAGCCGTCCGGCCGCCGGTCGAGCAGCAGCGCCTCGGCCTGCCCGCCGCTCGCCTTGTGTCCGCGCAGCTTGGCCGGCACCACGCGCGTGTCGTTGACCACCAGCAGATCGTTCTGGAGCAGCTGATCGGCGAGCTCGCCGAAGCGCAGCTCACCCAGCTCGCCGCTCGCGCGGTCCAGCGTCAGCAGGCGGGCGTCGTCGCGGCAAGCGAGCGGCACCTGCGCGATCCGCTCGGGTGGAAGCGCGTAGTCGAGGTCCTCGAGCTGGATCACTCCGCCGCCTCGCCACCCGGCGCTGCGAGCGCCCCGAGGGCGGCGGGCTCGTCCGCGACCGCGTCGTAGGAGAAGAAGGCGATGCCCGCGGGCTGCGCGGCGCTCGCGATCTCGACCTGGAGGCGGATCGCGTCGGGGCGAGCGACGCTCAGCCAGGTCCCGAGCCCGAGCCAGACGCGGTCGCCGCCGACGCCGCCCCGGAGACCGTGCGAGAGGTAGCGCAGCAGCCGGTCGTCGCGCGTGTAGGCCATGGCGACGGCGAAGTCGAGCCAGTCCTCCTCGAGCCAGCGGCGCCAGTCCTGCATCGCGATCAGATAGGCGCGGTCCGCCCAGGGAAGCACCGCGGCGGAGTGCTCCCAGCCCTCCGGAAGGCGCGCGTTCAGCCGCTCCACGAGGCGGCTCACGGCGTCGCGGCGGAAGGCGTCCCAGCGGTCGCCCCGCCCGAAGGCCTGCCCCGTCTCGCGCGTGTAGGCGGCCTGCGTGGCCTCGCCGTAGCCGAAGTCGAGCCCCACGTCGAAGCGCGACCCGGGCGTGATCGGCAGGGCCAGCGGGTGCCGGATGAAGTCGAGGTGGAGCCCGTCCAGCCCGGGAGCCGCGCGGGTCAGGTCGTCGAGCGTCTCCTCGATCACCTCGACCACGCCCGGAGTCGAGGGATCCAGCCAGATGCCGGGCGTGCCCAGGCGCAGGTAGCTGCGGTCCGGCTTGGGCACGTCGTGGCGCGGGTAGTCGAGCAGGCTTCGCCCGCGTCGATCGACCAGCACCGCCTCTCGCCCGACGCGTCGCAGCAGTGGCGCATCGCGGTTTGTGGCGAGCGAGAGCGCGTTGAACCAGGCGTGGACCCGCTGGTCGCGCGCGTGCGCCCGCTCGATCAGCAGCCCGAGCGGGTCCGCTCCCACCGCGATCAGCGCGCGGCGATACGGCGCGTCGTCGGCCGTGCGCGACGGGTACCAGCTGCGGCCGGCTCGATAGACCTGGACGAAGAGGTCCGTGACCCCGTGCCGCGCGGCCTCCTCCACCAGCCGCTCGATCTTCTGGCGCGACTCCAGCGTCCGGTGGGTTCCCTCGGCCAGCACCCAGATGCCCCGACGGGGCGACACGCCCGTTTCGGCCTCCTCCGATGTGACGGCGGGGCTTGGGTCGGGGCCTGAACAGGCCGAGAGGAGAAGGACCGAAATGAGCGCGATGAGGGTGCGCACAGCCAGCGCGGAAGCTAGCAGACGGCGGGGTCCTGTCCCCGGCGGCGCACCGCGGTTACTTTGGAGGTACATGGGGACGGAGAGGCATCGGGGTCTACCGCTGCGCGGCGGGCTCGTGGCGCTGGCGGCGGCAGCGTGGCTCGGCAGCGCGCCGGCCGGCACCGCTCACGCCGAGAAGGAGCCGGCCTCCGATTCGTTCGCGGTGCTCGGCTTCGAGCCGGTGCCGACGCTGCGCGCGGCGCGCGCGGCCTTTGATGCGGGCGAGCTCGAGAAGGGAGCGAAGCTGCTGCTCCCGCTGGACTCGAGTCCGCTCGGAGACTACTCGGCCTGGCTGCGGGGCGAGGCGCTGGCAGAGGCGGGCGACCTTCCGGCCGCCGCCGAGGCGCTCGAGGCAGGATTGGAGCTGGAGCCGCCGACCGAGCTGCGCGCCGCGATCGAGGCCGCGCTGGGCCGGATCGCGCTCAGCCAGGAGGAGCTCGCCGACGCGTACCGCCACTTCCAGGTCGCCTGGGACTCGGCCCGCGACTCGGCACACGCGGCGGCGCTCGCGCTCGAGATCGGACGCGCCTTCGAGGACCGCCTGCTTCCCGGGCACGCTGTCGGTGTCTACCGAACCGCCTGGCGCAACTGGCCGCTCTCCGAGGGCGGGGAGCAGGCGTTCGAGCGGGCGCGCTGGCTGGAGCGAGCGACCGACGCGAAGCCCCCGGCCCCCGAGACGATCTTCTGGCTCGCCGAGAAGCGACGCCGCGCCCTGCGCTGCGCGAGCGCCCTCGGGCTCTACGAGGAGGTCCTCGAGAGCGAGGCGCTGGAGACCGAGGCCCACGAGAGAGCGCGGCGAGGCCGGGCCGAGTGTCTGATGGCGCAGCGCCGCTACGACGACGCGGCCCGGGCGTTCAGCGAGCTGCTCGCCGAGGATCCGTCGGACACGAATCTGGCGATTCAGCGGACCCGCGCGCGCGGCCGCGGGGGCCATCGAACGGCCGCGGCGGAGGAGCTGCTCGCGATCGCGCGTCGGTCGGGGGGCCACGTTCGAGCGCGAACCCGCTACCTGGCCGCGCTCTACCTGGAAGACAGCGACCCCGAGCGCGCGCTCGAGCTGCTGAGACAGGTCGAGCTGCAGAAGGGCGCGCGCGGCTACGCGCGGCTGGCGCGCTGGCGCCTCGCCTGGGCCGACGTCCGGGCGGGCCGAGCCAAGCGCGCCGAGAAGCGGCTGGCGCCGCTCGCGAAAGGCCGGATCTCCGACATCGAGGTCCAGCGTGCGCGCTACTGGCTCGGCAAGATGAAGCGGGCGCGCGGCGACGAGGCCGGGGGCAGGGCGCTGCTGGCGGAGCTGATCGACTCGGTGCCGCTCTCCTACTACGGGCTCCTCGCCGCCGACGTGCTCGGCACACCGGTCGAGGTAGGCCGGGCGTTCCTGGGAGACCGAAACGGCCCCCCGACGGACCTCAGTCTGGACCGGGCGCGCTGGCTCATCGACGGCGGCTTCCCCGAAGCGGCGCGGCTCGAGATGTACAGCCGGCTTCACACCGGACGGCTCGGCG
>CAZLBF010000306.1:0-15527 GCA_964557495.1 uncultured Myxococcales bacterium | reverse complement strand
CTACTTGTACAGGTAGGCGTCCGCCGTTCCGCGCGGGAGCTTGATGCGCGGGAAGGCGGCGAAGCTGAAGTCCTCCAGGCCCCCTTGCAGCACGAGCTCGACCGGGAGGGGAGATTCGCGGCGGCGGACCATGCCGTACTTCTCGCTGGTTCCCAGAAAGACGGCGTCCGAAGCGGCGCTCGAGCGCATGTCGGGCCGATCGGTCAGGCCCAGCCGGGCGCGTTCGAAGAAGAGGTCGCGCTGGGGGTCCGGCACGGGGGACTCGCGGTCGTCGAGCAGGAGACGCTCGTATGCCGCCTCCTCGAGCAGGGCGACGAAGCGGGCGAAGTCATCCGCCGGGATCTTCCGGACGACCGGGTCCATCTCGACGAGCTCGATGCGGATCAGGGTTCCGCCGAGCAGAGTGATCCCCTCCTCGGCGAGCTCGCCGTCACCTTTCTCCTCGTCAAAGAGCTCCGGATTGAGCGCGAGCGCATCCGGTCCCCAGAGCTCGGGGCTCTCCTCGAGGAACTCGCGCGAGAGGCGGATGTTCTGCGGGGTGTACTCGGTCATGAGCGTGTAGATCTCCCGGCGAGCTGTCTCCGCGTGCGGCGTATCCGCGTACTCCGTCATGACCGAGCGATAGATCGATATGCGTACTTCCCGGTGTCGCTCCGAGGCCGCGGCCCGGAGCGTTCGCTCCGCGATCTGGTCACGATAGCGCGCGACGGTCTCGGCATTCGCATCGCTGCGCTCGCGGTGATGCTCGAGTGCACGGCTCCACTGTCGGCGGGTGACGTAGAGTGCCTCGAGCTCGGCGTGAACCTCGTCGGCGTGCGCGCCGTGGGGGAAGCGCGCGACGTACGCCTCGCCCGAATGCAACACGGGACCCCCGAAGCGAGGCCGTACGGACGGGTATTGCATCAGCCGCAACGGCTGCGTCACGAACGCGATGACCATACCCGGGAGGCCGAGAACCCACTCGACGGGCCGCGGCAGTCCCAGCTTCGGCGGGCCGTTCGCGCGGCTGCCGAGCAGGATCCACATCGCGCGGTTTCCGCGGTCTGTACGACGCGCAGCCCGGAGCGCGCGGTACGGGTTCTGGGCCGGATCGTAGAATGTGGTGCGCGCATGACGCACCATGCCGCGCTTCCGCGGGTCCTGCTTCGCCAGCTTCTCGAGGCGCTTGAAGAAGCCCCGCTCGTCGCCGCTCTCCTTTCGCGCCAGCGCCTCGATGTACGCGATCTCGTCGTCGAGCGCCGGGGCCAAGGCGGAGGGCGACGACTCGTCGATCAGCTCCTCGACCTCGGTCATCGGTGATGCGATGACCGCTGTGGCGAGCATCGCGTAGGTATCGCGTCCCCCGGACGGGAGCGGCGTGCCGACGAGCGCCTCTGCGTCGAGCGCCCGGCGGACCTTCCGGCCCCGCCTCCCGAGCGCCGCGTCCGATCGGAGCCGGAGGTCGAAGGCTTCCTCGTCCCCCGGGATCAGGCGATCCGCGCGGTCGAGATGGGCGAGGGCAACGTCGGGGCGCCCCATCTCGAAGGCGCGCTGTGCCGCCTCGAGCGCCTCACCGTGGACCTGAGATCGCCACTCGCCCTGGTAGCGCTGAACGTGCTCCAGGACCCGCTCCGTCTCCGGCGAGTCGGGGTTCTGGTCGAGGAACTGCTGGTAGGCGTGCAGCGCCTGGCGCTCCTGGACCGTTGCCTCGGGGAAGCCGTGCACGGAGAGGAGGCTGGCGATGGCGGCGCTTCCCGTCTCGATCGGGTTCAGTGTGGCCAGAGCGAGCTGCGAAACCGGCTTCATCAGCCGGTTGACGACGCTGCCGTACTTGCGCCTGCGATCCTCGCTGAGTCGCCGCTCTGCAATGACCAGCGGCTCCGAATCGAGCTCGCGCTCGAGCCGGCGACGAAGCTCTGGATCCGGATCGCCTTCGTCCAGCGTCGCCTCCGCGTAGGAGAGGTACGCGCGCCGGCCGCGCCCCGCGAACAACAGCTCGGTCGCGTCGTCGAGAAGCCCGCTCGAGTGCGCGCTCGTCGCACTTAGGCGCGCCTCGTGCTCGGACATCGCCTGCAGCATGCCGGCGGCCGAGTCGTCGCGATCGGCCAGCACGAGCGCCATGAAGCGCCCCGTTGCGCGGTCCAGGTCGTCCGGGAGGGGTGGCGGCGGAAGGTGTTCGTCGGTGATCAGCTGCGGGGGCAGCGTCGCCGGCGTGCTCGCACAGCCCACCGTTGCGCCAACCAGCAGCGCGAGCGCGACGAGCCTAGTGCGGGATCTTCTCATCCTGAACCTGCAGAGTGAACGCGAGGAAGGCTTCGAGCTTCCGCGACGCCTCGATCTTCTCGACGGCGCCGTCCTGCTGCGACACCGCCTCGTAGAGCCGCGTCGCCCCAAAGGCATATTCGTCGAAGGTGGCCGGGTCGAAATCGAGCGAGACGGGGGGTGTCTTGCGCGCGTACTCGGCTGCGAGCTCGGCGTAGAGATCGGCGAGGTCGATCAGGTGACGGTTGCGGTACTTGCTCTCCCGGTTCCGCTGAACCAGACGCTGGTACTGCTGGAGGGTGAGCGCGTCGAGCTGCGCCTCGAGTCGCCGGCGCGCGCGGAAGTACTCCGCCCGCGCCTGGTCCGCAACCTCGCGCTCCTCCTTTACGACGTACGCGTAGTGGGTGTCCGCGACCTCTTCCCCGAGCAGGTCGAGCAAGCGCTCCCGCTCGTCGAACTTCGCGAGTGCCTGCTCCACGAGCGCATCGGGTCCCGGCTCGATGGATCGAGCGCGGTGCAGCCGCTCGTTGACGTCGAGCGCTTCGCGCGCCGGCTCGAGCAGCACCGAATCGAGCTCGGCCACGCGAGCGAAGTGATCCGCCGCCAGCTCGTACTCGCCGATCCGCTCGAGCGCTCGCCCCTTGGCGAAGAGCAGCACGTCGGTCAGGTAGCCGCTCCGGAGCTTCTCGGAGTGGATCTGCTCCAGCGCCTCGAGCCGGCGGAGCGAGGCCCGGTAGACGTTCTTGCCGGTGAAGTCCCGGGCGGGCGGGAAGCGGTAGGTATCGTCGTCGATGTGAAGTCGCAGCACCGCCACCGCCTCGAGGACGTTCTCCGTCGGGCGATAGACGGGGTCGGGCTCGGGCGCACGAGACCAACACCCCGCCAGGATCGACGCGATCAGAATGGCGAGGGGAAAGCTCACGAGCTTCCAGAAGATCCCTCGGGACGCTGCTCCACGACCATGTTGAGCATCTTCTCGGTCGCGGTGACCGCCGCGGCGAGCTGATCCGAATCTACGCCCTGGGTCGAGAAGGGGTTGGAGCGCGGGCCTGAGCGCCAGGTGATCACCGTCTCCACGAGCGCGCCGGTCTTGCCGCCGGGTGGAATCCGCACCCGGTAGTCGACGAGGCGCGGTAGCGAGAGGCTGAACTTGCGCGCCGCCTTGGCCACCGCCTTCATGAACGCGTCGTAGCCGCCGTCTCCGGTCGCGCGTTCCTCGATTGCCTTGCGCTTGTAGCGTATGCGCACACTCGCGGCCGGGAGTGCCTCGCTCGACGTGGCCACCTCGTAGCTCTCGATCCGTACTCGATGCTCTTCGGGCGTCTTCAGGACGTCGGCGATGATGAACGGAAGGTCGGATGGCGTGACGGCGTGCTTCTTGTCGCCGAGCTCGATGATGCGCTGCAGGACCAGGTCGCGGTTCTCGGGCATCAGCTTGATCCCCAGGGCACGCAGGTTCTGATCCAGCGACGCCTTGCCCGCAAGCTTGCCGAGCGCGTAGCTTCGCCGGCGGCCAAAGCGCTTCGGAGCGAGCCGGGTGGCATAGAGCTTGGCCTTGGCGTCGCCGTCCGCGTGAACGCCCGCCGTGTGTGTGAACACGTCGCGGCCGACGATCGGCATGTTGCCGCTCACGACCTTGCCCGAGAACGCCGCCACCATCTCGCTGATCGACACGAGCCTGGCCTCGTTCGCCTGCGAGCGGAGCGACGTGAGATCCTTCAAGCTCGCGATGATCTCGGCCAGGTGCGTGTTGCCGGCACGCTCTCCCAGCCCGTTGACACTGGTGTGAATGCCGCTCGCGCCCGCTCGAACCGCCGCGAGGCTGTTCGCGGTCGCGAGGCCGTAGTCGTTCTGCCCGTGGAAGTCGAAGTGGGTGTCGGGCCAGGTCGAGGTCATCAGCTCCATGTAGCGATGTGCTTCATCGGGCGAGAAAATCCCGAGGGTGTCGGGCAGCATCACGCGCTCGACCTCGAGCGCGGTCAGGTTCTGAACGTGACCGAACACGTAGTCGAAGCTCTCGCGCACGCCGTGCGACCAGTCCTCCAGGTACACGTTCACGGAGACGCCGCGCGCACGGGCGTAGAGGATCGTGTCGGCGATCTGCTTGAAGTGGCGCTCGGGCGTCAGGCGAAGCTGCTTCTCGCAGTGCTCGCGCGAGCCCTTGGTCAGCAGGTTCAGCACCGAGGCGCCGTTGCTGACGATCCAGTCGACCGAGCGCTTCCCGTCGACGAAGCCCAGGATCTCGACCCGCTCCAGCCGGCCGGTCCGGCGCGCCCAGCTCGCGATGCGGCGGACCGCATCCGCCTCTCCGGACGAGACTCGAGCCGAGGCGACCTCGATCCGGTCGACGTTGACCTCGCCCAGGAGGAGACGGGCGATCTGGACCTTTTCGGACGGCGTGTAGGCGAGATCCGGCGTCTGCTCACCATCCCGAAGGGTGGTGTCCATGATCTCGATCGACCGTTCCGCTGCCATCCCGCGAGGGTAGAAAGCTCATCTGGGCCCGCAACCGTCCGGGAGGGCGGTCGCGGGCGCTGCGCGCCGGAGAGTTGGGCTCCGACGCGTCAGAATGACTCGGGCTCGCCCTCCTTGTCGGCGCGCTCGTCGTGCGCCTGCTTCGCCTTGGTCAGTGTGGGCATGATCTGATTGAGGCCGTCCAGCGTCCAGCGCTCCCCGCTCTGGAAGGAGCGGATCACCTTGGGCTGCTGCATGATCCCGACCAGACCCCCAGCCGCGTGGAAGATCTGGCCGGTGACGCCATCGGCGGCCGGAGTCGCGAGCCAGACCACGACGGGCGAGATCTCCTCGGGACCGCGGCGAAGCTTCGACGGATCCTCGCCCCGTCCCCGAACCAGGTCCTCGGTCATGCGCGTGATCGCACCGGGCGAGATCGCGTTGCAGGTGGTCTCGTACTTGGCCATCTCGAGCGCGACGACCCGGGTGAAGCCGGCGATGCCGGCCTTGGCGGCGCCGTAGTTCGACTGCCCGAAGTTTCCATAGAGCCCGGAGACCGATGAGAAGTTGATGATCCGGCAGCCGGTCCGCTTGGTCTCGCGGATGTAGCGTACGAAGGGCCGGGTGCAGCAGTAGTGGCCCTTCACGTGCACCTCGATCACCCCGTCCCAGTCCGACTCCTCCATGTTGACGAGCGTCCTGTCGCGCAGGATCCCCGCGTTGTTGACCAGGATGTCGAGGCCGCCGAACGAGTCGATCGCCGTCTGAAAGATGGCTTGACCGCCCTCCACCGTGGCTACGGTGTCGTAGTTCGGCACCGCCTCGCCGCCCGCGTCGCGAATCTCTTTCACGACCTGGTCCGCGATCCGTTCCGCGCCGACTCCGTGGACGTCGCCACCGAGGTCGTTGACGACGACGCGGGCGCCCTCGCGCGCCAGGTCGATCGCACAGTCCCTGCCGATGCCACGCCCCGCTCCGGTCACGATCGCAACTTTGCCGTCCAGAACACCCATCCGTGTATCCTCCCGAGTCGAAAGAGTGCCAGGGCGCGATTGTATACCGCGGCCGGAGCCTCAGGGAGAGCCGGGACTCCGCGAGGAGCCGCGGCCGCGCCGCTCCCGCCTCCCTTGCTCGGGGGTCCTCTGCTCGCGCAGCCTCTGGCGCAGCTGACGCTGCTGCTCCGGGCTGAGCTCCCTGAATCGCTCGAAGCGTTCGCGCAGCCGCCGCTGCTGCTCGGGGTTCAAGCTGCGCCAGCGTCTGAAGTTCCGCCGAATGCGCGCCTGGTCGTCTGGTGGAAGGCTCTTGAATCTCCGGAAGCGCTCCCGGCGCTGGCGCCGCTCCTCCGGCGACAGGCGCCGCCAGCGCTCCATGCGCCGGCGCACCTCCGCCTGCTGCGCGGGCTCGAGCGCCTTGAATCGCTGGTAGCGCTCGCGCAGCGCCTCGCGCTCCTCGCCGGACAGCCGCCGCCAGTACTCGAGGCGCTCCTCCCGCGTCGGCACATCCTGCTCGGCGTCCGCGCTCTGTGCAGCGGGGGCGGCCACGAGGAGCCCAGCGAGAGCGAGCAGAGCGGCGCCCACGAGCCGCCTCATGGCTCCGGCTCCTCCGCGGCTCGATCGGGCTCCTCGATCGCGATCGGCAGGGCCGTCTCGGGATCCCACTCGAAGAGCAGCTCCCATTGGAGCAGCAGATCGAGCTCCTCCAGGAGCTCGCGATCCTCCGGTGAAAGCTCCACCGCCTCCTCCGCCGGCGCGGAGCTCGACTCGGCCGCGGCTCCCGGCGGAGTCGCCGCGACCCAGAGAGCGAAGGCCCACGCGTTCAGATGTCCTGGTTGCCATTCCACGCTTCGAGTACGTCCAGAGCAGAGAGCAGCTCGAGGTCCCCCTCCCGCAGGAGGTCGAAGCTCTCGGCATCGGCCACGATGGTCCAGTCCTGCTCCGGCAGCGCCGGATCACCCAGCGTGAGCAACAGCGCCAGCGCAGCCGCTGCACCCGCGCCGACCAGCCAGCGGGCCGGGCGCAGATAGCGCAGGATCGTCCGCCGGCCGGCGCCATCTTCCGCGCGCGCCAGCCGGGCCCAGAATCCGGCCTCGAACTGTGGCGAGGGCTCCACTTGAGGCAGCCGGGCCACCAGCTCGTCGACCTTTCGGAATCTCTCGCTCTGGAGCTCCTCGTCGGGAGCCCCGGGCGGTTCCCCGGGCTTGCTCACGAGATCTCCTCCTCGAGACGCGCCGCGAGGGTCTCGCGCGCGCGATGTAGCAGACTCTTCACGCTCGAGGTCGACGTCGCCAGGATCGAGGCGATTTCCTCGTAGCCTAGCTCCTCCTGCACGCGCAGCAGTAGCGCGGCCCGCTGCCGCGCCGGCAGCCCCTCGAGCGCAGCGTCGACCCGCTCGGCGGTGCGTTTCCCCGCATACGCCTCGTCGGCCTGCGGCCCGGCCGCCGCGAGCCGCCCGGCCGCGGCCTCATCCAGGGCCTGCTCCCGCCTTCGATGGGCGCGGTCGAGCTCGTTCAGCGCGAGCCGGTGTGCGATCCCGAACAGGAAGGTGGAGAACCTGGCCGTGGGCTCGTAGCGGTCCCGCGCCCGGTAGATGCGCACGAACACCTCCTGTGCCAGCTCCTCGGCGCGGGCCCGCTCGGGGACCATCCGCGCCAGGAAGTTCACGAGGGGTGGGGTGTAGCGGTGAAAGAGCTGCTCGAAGGCCGACCGGTCCCCCTCGCGGAACCGGACCATCAGCTCTGCATCTGCATCGATCATCCGGGCTGCCGGCCCCACCCTTCTCGATCCGTGAAACCGGAGCGAGCGGCACCGGTTGCGGCTCGCTCCCAGAGAACCGAAGCCCCGGGCTACGCGCAGCGGACCCGCAGCTCGGGGGGGAACCTGAAGGGTTGCGGCCGGAATCGCGCGCCGCTAGCCGGCGCGGCGGGTCAGGTCAGCATCGGGGCCAGGATGTTGGTCCAGGCCACGTAGATCAGGCCGAGGGTCGACAGGCCCAGGAAGGTCATCGTGATGGCCATCATGGCCCAGGTGATCGCGGTGCCGAGCACGCGCTTGAGGCCCGCGGGCAGGATGAGCTCGAGAATGATCGAGCCAATGATCAGCGTAAGCATCGCGATCACGATGAAGGTCATCTGTGCGCCTCCCTGCGCCGCTCGAGTAGAGTCGCGGAAGTAAACCACACGGCGCCGGCGGTCGTCAAAGACAGCCCACTCGCTCCAGGAACGCCTCTACCTGGCTCGCGAAGGCCTCGGGCTGATCCAGATTCAGGACGTGTCCGGCTTCCGGGATCACGACCCGCCTGGCGCTCGGGAGCTTGGCCTCCATCACCTCGGCCGCGCGCTGAAAGGTCGCGTCCTGCTCCCCCACCAGGATCAGGGTGGGCGCCTCGATCCGGTGGAGCTCGTCCACCAGGTTGGGGATCGGACCGGCGATGTGACGCGCGAAGCGGGTGAGTCCCGCGACCGACGACTGCAGGATTCCTCCCACGGCTTGTCGCGCCCCCTCGGAGTCGGGCTTCAGGCCCACCAGCTGCTCCCGCGCCCGGCTGCCCTTCAGATAGGCCTCGAGCCCGTCCCGCTCCATCTTGCGGGCCGAGCTCTCGAGCATCTTCTGCCAGCCCAGGCGCGCCTCCTCTCGCTTGAACCCCGGCCCCGCGTTCACGAGGACCAGGCCCCGGACCCGGCCGGGGTGAGCGAGCGCATAGGAGAGAGCCAGCAGGCCACCCATCGAGAGCCCGCCGACCACCGCCGGCTCGTCCCCCGCCACGGCCGCGTGGACCGCGCACAGGTCCTCGACCAGCTTCTCCAGGCTGTAGCGGTCGTCCGCCTCCGGCGCCTCGGAGCGGCCGTGGCCCCGGTAGTCCCAGGTCGCGACCGCCAGCCGCCGGGACAGCGTGGCCTGAGCCTCGACCCAGTGGAGGTGGGTCGAGAAGGAGGCCGGACAGAGCAGCAGGGGCGGCCCCTCGCCGGCGACCTCGTAGAAGATCCGGGTGCCGTCACTCGACTCGATGAACGCCACTACGCGTTCTCCAGCCTCCGCCGCAGCGAGTCCGCCATCTGCTCGAGCTGCTCCCGCAGGGGGCCCCGGATCGCCAGCTCGGGCACCAGGGCGCGAGTCCGCCCCTCCATGCGGAGGGCCACTCGCGTGAAGGGCCCGTCCTCGTCGAGCGTCACCTCCCCCTCGAGAGCGCGCCAGACGTTTCCGTCGCAGATCTTCTCGAAGCGCAGATTCCCGTCGACCAGCGTCGTGAAGACGAACCGGGCCTCTCCGGACTGACCCATCGCCGCGTAGGGGGTGACCGTGTGTCGCACGTCCCCCTCGCGCTTGACGATTTGCGTGTCGGGCAGGATGGCCTCGAAGGTCGCGTCGTCATCGAAGATGCCGACGACCTCGTCCCGATGACGCTCGACCGTGAACTCGCTCTCCAGCTTCACCACGCCCCTCCTCGCCGCGCAGAATACCAGACCTTCGGGCCGTCCCTTCCGGCGGACACCTGCCGAGGCCAGCAAGCGCCGCGGCAGCGGCGCGCGCAGCGAGGCGTAGCCGAGCGAAGCCCGGCAGGCCGCTAGGCGCGCAGTCAGCGCGCCGTCCGGCAAGGCGGGCTCTGCTCGCCGTTAGGCCGGAAAGACTCGCTCGCCGTTACCCGGCCAGAAATGCTGAGAGGGAGGCAAGACGAAGTCTTGCCTCCCTCTCAGCGGATCTCGATCCAGTGCTCAGGGAGGTAGGCGAAGGGGCTGTCCAGCGCCACGAGCCATCGGTAGAGGTCGCTCGTGGCCAGCGGCACCTGAATCGCGTCGCCCACCCAGCTCGCGATCGAGCTGCTCACGAGGTCGCGGAGCTGCTCGCGGAGGCTCCGGGGCCCGGGAAACACGATGCGACGAGGATCGACCTCGGGCGCGATCCCCGCCTCGCGCTTTGCACGCGCCACCGCCGCGTGGAGCCCGCCCAGCTCGTCGACCAGACCGAGCTCGAGCGCAGTCTCGCCGAGCCAGACCCGGCCCTGACCCAGGGAGTCGATCCGCTCGGTGTCGATGCCACGTCCCGCGGAGATGCGGGCCAGGAAGTCGTCGTACAGGGAGCGCACGATGCGCCGGGTCAGTTCGCGCACCTCGGGAGACATCGGAACGCTCGAGGCGCTGATTGCCGCGAACGGGCCGCGGGCGAGCACCTCGGTACCGAGGTCGAGCTTCTCGTAGAGGTCGCCGAGCGCGGGCCGCGCGAAGAAGACGCCGATCGAGCCGGTCAGGGTCGCGGGCTCCGCGATGATCGCGTCTGCGGCGCTCGCGACGTAGTAGCCGCCCGAGGCCGCCGCGTCCGCCATCGACACCACCACGGGCTTCCGTTCGCGTACGCTCCGCACCACCTGCCAGATCTCGTCAGACGCCTGAGCCGAGCCGCCTCCCGAGTTGATGCGCAGCACGATCGCCTGCACCTCCTCGCTCTCGACCGCCTGCTCGAGAGCTTTGTTGATCCGCCGGGCGGTGAAGCTCGGCCCTCGGAGACCGGGGCTGTCCTGGGTGATCGGACCGCTGCCGAAGATCAGTGCGACCGCGGGGCCGTCCCGCAGCCCCAGGTCCGCCGGATCCACGCCGACGTAGTCCTCGTACTTCACCTCCTCGGCGGTCTCGAATCCGGCCTGCTCCAGCACGTCGCGACGCGAGGCGATCGCGTCTGCCAGGCCCGCCTCGAGGTAGTCCTGAGCGGTGCTCGGCGGGGCGTCGATCAGCTCGCGGACGCGCTCGACCTCGAGCGCCCGTCCCGCGGCGATGCCCGACAGGATCTGCGCGAAGACGCCGTCCAGGATGGCGTTCGCCACCTCGCGCGCGGGCTCGCTCAGGGTCCGCTCGGTCAGGAGCTCGGGCGCCGACTTGTACTTGCCGATTCGCTCGTACTCGAAGCGCACGCCGAGCTTGTCCATGAGACCGCCCAGGTGCACGTACTCCGCGGCGATGCCGGCGACCGGTCCCAGGTAGGAAGAGGTGACGTAGGTGCGATCCGCGGCGGAGGCGAGGTAGACCTCGCGCGTGGCGTTCAAGCTGGCCACGTCGAGCAGCGCTACGACCGAGGTTCCCGCGGTCCGCACACGCTCGACCGCATCGCGCAGCTCCTGGATGCGCGCGAAGCCGAGCTCGAGCCGCCGGATGTGCAGGAGCACGGCGACGATGCGGCGATCGGCGGCGGCCTTCTCCAGCTGGAGCAGCACCGTAGGCTGGGCCAGCCCTCTCGCGGTGACCTGAGCGACCGCATCCAGCGGCGGCGCCTCCTCGAGGTTGCCCGAGAGCTCGACCACGAGTACGGCCCGGTCCGGGACGCGCGGCGCGGCCGAGTAGAGCGCGTACGCGATCAGGCCGACCACGAGCGTCGCAACGAGAAAGCCGATGAGCCGTCGCATTCAGATCCTCCGAGGTCTCCGCGTCCGGGAATGATGCGTCACTGCTGCGACGCGCGCCCCCTTTTCACTGGCCGCGTTGGAGGGTCTCCTGGAGCCAGCGGTTCAGGTCTCGCAGGCTCTCGGGAGAGATGGCGTGACCCATCTCGTAGTCGCCGTACGTCACCGGCAGCCCGAGGGCGCGAAGTCGGCGCACCGACGCCTCTGCGCGCTCGACCGGGATCATCGGGTCCTGTGAGCCATGCTGAACGAGCGTCGGAAGCAGGCCGTGCCCCGGGCTGGACTCGTAGAGCTCGGCCAGCTCCTGGGGCAGCCAGGAAGAGAGCGCGATCAGCCCCGCGTAGCGTTCGGGCTCTCGAAGGGCCAGGTCGTAGGCCATCACGCCCCCCTGACTGAAGCCGAGCACCAGTGCGCGCGCCGGGTCGACCTGGTAGCGCTCGTTCGCGTCAGCGAGGAACGCCTCGAGCGTCGCGCGTCCGGCGAGGAAGCCCTCTCGATCCAGGGGACCCTCGCCAGCGATCGGAAACCAGCCGCGGCCGTACACGCCTTCGCCGATGGGAAACCGGAGCGGCCCGTCCGGCGCGATGACCAGGAGGGCGCCGCCCAGCAGGTGGGGGGCCAGGTTGATCAGGTCGATCGCGTTGGAGCCCCAGCCGTGGAGCGCGTACAGCGTTGGAAAGGGTCCGTCTCCCTCTGGCTCGTAGACGGCGTGAGCGAGATCCACCTCAGGGGGCCGGCTCGCGCCGGACGAGGCGCAGGCGTGCGATCTCGCGAGGGCAGTTGAGGCGAACCGGAGGCCCGGCTACACCGAGCCCGCGATTCACGTAGAGGACCGACTCGCCCTCCTCGAAGCGTCCCCGCGTCCAGTTCGCGATCAGCTGCGAGATGTTGTGGTGGTGCAGCGGCGCCGGGAGGCTGATCTGACCGCCGTGGGTGTGTCCCGCGAGCATGACGTCGACGTCCAGGCTCTGCGCCTGCCTGAACCAGCCCGGCCGGTGAGCGAGCAGGACCCGCGGCGCGCCTCGAGGCGAGTCGTTGCAGAGCTTCTCCAGCTCGGGGCTCTCGCAGTCGCGATCGGTCCAGCCCTTGCCGGTGTCCTCGAGCCCGAGCAGGTAGAGCTTCGCACCGCGCGTCTCGAGCGACGTCCACTCGTCTCGAAGCAAGTGAATCGCAGTCAGGCGTCGGAGGCCCTGGGCCACCTCCTCCCGACCGGTGTAGACGTCGTGGTTACCCAGAATGGCGTAGACGCCGAGCGGCGCCTCGAGCGCTGCGAGCTCGCGACAGCCCTCCTCGATGAACTCCTTGTCGAAGTCGAAGATGTCGCCGGTGATCACGATCAGGTCCGCGCCGACGGCGTTCACCTGTGCGACGAAGCTGCGCAGCAACGGAGCGCGCAGCTGTCTTCCAATGTGCAGGTCGGTGATGTGTGCGATCTCGAGCCCCTCCAGCGGCGGAGGCAGGTCCCGGATCGGCAGGTCGACGTCCTCGACGACGACCTTGCGCTGGCCCACCAGGAAGCCCCAGAGGATCGAGCCGAACCCCAGCGTCACGGCGAGGCCGCCGCCTCCCACGAGCGCGGTCTGCGCCGTCGACGGAAAACCCAACGACGCGGGCAGCGCGGCGATCAGGAGGGCCCCGGCCAGAATCGGCCCGGTGATCAGCGCCCCCAGGCTGACGAGCATGTAGGCGCGCGACAGGAGGTAGATCGCCCGGTTGCTCCACGAGAGTGCGCGCAGACCCATGAGGGTCGCGGCATTGGCGAGCGCCAGCCCGATCGCGAGCGCGAAGCCCGCGAGCCAGCCGAAGCCGGGCAGCCCCGCAGTGACCAGCGCCCACTGGAGAATCAGCGTCTCGGAGACCCCTACGATGCCGAGCATCGTGAGGAACACGTTTCGCAACGCGAATCGTCGCAGACTTCCCAGCAATTCCCCGATCCTGTGTTCCGATTTCGGCGGGGCAGTGTACCCGATTCATCTTCAGACTCCCGGGCCGGGCCAGGCCTCTGCGCCTCGGCTCGAGTTTTCCAGGCACAGTCGGCGCAGGTCCTCGTCCCCGAGCTCGCGCTTCTGCTCCGCGACCGCCTTGAAGCGGTCGAAGGCCCGCGCGAGCGCGGCGGGGCTCAGCTCGATCCCGAGTGCGTGCACGCGCGCCGCGAAGCCGTGTCGGCCGGAGAGCTTACCGAGCACGATCTCGGACCCGCAGGGGTGCCCGATGTCGGCGGGATCGATGATCTCGTAGGTCGTGCGCTCCTTGATCACGCCGTCCTGGTGGATGCCGGAAGCGTGACGGAACGCGTTGCGGCCCACGACCGCCTTGTTGGGAGCCACGCAGAGGCCGCTCCGTTCCTCGACCAGCCGACTCACGGCGAAGATCCCGCGCGTGTCGATGCGCGTGTCTGCCCCGAGGACCGACGCATGCATGCGAAGCGCCACCACGACCTCCTCGAAGGGCGTGTTGCCCGCGCGCTCCCCGATGCCGTTTACCGCGAGCTCGACCTGCCGCGCGCCCGCCTCGACCGCCGCCAGCGTGTTGGCGGTGGACAGGCCGAGGTCATCCTGACCGTGAAACGACACGACCCGATCCTCGAGGGCGGGAACCCTGCGGACGATGTCGCGGATCAAGGCCTGGACCTGTGCCGGACGCGCTCCGCCGACCGTGTCCGGGAGGTTGATCGTGGTCGCACCCGCCGCTACGGCGGCGGCGACCACGCGGGCCAGCCCCTCCGGGTCGGAACGCGTCGCATCCATGGCGCTGAACTGCACGTCATCGGTGTAGCGCCGCGCGCGTGCGACGCTGCGCCGGGCCATGTCGGCAACCTCCTCGACCCGCTTGTGCAGCTGGTGGTCGAGGTGGATGTCGGACGTCGAGACCACGATGTGGATGCGCGGGGCGACGGCCTCGCGGAGCGCCTGCCAGGTCTCGTCGACGTCCGCCTCGATCGCGCGAGTCAGCGCGCAGACCGACGAGCTTCGAACTCTCCGGGCCACGGCGCGCACCGCCTCGTGGTCGCCGACACACGAGGTGGGGAAGCCGGCCTCGATGACGTCGACACCGAGCGCCTCGAGCTGCTCCGAGATCTCGAGCTTGTCGCGCAGGCTGAAGGCGACGCCCGCCGATTGCTCGCCGTCTCGCAGCGTCGTGTCGAGCACCGCCACGTGCTCGCCTACGCGTCCATTCTGTTCGGTCTCGGTTCCACGCATGTCGGCCTCCTGACGGCCGCTCTCCCCGCGCGAGACATCGAGGTTCCAGCTGCTCGCTGGCGGTGGGTGCGCAGGCACCCGCGCATACAAAAAACCTCTCCGGCCGGCGCGGCGGGAGAGGTCCGTCGATCATCGGTGGTTCCGGGCGCCTACGTCGGTCGCTCCGGACGGACCCCACCCGCCCCGCTAAGGCCGAGGAGTAGAAGCACTCGGGTGTCGGTCCGATTCAGCATGATCCACCTCACAGTACGTACGAAGCGGCACGGGGTCAAGACCCGATTCCGAACAGCCGGGCCCCGTCGACGAGCACCAGGCGGAGCGCGATCAGCGTGAGGATCGCCTGGAAGATCCAGCGGAACACCCGCTCGTTCAAGCGATCGAGCAGGCGACTCCCGAGCCATGTCCCCAGCATCACCATCCCGCACATCCCCACGAGCACGCCGGCGTAGTCGCGAAACCAGAAGCCGGCGACGCCGAAGATCGCGATCTTCGCCAGGTGTCCGAGCGCCTGACAGGCCGCCATGGTTCCGACGATGCCCTGGCGGCCGAGCTGCAAATTCAGGAAGAACGGCGCGAGCAGGGGTCCGGTCGCACCGATGTTCACGTTCAGAAAGCCGAGCACGCCCCCGAGGATCCAGAAGCGCCGGGTGGGGTGCATGCGCTCGGGATGGCGGCCCAGGAGCAGCAGCCCGCGCGCCCAGGTCGCGACGAGCACGAAGACTCCGATCGCGAAGCGGAGCCCCGCAGCCGGGAGCCGCTGCGCAACCTGGAGGCCGAGCACCCCGGCGGGAAGCAGCGGCACCGCGTAGCGCCACACCAGTCGCCAGTCGATGTGCGCGCGCTGGATCGCGGCTCGCGAGCTGTTCGACACGAGCTGAACCACACCGTGCAGCGGAATCGCGACGAGCGGCTCGAAGTAGAGCAGCATCACCGTCAGTAGGACGATGCCGCCGGCCATCCCCGCGACTGCGGAGAGGATCGACGTGGCGAAGGCGATCGCGAGGAGCAGCCCGAGGTCGATCGGTGTCAAGGCTGGAGCCGGGTCGCGCGCCACGGCCCGCCCGCGAGGCGGTCTCCTTCGCGAGCCAGCGAACGCGTCCACAGCGCGCGATCGTGCAGGCGCGCGGGCTGTCCGACCCAGAGCTCGACGCGCTCGGCCCAGACGCGATATCCGCCCCAGCGCGGCGGACGCGGGATCTCTGCATCGGAGAGGCGCCGGGCCGTGGCTTGAACCCGCTCGAGCAGGGC
>CAZLBF010000305.1:0-4514 GCA_964557495.1 uncultured Myxococcales bacterium | reverse complement strand
CGCATGACCACGGTGGCGATCGCGAGCGCGACGCCCACGAAGAAGAAGTGACCCGCCAGATAGACCGCGATGCCCAGCAGCACCGCCGTGCGGTAGACGTACGAGGCGACCGCGTAGCCCGCCAGCCAGGGAGGCTCCCCGGGCGCGGTCTCGGGGAGCGGAGCATCCCTCAGTCCCAGGATGAAGCGCCGCGCCAGGGCGCCCAGGAACCCGTTGGCTCTCGACGCGAGATTCGGAATCTGGAGCGCGTCGGAGAGAACGTAGTATCCGTCGAAGCGCAGCAGGGGGTTGCCGTTGAAGAAGACCGTCGAGACACCCCCCACCAGCATGACCGCGAAGGCCACCTGGCGGACGAGTCCCGGCTCGACCGCGATCCAGACGAAGGTGCAGACTGCAGCCAGGAAGAGCTCCACGGCGATGCCGGAGGCACCCACCACCATGCGGCGGTGCCTCTCCGCGAAGACGGCCGAAGCCGAGGCGTCGACATAGGGAATCGGCATGAAGACCAGGAACAGAATCCCGACCTCGTGCACCTCGCCGCCCCAGCGCTTTACGGCAAAGGCGTGACCGAGCTCGTGCAGCGCCTTCACGACCGGATAGGCGAACCACAGCGCGATCACGCTGCCCGGCTCGAGGAGCGATTCGCTCGCCGCCGCGAGCTCGGGCCGGTGCTTCAACGCTGCGACGGCGGCCCCGAGAACCACGGCGCACCAGGCCAAGGCAGCCGGCTTCGAGTAGAGCGGCTGCAGCCAGGGGAGCCAGCGCGAGAGAAAGGCGTCCGGGTCGAGCAGGGGCACCCGAAAGGCGATCGGGCTGAGCCTGCTGCGTCGCTCCCGAAGCTGCTCTTCCTGTGCGCGCCGGAAGAGCTCGGCGGTGTCTGGCGGCACGTCTCCGCGCAGCAGACCGGCGCCTTGAAGCATGCCCAGCACTCCGATGGTCTCGTCCTGGGTGGGCGCTTCGTCCCCCCACTCCGTGGCCGAGGTCTCCCAGGCCTGCTGGATGGTGAGCTCGCCATCCAGGAGGCCGACGAGTGTGTGCGCGGCCGGAGCCAGGCGGTGCACTCGACCGGTGGTCGGGTTGCGGACCACGTACCAGGCCCGGCCTCGGTAGTCGTGCCGGCAGAACTGCGCATCGGCGGCGAGCCGGGGCCGCAGCGCTTCGATCCGATACCAGGAGGAGCTGTAGAGAGGGTCCATGTCGGTGCCTACGGCAGGAAGCCCCACGCGAGGAGCCGCAGCCAGTCGATCATCTCGTGCGTCCAGATCCAGAGCAGTCGACGTCGCCCCGCCTCGATCTTGGCGATTCCCTCCATGCCGGGGCGTAGCTCCTCCATGGGCTCTTCCAGAACGGCTTCGACGCGGAAATAGCTGCGTCCGTCCTGGACGGTGGAGATCGGGGTGATGCGCTCGACGACCAGCGGAAGCGCGTGGCCGGGCAGTGCCGCAAGCGCCAGCCGACCGCGCTGGTTCACCGCGACATCGTTGATGTCGCGCCCATCGACCTCGATGATGATCCGGTAACCATCGAGCGGCGCGATCTCGAACAGCACGTTGCCGAGCTCCACGGGCGAGCCCAGTGAGCGATCCAGATCACCCTTGAGGATGATGCCGTCGAAGGGTGCCGCGACCGCGGTGCGCCCCAGCTGCTCCTCCGCGAGCCCGAGCTCCGCCGCGGCCCGGTCGAGCTTTGCCTCGAGGATGCTCACCTGCGTGCGTTCCCGGCCGGCGAGTGCGCCGCGGTGTTCCTTCTGGAGCTGCGCCACCTCACTGGCCCGCCTACTGCGTTCGAGGCGCAGATCGCGATCATCGAGTCGAGCGATCACGTCGCCGGCGCGGACGAGGTCACCAGCTCTCGCGTTCGCCTCTGCAACGTAGCCCGTCACGCCTGCAACCAGTGCTCGCTGCACCCGACCCTCGATCGTGGCTCGCGCAGAGATGCGATAGGGAGCGGGCACCAGAGCCAGCAGAACGAGCAGCGCCCCGACTGCCGCGAGCGCACCTCGCCTCAGCGTGGGGTCGGCACCGAAGTGGCGCTCGCTCCAGCGCAGGAGTGAGGCGCCCACGCGCTCGAGTGGGCCGGCCTCCGCGCGGCTCATGAGCTCCAGGATCGGCCCGCAGACGACGCCGGCCTCGCGCATGCGGCTGCGCAGCCGGGCCTCGAGTTCGCTCGCTTCCCGCCACTCGCAGGTGAAGGCGCCCACCGAGCGCCCGCGAGAGGCGAGCGGGACCGTACAGACGGCGCCCGCGCCGGTACTTCGAGTCAGGCCCTCGTGGGCGTGGAGCGAGTGGACCGGTGCGTCCGGCGGCGCGGGCAGCTCGAGGACGGCGTCCTGGTCGACCGCCTCCTGCATGGCGGACACCAGGTCGCCGACGGCGTCGCTCTCCTCGGCAAAGCGCGGGGTCGTGGAGAGGCCGACCACACGGATCCTCTCGCGCCGGCGCAACCCCACCGCGACTCGCTCGCACCCCATGCTCTGGGCGAGACGCACGGCGAACGCGTGGGCAGCCTCCGCGAGGCGCTCGCCCTCCAGCAGGTCGCCGGCAAGCGCGAGGCGATCTGCGAGGGGCTCGTAGCGACTCTGGGCCTGGATCAGCTGAGCCAGGCCCTGGGCGCCGTAGCCCAGCAGGCCGGCGAGCGCCTTGAGCTCAGCCGGTGGGACGCCTCGCACGCTCACTCCGGCCGCACCACAGATGCACCCATCTACTTCGACGGGAACGGCGACGAGGGCGGTGGCGGCCGTCGCGTCCGTACCGTCCTCGGAGACCTGAACCTCGAGCTTGCCCCGCTCGAGGGCGCGCTCGACGGTGGCCGACAGGCGGGGGCCCGCAGGCTCGAGAAACGGCCAGCTCACGACCTGGCCGGGACCCGCGGAGGGCTCGGAGGAGCCGAGCATCACCAGGCCGGCCTCGGCTCCAGCGATCATCTGGCACTGCAGCTCCAGCCAGGCTCGAACCGGCGACTCCACCTCGCGCTCCCGTGTCTGATACCGGTTTGGAGACCGGAACATGACGCTCGAGTTGCCCCCCGAACGCTTCGGCGGCCTGCTCGTGCGGCTTTACCTGGCGGTCAAGGCGACAAAGAGTGTGACCGATGCACAGTGTGCAGCTCTGGAGGGGTCGGGAGCGTCCCATGGCCAACTTCCGGCGCATTCGTTTGCTCATGGAGCCACTGGAGCCCCGGATACTGCTGTCGGCGGACCTCCCCGGCGTTCTGCCCGACGTCGCACCGCCCCCCAGCGACCCGCTGCATGTCACCCGCGAGCCCGTGAACGTCAGCGACGCGGGCTCCGTGACCGAGCAGCACGCAACTCGGCGCGAGCTCGTCATCGTCGACTCGAGCGTCGAGGGCCATGAGCAGCTCGTCGCCGACCTGCGCGAGAATGCGGACGGCCGCAGCCTCGACGTGCGGCTGCTGGACGGCGAGCGGGACGGGCTGGCCCAGCTCACCGAGGTGCTCGCCGACTACGCACGCGACGTGGACGCCGTGCACGTGATCTCTCACGGAACGGAAGCGGGCGTGCAGCTCGGCGACAGCTGGCTCACGCGCGACAGCCTGGCGGAGAGTGCCGAGGCCGTGGCGTCCTGGGGCGAGGCGCTGAGCGACGGCGCCGACCTGCTCCTCTACGGCTGCAACCTCGCGGCCAGCGCCGAGGGCCGCGCCCTGATCGACGACCTGGCGCTTCTCACCGGCGCCGACGTGGCGGCGAGCACCGATCTCACTGGTGCGGCCTCGCTGGGCGGTGACTGGGATCTCGAGTACACCGCCGGCTCCATCGAGACCGCAGTCGCCTTCAGCCCCCGGCTCCAGGACTCCTTCGCCAGCGTCCTGGGTGTCGCCCTCGACGCGAGCTCGAGCGGCTCCACCCCAGACCAGGATAGCGTCACCGTGCCCCACATGACCTCCGGGGCGAACCGGCTCATGCTGGTCGGCGTGTCAACGGATCCCCACGGTGAAAGCGTTAGCTCCATCACCTACAACGGGGTGAATCTGTCGTTCGTCGGAGCGGAGGAGAGTCCCGGTGCGCACTCGCGCGTCGAGATCTGGGGACTCGTGGCGCCCGACACTGGCACCCACGACGTTATCGTCGACCTGGCCGGGACCAGCCATAGAGGCGTGACGGTCGGCGTGACGACCTTCACCGACGTCCACCAGACCACGCCTCTTCTGGCATTCTCGAGCGCGTCGGGAAGATCGACCGCCGCCTCGACGACAGTGGTCTCGGCGACCGACGACCTCGTCTTCGGGGTCGTGCATTCGCACTTCGGCACCGATGCCGTCCAGGGCGCAGGCCAGACCGAGCAATGGGATGTCGTAGCCGACCAATCCAACGGAAGCGGCACGATCGAGGCGGGTGCGGCCTCTGTCGCAACCTCGTGGACCGTGAACAATGACGACTGGTCGGTCGCCGCCGTCTCCGTGCAGGCGGACACGAACTCGGCCGAGGTCGTGTCGTTGTCCCCCGTCCAGGACGCCTACATCCAGCTGAAGAACCCGAACACGAACGACGGTGCCGC
>CAZLBF010000304.1:0-7207 GCA_964557495.1 uncultured Myxococcales bacterium | reverse complement strand
GGCCGGGGAGACCCTCACCCTCCGCTACCGACTGGTGGTGACCGGAGCGCCGGTGACCCGCGCGATCTCGTCCGCGGTTGCACGGGCGCGCTCGAGATCGCTGGCCAGGATCCGCTCCACGCCGCTCTGCTCGAGCCGCTGCGCCAGCAGGCGGGCCTGCTCCCGACCCCGGCGACTCAGCGGCGCGGAGGGCGGCTGCACCACGCGCTTGGCGTTGAGATCGGTTTCTCCGTGTCGGATCAGGAAGATCGCCATCTCACCTCGGCCTGTGAGGCGGTTCCCCACCGCCGCGGCCATTGTAGGGCGTGCTTTTGGTAGAGTCCCGCCGTGCCGAAGATCGCGGTCGTGATCCCCTGCTACAACGAGGCGGAGCGCCTCGATCTCGCCGAGTACGAGCGCTTCGTCCGGAGCGAGCCCGACGTCGAGCTGCTCTTCGTCGATGACGGCAGTCGCGACCGGACGCGCGAGGTTCTCGAGGGCCTCTGCATGGACAGCACCGGGAGGGTCCGCATGTACGCGCTCCCGGGCAACGTCGGCAAGGCCGAGGCGGTCCGGCAGGGCCTGCTTCAGCTGCTCGAAGGGGACGCCAGCTACGTCGGCTACTGGGATGCGGATCTCGCGACGCCCCTCGACGAGATTCCGCCTTTCGCCCGCCTGCTCGACGAACGGCCCGAGCGCGAGATGGTCTTCGGAGCCCGGATCAAGCTGCTGGGCCGCCGCGTGGAGCGGAAGGTCGCGCGCCACTACTTCGGGCGGGTGTTCGCGACGGTGGTCTCGCTCATGCTCCGGCTCCCGATCTACGACACCCAGTGCGGAGCGAAGCTGTTCCGGGTCACCCCCGACCTCAAGACGCTCTTCGATACCCCGTTCCTCTCGCGCTGGGTCTTCGACGTCGAGATCATCGCGCGGCTGACCGCGGCGCACGGATGGGACGGTCCGCGGTCCGCCGAGAACGTCATCTACGAGTATCCGCTGACCCAGTGGGTCGACGTGCACGGATCGAAACTTCGGGCCATCGACTTCGTGAAGGCGATCTACGACCTGTCCCGCATCTACCTCGCCTACCTCCGCTGAGCGGAGCGCGCGGGCTCAGTAGACGAGGACCGACTCGACCGGGAAGCCGGAGAGCCGCTTGCGCCCCTCGAGGACGCTCAGCTCGATCAGAAACGAGCAGCCCACGACGTTCCCCCCCATGCGCTCCACCAGCGCCGCCGTCGCACCCGCGGTCCCGCCGGTCGCGATGAGATCGTCGATCAGCAGCACGTTCGATCCCGGCCGGATGGCGTCGGCGTGCATCTCGATCGTGTCCGTGCCGTACTCGAGCTCGTAGCTCTCTCGCTCGGTCTTCCAGGGGAGCTTGCCCGGCTTGCGCGCGATCGTGAAGCCCGCGCCCAGGGCCAGCGCCACGGGCGGTCCGAAGATGAAGCCACGGGACTCGACGCCGACGACGCCCGCGACGTTCATGTCCTTGAACGGCTCCGCGAGCGCATCGCAGGCGATGCGCAGCATCTCGGCGTCCTGCAGGAGCGGCGTGATGTCGCGAAACAGGACGCCGGGCGTCGGAAAGTCTGGAATCTCGCGAATGGCCGCGTGCAAGCGTTCTCGGTCCGTCACGGCAGGTATTCTAGGGGATTGCGCGGCGAGCCGTCACGGCGCACCTCGAAGTGGAGGTGCGGAGCGCTCGCGCGGCCGGTCCGACCCGCCTCCGCGATCACCTGGCCGCGATCGACGAACTCCCCCACGCCCACGAGGTTCTGCCGGTTGTGCGCGTAGACGGTCGAGAATCGCCCCGAGTGCTTGACGATGATCGTGTTTCCGTAGCCCGCCAGGGTGCCGTCGCTGTGCACGACCCGGCCGGCCTCGGCAGCCACGATGCGCGTGCCGGTCGGAACCTGGATGTCGATTCCGTCGTGATGGGCGCCGTTGCGCATGCCGAAGCCGCTGGTCACATCGCCTCGAAGCGGCCATAACAGCTTCAGCTCGCCGGAGCTCTGCCCTCTGGGGTCCGCCTCCGCCCAGGGGTTCTCTCGCGACGCGATCGGAGTCCGGGTGGCGCCGGGGATCTGCAGGCGCTGGCCGATCTGGATCTCGTGCGGACTGCGCAGGTGGTTGGCCCGCGAGATCTCGCCGACCGTCGTCCCGTAGCGCGCCGCCAGGCTCCACAGCGTGTCGCCCTTTGCGACCACGTGCACGCGGGCCTTGCCGTCGGGTGTCGGAGGCGGGGGTCGCGAGGCGCAGGCCGCGAGCAGGCAGGCGACGGCGAGCAGCGCGACGGCGAGCCGGAGCCGCGTCACCGGATCCGCTCCGCGCGCCGGTGGACATAGACGTAGCCGACGACCAGCAGCGCCAGCGCCACCAACACCCCGAGCGTGGCCTCGCGCAGGAGCGGCCGCCACACCTCCTCGCTCTCGCCCGCGATGAAGCCGACGGCCACCAGGATGCCGCTCCAGAGCCCGGCACCGAGCCCGGTGTAGAGCAGAAAGCGCGCGAGGTTCATCCGGGAGAGGCCGGCCGGGATGGAGATGAGCTGACGGATGCCGGGGATCAGCCGCCCGACGAAGGTCGTGATCTCGCCGTGGCTCTCGAAGTAGCGCTCCGCGGCCACCAGGTGATGCTGGCCGAGCGCGAACCAGCGTCCGAAGCGGCCCAGCCAGGCGAGGAACGATCGACCCAGCCAGAAGGCCAGGCCGTAGTTGATCAGGGCGCCGCCCAGGCTCCCCGCCACGCCGCAGGCGACCGCCAGGAACGGATCCAGCTCGCCCTGCTGGGCCAGATAGCCCGCCGGAATCAGCGCGACCTCGCTCGGGAACGGGACGAACGAGGACTCCACCAGCATCATCACGAAGATGCCGCCGTAGCCCCAGGCTTTGACCAGCTCCAGGAGGCCGTCGATCGCGGCCTCGATCCAGGCACCCACTCGGCTCCCGCCCCCCGGCCGCTCGATGCGGCGCCACCAGAGGATTCCGAACCTGCCCGCGGGTCTCCAGGCCAGGCCGCCCGCAGCCCGACAAACGCGACCGCTCGCGCCAGGGCCGACCGCTCGCGCTACAGCTCGCATCGAGGCAGTCCGATTCGGGCTTTGGCGGGCTGAGCCGCGCATTCGGGATGCCTGTGGAGAAGTCGCCAGAAGAGGTGGTCGAGGAGCTGAAGGCGCTCCAAGGTGAGGTCGCGGAGCTGCGCTCGCGCGAGTTCGAGCGGATGAAGACCGAGCAGGAGCTTCGCCGCGAGCTGCGCGTCGCGACGCAGACCGCCAAGACGACCACCGCCACGCTCCGCCAGACGGTCGATCTCTGGAACTCGACCCGCCGCGAGCTCGCCGACGCCCAGCGGAGCGTGAAGCGGGCGGAGCGCGCGAAGAGCGAGTTCCTGATCAACATCAGCCACGAGCTCAGAACGCCGATGACGGCGATCCTCGGCTTCGCGGACCTCCTGCTCGAGGACGGAAACCTGGCGCTCGCGCCCGACTCGAGGCTCGATCACCTGCACACGCTCAAGCGCAACGCGAAGAGCCTGATGGAGACGCTGAGCGACCTCTTCGACCTGTCGCAGCTCGAGGCGGGCGAGGTCAACGTGTGCTCCGAGATCGTCTCGCTGCGCGACCTCATCGAGGGCGTCACCTCGGAGATGCTTGACGTCGCGGCGAGCAACGGGATCGGGCTCGACCTCGCCTACCTCGGGAAGCTTCCCGTCCAGATCCAGACGGATCCCAGGCGGCTGCGTCAGGTCCTGGTGAACCTGATCGGGAACGCCATCAAGTTCACCGACGAGGGCGGCGTGCGCGTGGGCATCCAGCTCGTCACCGACGCGCTCGATCGGCCCAAGCTGCGCATCGAAGTCGCGGACACCGGGCAGGGCATGTCGCCGGAGGCGCTGGAGCGGATCTTCGATCCCTTCGCCCAGGCGGACGGCTCGCTGACGCGGAACTTCGGGGGCGTGGGCGTGGGACTCGCGCTGGCGAGGCGGCTGGCGGAGCTGATGGGCGGCGAGCTCGAAGCGGAGAGCATCGAGGGCCGGGGAAGCGTCTTCCGGCTGACGGTCGACCCGGGGTCGCTCGAGGGCGCCGAGCACCTCGAGATGAGCACCGCCGAGGACGAGGTCGCCGAGAGCCTCGGGGCAGGCGACACGCCCCGGCAGTCGCTCGAGCCGGCGGGAGAGCTGGAGACCCCCGCCAAGATCCTCTACGTCGAGGACGCGGAGGACAACCAGCGCCTGGTCGCCTTCATCCTGCAGAAGGCGGGCATGGAGGTGACCTGCGCCGACGACGGGTCCGCCGGCGTCGCGCTCGCCCTCGCCTCGCGGGCCGCACAGCAGCCGTTCGACCTGATCCTGATGGACCTCCAGATGCCGGTCATGGACGGCTATGCCGCGACGCGCAAGCTCCGCACGGCCGGCTGGGAGGGCCCGATCATCGCGCTCACGGCCCACTCGGTCGACAAGGAGAAGGACCTCTCCCGCGAGGCGGGCTGCGACGACTTCGCCACCAAGCCGATCCAGCGCGTCGAGCTCCTCAAGCTGGTCGCGGAGCACCTCCGCAAGTACCGCGAAGAGACCGACCCGCCGACACTCCCAGGGGCCGAGAGCCCTCCCCGCGGCTGAGCTATACTCCCGCCCTTCTCGCTCGGGGCGTAGCGCAGCCTGGTAGCGCGTCTGAATGGGGTTCAGAAGGTCGCTGGTTCGAATCCAGTCGCCCCGACCAGTTGGAACCCGCCTAGCTGCGCCGCGGCGCGTTCGCGCGCCTGCCCCACTCGCACCTCACTCCATCATCCTCGTCAGCATCACCGAGAACCCGATGATGGCGGCGCCGAGGACGAGCATTACGATGATCGGCACCCAGGGGCTCATGTCCTTCTCCGGCTTCATGGCCGGGTTCTCGATCTCTCGGCTGCCTGTTGGGTCACCCACGACACCCGCGTGTAGCGGAGTTGCGGCTCCTCCCGCCCCGTCCGCCGCTTCGCGCGCTGCGGGTCCAGCGCCCTCCCCTCCCGGCCCCCTGGGATCACCTGCCATCGTCATGAGACCAGCCTACCGCGATCGTGCGAAAAAGTGAGGTGCTGAAGCATCGACGCCGCTGAGCGGTCGGCTAGGCGCTGGCCCGCTCCGCGAAGCCCTCGATGATCTGGCGGGCCTCGCTCATCACGTCCTCGATGATCTCCGCGCAGGTCGGGATGTCGCCGATGGACCCTGCGCCCTGCCCGCAGGGCATGCAGTCGCGGTCGACGTCGAACTCCTCGCTCAGCTCGGGCAGCATCACCTTCATGACGTCGTTCTGCATCGACGTGGCCGCCTGGAGCGGGAACGGCTGGATCTCGTCGGTCCGGCGCTCCCACTCCGCTACGTAGGCGTTCTGGATCACGCGCATCGTCTTGCCGGAGTAGCAGCGGGTCACGATCGTCTCGTCCTCGCCGATCTCGGTAATGCGCTTCTTGTAGTGCTCCGGCGCGCGGGCCTCGTGCGACGCGATGAAGCGCGTGCCCATCCAGACGCCCTGGGCACCGAAGGCAAGCGCGGCCACGAGGCCACGGCCGTCGACGATGGAGCCGGCCGCGAGGACCGGGATCTCTACCTCGTCGACGATCTGGGGGATCAGCGCCATGCCCGCGACCTTACCGGTGTGCCCGCCCGCCTCGGTCCCCTGCGCGACCACGACGTCGCAGCCGGCCTGCTCCGCCGCCCGAGCGTGCTTCACCTTGCCGCACATGCTCACGACCAGGAGCCCGGCGTCGTGGCACCTCTCAATGACGGGTCCCGGCACGCCGAGGCCGGCGATGAAGCTGCTCGCACCCTCCTCGACGATGACGTCGATCGCCGCGAGCATCTGGTCCGGTAGCGCCGCCAGCAGATCCACGCCAAAGGGCTTGTCGGTACGACGGCGCACCTCGCGCATCTGCTCGCGGATCTGCTCCGGGCTCATGCCAGCCATGCCGAGCGTCCCGTAGCCGCCCGCCTCGGAGACCGCGGCGCATACCTCGGCGAACGCGACCCCGCCCATGCCCGCGAGCAGGATCGGAGCCTCGATGTTCAGCAGATCACAGATCGGTGTGCGCAGATTCATGGTCGCGTCCCTTCCCTATACGATGCCGTCGCGGCGAAGCTGCTCGATCGTTTCCGGGCTCAGGTCGAGCAGCTCCCGCAGCACGCGTTCGGTGTCGCTCCCCAGCGTCGGGGCTGCCCGGCGCACCGACCCCGGCGTGCGTCCGAGCTGGATGGGAACGCCGCGGGTGGGGAGCGGCCCCTCGCCGTCGGGATGCTCGACCTCGGCGAGCATCCCCCGATGCTCGAGCTGACGGTCGCTCGCCAGGTCGGCGATCGACTTGACGGTTCCGAAGCCGAGTCCGTGCTCGCGGCACACCTGCTCGACCTCCGCGCACGAGCGCTCGGCGACCCAGGCCGACCAGTGCTCGTTCAGCTCGTCCCGGAACGCGAAGCGGCTCACGCGCTCCATGAAGCCGGCGTCCTCGAGCAGGTCCTCGCGACCGATCGCCGCGAGCGACTTCGGAAACATCTTGGCACTTCCCATGGCGACGACGACCCAGCCGTCCTTGGCCCGGTAGGCGCCGTAGGGTGCCACCCTGCGGTGGAAGTTCCCGCTGCGCGCGGGCTGCTCGCCGCTCGCGCGAAACCAGCTCACGGCGGAGTCGAGCATCGTGACGAGCGCATCCTGGTTCGAGATGTCGATGTGCTGCCCGAGGCCGCTCGCGTCCCGCTCGCGCAGCGCCGCCAGGATGCCGACGGCGAGAAACAGGCCGCCGACGTAGTCCGCCAGGTTCGTGCCGGTCTTGATCGGAGGTCCGTCCGGCTCGCCGGTCATGAACATGAGCCCGCCGGTCGCCTGCGAGACCAGGTCGTAGCTTCGATGGCTCGCGTAGGGCCCGTCCTGGCCGAAGCCGGAGAGCGAGGCGTAGACCAGCCTCGGATTGCGCGCGTGCAGTGCCTCCCAGCCGAGGCCCCAGCGCTCCAGCGTTCCCGCGGCGAAGTTCTCGGTGAGCACGTCGAACTTCTCTGCGAGCCGGCACAGGACCTCCTGACCGCGTTCGGTGCGAAGGTCGAGGGTGAGGCCCTCCTTGTTGCGGTTCAGGTCGTTGAAGGTCACGGACAGGCCGCGAACCTGGTCGGGAAAGAGGCGGATCTCGTCACCGGTCTCGGGCTGCTCGACCTTGAGGACGCGAGCCCCCAGCTCGGCGAGCAGGCTGGTCCCGTAGGGGCCCGC
>CAZLBF010000303.1:0-3223 GCA_964557495.1 uncultured Myxococcales bacterium | reverse complement strand
CGCGCTCGAGGCGTTCGATCTCCCCGCTTGCCGCGATGCGCTCGAGGGCGCGCGAGCGGCGCGCCTGCGAGAAGCGCGTGCCCTCGGGATAGATCAGCAGACCCTCGTCGTCTAACAGGTCCGCGGCCAGACGGCGGATGGAGTCGATCTCGCGCTTGCCGTCTCCCAAGCCGCGCCGCACGAACACGTTCGGGAGCCGTTGACCGACGATGTCGAGGCACGGATCGAAGAGCAGCTCGCGCTTCAGCACGTAGCGCAGCGGCAGGCCGTGGCGGATCGAGAGCAGGTTGCTGGGCAGTAGCGTGTCGGCGAGGCTCGCATGGCGCACGAAGACGAGCAGCGGTCCATCGCCCACCTCGGCGTCGCCCTCGACCTCGAGGCTCAGCGAGAAGACTCGCCGCACCGCCGCGAACAGCGCGCCCGCCCAGACGCGCTGCAGCGCGAAGTTCCAGCGCTCCCAGCGGCGCCGCGAGACGGCCCATCCGCCGCCGCACGCCACCCAGAGCGCGCCGCTCGCGAGCAGCCCGAGGGCCTCGCACGCGAGGTAGACCGCGCCGAACAGCATGAGGCGAAGCGTCGGCAGCCGCCGCCCGAAGCGCAGGTCGCGCAGCGCCGCTCCCAAGACGATTAGCGGCGAAAGGGCGAGGTAGAGGCACGCGAGCAGCAAGACCCCGGGGACCGTCAGCGCGCGCCGCCGCCAGCGGGCTGCGAAAGTCTCGTCTACGAAGGGCGTAGGGTTCACGCGGTCCTCGCGAGGTTCGCAACTTCGACCGCGATCAAGCTCCGGGCTCCATCCGCTCCGTGTAGTCCCAGCTGAGCAACCTCTTCGGCTCGATCGCGATGGCCGTCTCGTTCTCGGCACGCGCCAGCAGCCATCGGGCGAGCCGCGATGCCGGCGTGTCCAGGTAGCGTGCGATCAAGAGCCGCAGGATCTCCTCTCCCCGGCTGTCGTCCAATGTCGCGACCGCCTTCGCACGCACGCCGCGATAAGGGGGCCGATCGCCGGCCACCTCGAAGGTGCAGCGTGGGTCTTCGGCCAGCAGCGAACCCACGCGCGCGGTCTTCTGCGTCGCGCACCAGAGCTTGCCCTCGAGCGGAACGTACCAGAGCGAGGCGAGCAACGGATGACCGGAGGCTCGGTTGCACGCGAGCCGGAGTGGAACGCGCGTCTCGACCAAGTAGCGCTCGATCTGGTCGTGCGACCAGGGCCCCCGCGGGGGCACCGAGTTTTTCGCCCCGGATTCTCTCACATGGCAGATTCTATACAAGATACATTATAATGTCTAGACAAATGACCATCGTAATAACGCCTTGGATGTGCATATATATGGTTTAAATAATTGAAATAGATAAATTTTACGGATTTCTATGGCGATTCTCGGAATCGTCAGTATATCAGATATAATCTTGACATACTGATTTGCCTGAGCCAACCTGACGCCTCGCATTGAGGAGAGAGGAATCGGCGTGCGAATTGCGACCAAGCTCAGCGGACTAGAGCTCTGCGACTGGAGTGGAGAGCGGCAGCGACTGGGCGCGCTCTGGGAAGCCCGAGCGATCGTGCTCGTCTTCATCCGCCACTTCGGCTGACTGTTCTGCCGCGAGCAGATCGTGCAGTTGCGCGACAAGGTCGACGAGATCCGCGCCCGAGGAGCGGAGCTGGTGATCGTGGGCAATGGCGCAGCGAGCTTCGCCGCCGCCTTCCGCGAGGACTTCGCGCTCGACTGTCCGCTGCTGGTAGACCCTGAGCTTCGCGCCTATCGCGCCGCGGGTCTGCGGCGCGGAAGGGCTGAGCTCCTCTCGCCGAGGCTTCCCTTGAACGCGATACGTGCGCTTCGCTCGGGTGCCCGCCAGAGCGGTGTGCAGGGGGATCCGTGGCAACTCGGGGGCGTATTCGTGATCCGACCTGGCGGCTCTCTCATGTATCGGTACGTGAGCCGCGAGGCCGGCGATCACGCGCCGGTGAACGACGTCCTGGCAGCGCTGGACGAGGGGTCCGAGCCCCTTCAGGAGCTCGCGGAGACGCCGGTCGCCCACGTCTGGCTCGGGCGCGCCCTGAGCCGCGTCGTCGATCCCCTGATCGTCCCTTCCTTCGACCGGACGGGCTTCCGGATCCACTCGCTGAGCTTCCGGGCTGGGGACCTGGACGTCGATCTGTCGGGCAGGCGCTGCGTCGTGACGGGCGCGAACTCGGGAATCGGCTACGAGACGGCCCTCGCGCTCGCGGATCTGGGCGCCGACGTGGTGCTCCTGTGCCGCAGCCGAGAGCGCGGTGAAGAGGCCCTGGCGCGAATCCGGGAACGGACGGGGAGCTCGCGCGTCTCGCTCGAGATCGTGGACATGTCCGACCTGGGCTCGGTGCGCGAGGCCGCCGCGCGCCTCGCTTCGGGTCCCGTCGACGTGCTGGTGCACAACGCGGGGGTGCTTCCGGACAAGCGCGTCGAGACCGGTGACGGTCTCGAGCTGACGTTCGCGACGAACGTGGCCGGCCCATTCCTGCTGACCAAGCTGCTGCGCAGCGCGCTCGAGAGGTCGGCCGACGCTCGAGTGATCTGGGTCTCTTCGGGAGGCATGTACACGCGACGCCTAAACTTGGACGACCCGAGCTGGACCGAACGCGAGTACGATGGCGTCATCGCCTATGCGGAGACCAAGCGCGCGCAGGTGACTCTGGCCGAGCTCTGGGCCGAAGAGCTGCGCTCGACCTCGGTAGTGGTCAACTCGATGCACCCAGGCTGGGCCGACACCCCGTCGGTGCGAAGCTCGCTCCCACGCTTTTACCGCATCACGCGAAGCATCCTCCGCACCCCTGCCGAGGGGGCCGACACCGTCGTGTGGCTCGCGGCGTGCGAGCGCGCTCGAGAGTGGACCGGCCGCTTCTTCCTGGATCGTGAGCCACGCCGAACGCACCTGCTCCCGTTCACGAAGGAGTCGGAACAGGATCGCGGAGCGCTGTGGAGCCTCTGCGAGGAGATCTGTGCGGCCCGCACCGAACACCTCTGAGCCGTCCGCCTGGGTCAGCGGCTACCTCGTCGGAGCACGATGACGCGCGGACTTCATTGGTTTCGGAACGACCTGCGGCTGCGGGACAACACTGCGCTGGCAGCGCTCGCGACCCGGGCCGACCAGTGGCTTCCGGTCTTCGTGCTGGACCCGCGGATCTGCTCCGGACCCTCCGCAGGGGCTCCGCGCGCGCAATTCATGATCGACTGCCTCGCCCGCC
>CAZLBF010000302.1:0-8521 GCA_964557495.1 uncultured Myxococcales bacterium | reverse complement strand
TGAGTGCTCTGGCCATGTCGGTCGCGTGCGCGGGGCTGCTCGGCGCGGCGGCGGCGGATGCGGCGGGCGCGGCGGAGGGAACGCGCGAGACGCCGCGGGCGAGCATGCTCGGATACCTGGAGGCGAGTCGCGACGCGGATTACAGCCTCGCGGCGCAGTACCTGGACCTGAGACGGGTTCCGGCCAAGCGGCGCGAGAAGCGGGGACCGAAGCTCGCGCGAGAGCTCAAGGTGGTGCTCGACCGAACCCTGTGGGTGGACGTCGACGCGCTCTCCGACGCCCCGGAAGGGCATCGCGATGACGACCTCCCGGCGCGGCGGGAGCTGGTGGGCGAGGTCTCGACCGAGTCGGGGCCGGTCCCCATTCTCCTGGAGCGCGTCGGGAACGAGTGGCTGATCGCGGGCTCGACGGTCTCGCGGATCCCGGCCCTGTACGCGGAGCTGGGCTACGGGCCGGTCGGGAAGTACATCCCCGCGCCACTGCTCGACATCCAGTTCCTGGAGCTCGAGCTCTGGCAGTGGATCGGCCTGATCCTGGCGCTGATCCTTGCGTACGCTCTGGCGAGCGGCCTCGCTATGGGAGCGGCACGCGCCTTCGCACCCCTGCTCGCGCGAACCGACACGGAGATCGACGACCAGCTGCTCAAGGCGGCCACCTCGCCCCTCACCGCCACGCTCGCGATCTCGCTGTTCTACCCCGCCGCGCGGGCCTTGAGCCTCTCGCTCCCGGCTCAACGCTTCATCGGCGGCCTGTGCAAGGGCCTCGTGGTCGTGACCATCGCCTGGCTGGCGATGCGTCTGATCGACCTGGGCACGGAGGTCGTCAACCGGCGGATGCTCGCGGCCGGGAACGCGGCCGGGACGAGCCTGCTTCCCGTCGGCCGCAGGCTCGCCAAGGTCTTCCTGCTCGCGCTCGCGATCCTGAGCCTGCTCTCCAACCTGGACTACGACGTCACCGGGCTGCTCGCCGGCCTCGGGATCGGCGGTCTGGCCATCGCGCTGGCGGCCCAGAAGACCTTCGAGAACTTCCTCGGCTCGATGGAGCTGGTCGGCGACCGCCCGGTGGCGGTCGGCGACTTCTGTCGCTTCGGCGACAAGGTGGGCACGGTCGAGGACATCGGCCTCCGCTCCGTCCGCATCCGCACGCTCGACCGGACCCTGGTCACGGTGCCGAACTCGGCGTTCGCATCGCTCCAGCTCGAGAACTTCGCCCAGCGCGACCGGATCCGCTTCTACACCGTGCTCGGCTTGCGCTACGAGACGACCGCTGAGCAGCTGCGCTTCGTCCTCGTCGAGCTGAAGAAGCTGCTCGTCGCGCACCCGAAGGTGCACCCGGACCCGGCGCGCATCCGCTTCATCGGCTTCGGTGCGTACTCGCTCGACCTCGAGATCTTCAGCTACGTCGAGACCGCCGACTGGGCGGAGTTCCTCGCGATCCGAGAGGACCTGCTATTGCGTATCATGGAGATCGTCGAGTCGACCGGATCGGGCTTCGCCTTCCCGTCGCAGACGCTCTACCTGGGAGGGGACGACGGACTCGACGAGAGCCGCAGCCGCGCGGCGGAGGCGCAGATCCGGGACTGGCGAGAGCGACGCGAGCTCCCCCTGCCCGATCCCACGCGCGAGTCAGTGCGGGAGGCAACCGACTCCCTCCCCTACCCCCCCGAAGGCTCGGTTCTCACGCCGAAGACGTAGATGCCGGGCAGGGAAACCTAGAACTCGAGGCGGCCGGTCAGCATCAGCTCGCTCCCGATCTCGTCTCCGCCCGGGTACTGGGCGCGCGCCTGGTGAAACACGTTGCGCGCGCGCAGGCCGAGCTCGAACTGGGGAACCAGCTGGAGGCCGACGAAGGTGTCGACCTGGAACCGGGAGGGGATGTCGAGGGTCGGATACGGGGTCGTGGAGTTCGTCGTCTCGAACTCGGTGTGTGCCACGTAGAAGCCGGTGAGCGAGTAACGCAGGCGCGACCCAATTCGTCCGCGGAGCCCCGCCGACGCCTTGTGGCGCGGACTCACGAGCTCGTACATGCCCTTCGCCTGATTGAACGAGTAGCCCGCGAACCCGCGCAGCGCGTCGCTGTACCTGAACTCGAGAGAGAGCTCGCCGCCCCAGCTCTTCATCCGACCCACGTTCTCGAAGGTCTGGGTCGCCGGCGGGCCCGGGTCGACGACGACGATCCGCGTGAGGTCCTCGACGATCTGGTAGAACAGGCTTCCCCGAACGCCCAGGCGCGGGTGCGGATAGCCCTGGAAGCCCATCTCGTACGAGGTGTTCCAGGCGGGATCCAGGTCCTCGTTCCCGACCAGGCGGGCCAGCTCGGTGGGAGCCGGCGTGAAGCCGGAGAGCGGGAGCGACAGGTAGTTCAGGATCTGGGTCGGGTTCCTGAACGAGCTGGAGTACGCGAGCCAGACGCGCGTCATCTCGCCCGGAGCCAGCAGCAGGCTGAAGCGCGGCGACACGTGGAAGCCCGCCTTCGGGTGCTCGTCGAAGCGCGCCGATGCGGAGGCGGTCAGCCAGTCGGTCAAGTGGTACTGGTCCTGCAGGAAGCCCGAGTAGAGCGTCTCCGACTCGCGGTCCCCGAGGATGTCGGGCGCCTTGGTGACGATGCGGCGCGTGTTCAGCCCGAGCAGCGCGTCGTGGTCGCCGAACTGGAACTCGCGCTGGACCTCGAAGTCGAACGTGGTCGACACGATCCGGTCATCGAGCGGCACCGGAGGCACCGGAAGACCGACCGGGGAGGTCTCCACCGGCGTGTCGGCGTGCGTCATGAAGGTCTGCAGGCGCCAGGGGCCGCGCTCGTAGTTGAGCTGCGCGTAGTACTCGGCTCCGCCGTAGTCGAACAGACCGACCGCGGTGAAGATGTCCCCCTTCAGCTTACTCACGCCCCCGGAGAGGCGCAGCGCGCCTCCACCCGCGAGCTCGCGCTCGATGCTCCCGTTCACGAGGCGCGAGCGGAGACCCGTGTCGTCGCGCCGGTGGGCACCGTTGAGGGCGGGGCTGCTCTCGTTGCGGAAGTGGTCCCGAACGTCGTAGCTCGTCGACACCTTGACGGCCGTCGGCCCGAAGCTCCGGGCGGCGGTCACGTCGACGAACGACGCATCCGGTCCGATGCCGGACCAGACCTGGAGGCTCGGCAGGTCGCGCGCCCGCCGCGTGACGATGTTGATCGTGCCGAGGAACGCGTTGGCCCCGTAAGCGGCCGAGCTCGGCCCGAGGCTGACCTCGATCCGCTCGACCTCGGTCAGCGTGACGTTGAGCCGCTCCCACAGGACCGTCCCGAAGAAGTCGAGATAGACCGACCTCCCGTCGACCATCACGAGCATCCTCGAGGAGCTCTCCGCGTTGAACCCGCGGGCGGACATGTTCACGTCGGTCCGCGAGAGTCGCATGACCTCGAGGCCGGGCACGACCTCGAGCAGCTCGGGGATGCTCGTGGCTCCCGAGGCCTCGATCTCCTCGGCCGTGATGACCGTGACCGCCTTCGCCACGTCGAGGAGCGACTGCTCGACCCGGGTCGCGCTCACGATGACCGGAATCTCGTCGAAGAGCATCGTCTCCGGCGAGAAGTCGCCGTCGGCGGGAACTGCATTCGCGCTGTCGGCCCACGGGCCTAGCGTCAACAGTGCACAGATCAGCCAGTAGTGCACTCGCATGACCGACCCCCCGGAGCGAGGTCAGCGGACCCCCGCTGACCGTCTCTCCATCGGCGTCGAGTCCACCCTGTCTTGAGGGAATTCCCCACGCCCGCCGGAGACGGACCCGAGACGAGCTCCGGATCAGCCTCCTGGCGGCGGCGGGGCGTGGGAGCGGGAGTCCGGAGGCGCGGGAGTCAGCTGTTGCTGGCGGCGGCCGCCTGGGGCTCGCGGACCGGCAGCGCGACCGGGCGGAGGTGGCGTTTGAGCTCCTCGAGCTCGCTGCGGGCGACCTCCCGGCGCGCCTCGCCGCGGGCCGCGCGAATGCGCGACTCCATACCCGAGTCGCCCAGCTCCTGGTCCAGCCGTCCCTCGGTATCGAGGCGGGCGATGTGCTCGCGCACCTGCTCGAGCGCTCGCATCTCGCCGTCCAGAGACAGGCCTTCGAACGCCTCTTGCACCTTGCGGCGCGCGCGCGCGTTGGCGAGCCGCGCGAGCATGTGGAGCTTCTCGCGCTCTAGCGTCCGGATCTCGTTCCGGAACCGCACGAGATTCGTCTTGGCCGTGTCCACCTCCTCGCGGATCTGCTCGAGCTCCTTCTCGGTCCGCTCGAGGTCCTCGAGAAGCGCATGCCGGTGCGAGATCAGCGTGAGCGCGACCTCGTCGTCGCCCCGCTGCACCGCGCGGCGGATGTCGTCGTGCGTGCGCGCGAGCTCGCTGCGGCGCTCTTCGATCTCGCCGGTCAGCTTGTTGCGCATGTACAGGATTCCCGCGACCGCCTGCTTCAGCTCTGCGTACTGCTCGGTGCGCTCCGTGATCGCCTGCTCGTACACCGCGCGGGGGTTCCGGCTCTCGCGGTCTCGGATCCAGACCGAGGCCAGGCCTCGCAAGAGGCTGCGGATGCGGCCGACCAGGCCGCGGGGTCTTCGTTCGGACATGGCTTGCCTCCTCGCTCAGGTCGCGGCCTCGTCGGGCCGCGCCTTGGGGTTAGACCGCGTCGAGCTCCTCGAGCGCGGCGCGGTAGTCCGGGTCGTAGTCCCGAGGGTTCCGGCGAATCTCCCGCTCGACGCACTCGCGCCTCAGGCCGGGGTACACGCTGATGCGATAGTGGCGATTCAGGAGCCTGAGCCCCCACACGATCGCGACCACGACCCCGACCGGACGCGCGAACAGCAGCAGCAGCGTACAGATGAGGCAGTACTTCACGAACTCGAGCTTGAGCTGCGCCCGCTGCTCGCCGCGAGTCCGCGCCCTCCGGTAGCGACGCCTCGATGCCCGGACCTCGTCGCGGTCGACGCGTCGCCGCTCGTCCTCGAACTCGTCCGCGTATTCGTCGTGCTGACACATGCCCTGGAGTTGAGCAATCGACGTGCCAGCGGCTGCGAAGCTGCGACGGCCGCAGCGGATCCCCGAGGCGGGATCAGCGGGCCCCGGCGCAGGCCACGCGATTCAGGTGCAGTCCGGGGACTGCGGCTCAGGAGCCGTCGTCGCTCCAGTCCTCGGAGCGGAGCCCGAGCTCGCGGATCTTCTGCTGGAGGCTCTGGCGGACCATTCCGATCGCGGTCGCGGTGCGCGAGATGTTGCCGCCGTTCTCGCGCAGCGCTCCGAGCAGGTAGTCCCGCTCGAAGTCCTCCACGGCCTTGCGCTTCGCGTCTCGAAACGAAGCGTCTGCGTCGCTGGCGCGCGGAGCGTCGCCCGCGGGGGCGCGATCGAGCTGAAGATCCACCTCCTCGATCCGCTCGCCCGAGCAGAGCACGCCGGCGCGCTCGATCACGTTGCGCAGCTCGCGGACGTTTCCGGGCCAGCCGTGGCAGGCCAGGCGCGCCAGGGCCTCGGGGCTGATGCGGACCCGCTCGCGCTCCAGCCGCTCCGCAAGCTGCACGCTGAACCGCTCGACCAGCGCCGGCAGGTCCTCCAGACGTTCGCGCAGCGGCGGCAGGTCCACCTCGACCACCTTCAGCCGGTAGTAGAGATCCTCGCGGAAGCGGCCGGCCTTGACCTCCTCCTCCAGGTCGCGGTGAGTCGCCGCTACGACGCGCACGTCGACGTCGACCGGCGCCGTGCCTCCGACCCGCTCGAACTCGTGCTCTTGCAGGACGCGCAGCACCTTGGCCTGGGTCTCGGGCGCCATGTCGCCGATCTCGTCGAGGAAGATCGTCCCGCTGCTCGCCGCCTCGAAGCGGCCGATCCGGCGCGCGTCGGCACCGGTGAACGCGCCCTTCTCGTGTCCGAAGAGCTCGCTCTCGACCAACTCCTTGCTGATCGCGGCACAGTTGACGGCCACGAACGGGCGGGCCCGACGCGGGCTCCGCTGGTGCAGCGCCTGCGCGACCAGCTCCTTTCCGGTTCCGCTCTCGCCCCGGATCAGAACGGTCAAGTCGGTCTCGGCCACCTTCTGAATCATCTCGAACACGCGGCGCATGCCGGGGCCCGAGCCGATCAGGTTCTCGAAGCGGAACTCCCGCTCGACGCGGTCGAGCAGGAGGCGGTTCTCGCGCTCGAGACGCGTTCGCTCCAGCGCCCGCCCGACGACGACGCGGATCTCCTCGTTGTCGAAGGGCTTGGGAACGTAGTCCTCGGCGCCCGCCTTCATGGCTTCGACGGCGATCTTCTCGGAGCCGTGCGCGGTGATCATCACGACGGCCGTCTCGGGGCGCTGCTCCTTCACCGACTCGAGCACGTCCATTCCGGACTTGCCCCGACCGAGCGCGAGGTCGGTCAGCACCAGGTCGAAGGGCGCTTGCTGGAACTTGTCCAGCGCCTCCTCGCCCGACGCGGCGAGGTCCACCTGGTAGCCGTCCCGCTTGAGCAGGCCCCGCAGCGCCAGGCGGATGGCCCCTTCGTCCTCGACGATCAGGATGCGTGCGCTCACCGTGCCCTCAGGCCCCCGCCCCGGTCCCTTCCTCGAGCCTCGGGAAGGTCAGGACGAACTCGCAGCCCTTGCCCGGGCTGGAGTCGATCTCGATCGTCCCGCCGTGCGCGTCCACGAGCTTGCGCGAGATCGCGAGCCCGAGGCCCGTTCCGTTGGCCTTCGAGGTGTAGAAGGGTCGGAACACCTTCTGCTGCGTCTCCTCGTCCATGCCGGGCCCGTTATCCCGGACCTTGAGCCACACCTCGCTGCCGGCCAGGTTGTCACCGACCGAGATCTCGATCCGCGGATGCTCGCTCGGGCGCTCCTGGAGCGCGTCGATCGAGTTGCCGACCAGGTTCAGGACGACGCGGCGCAGCTTCTCCGGGTCCCCGTCCATCACGCCCACCGTGTCCAGCTCCGGGACCACCTCGATCCGCCCCTTCTCGATCCGGTCGCGGAGCGCCGCGACGGCGTCCGTGACGACCTCGGCCAGATGGACCTCCTCGACCTGGATCTCCTCGTCGCGCGCGTAGCGGAGCAGGTGCGAGATCGACCGCTCGACCCGCTCCAGCTCCTCGAGCGCGACGCTCGCGTACTCGACGTTCTCGGCCGAGGTCGGGTCCTCGCCCATCTGCTGCACGAGGCTCTTGGCGGCGGTGATCGGGTTGCGGATCTCGTGAGCGATCGACGCCGAAAGCTCCTCCAGCGAGCGCAGCTGCTTGCCCTCGATCTGGAGGCGCTCGCGGGAGACCGTCTGGTGCACCTTCTGCTCTACCTCCCCGCGGATCCAGCGCTTGCGTAGATCGGGCATGACGAAGGCGCGGAAGAAGTGCGAGGCCAGACCCACGCCCCAGGCGAGCGCGACGATGACCGCGACGGGCCTCGCCAGGAACGCGAGCAGGAGCACCACGAAGACGTACGGCACCAGGTGCTGCACGAAGCGGAGCTTGTTCTCGGCGCGCCGAGTCGCCTCCTGGTAGGCGCGCTCCTCGGGGTTCAGCTCGCGATTGCGCCGCCGCGAGCGACGTTCGCGGCGGCGCTCGTTGCGCTCGAGCCGGTCCTCCTCGGAGAGGTGCAGGCTCTCCCGGGCGCCCGCGCGCGCCTCTCGCATGGCGCCCCGCACGTCGCGCCGGGTCCGGCGCTTGGCGCGGTCTACGAAGCCGTCCCAGTCGTCTCGCATGGGCCCTTCTTTCTCGCGTCCTCGCGGCCTGTGAGGCGAGCACGCCGGCCGAACCCCGATTGTAAGGCGGTTCCTGCCTTGATTCATACACGACCGAGGAGCAAGACCGATGCCGGCCGGGGGAGCGCTCTCGAGCCCGGAGAGGCCTTCTCAGGGCTGGGGAAGGGCGACAGGTGCAGGCAGAGCGCTGCAGCCCGGGAGGGGCCCCGGAGCCGGATGGGCCTTCAGGCCGAGCGAGTGAGACCGAATCCCCCCGGGAGTTGACCGGGGTTGACCCCGGAGATCGAGCCGAGGTATAAAGGCCACGCGACTTCTGGAAGGCTGCTTGAAGGAGCTGCCGTGGCCGGAAGTCGTTCGTTCTTTTGGGGGTGGGTGAACCGAGCTCTAGCCGCAGGCCTGGTGCCTGCGCTGCTATGCGCCGGAATCGTGCTGGGTGGAGCGGGGATCGCCTGGGCGGGGGCCATCCTGGACCCGAACCAGGCGCCCGCAGGCGCAGACTCATTGAGCTTCTTCGAGTTCAACAGCGTCTCGCCCGGAACTGTCCTCAGCACCAGCAATCCGACCGATCCCAATCAGCAGTTCGCGGATGAGGGAATCGTGTTCAGCGGGGTGGTGGTGCCCCCCAGCAACACTCCCTACATCTCCAATCACATCGGGGGGCTCACCAATACGGTCGTGATCCAGTTCCAGGTCCCAGTCTTCTTCTTCGCCACCAGCGTCCAGTCCGGCGTGCCCGACCCGAACCAGGCGGACATCGGGCTCACCTTCCGGGCCCACTTCGAGCAAGGCGGCGTCGAGACGCACCAGTTCCCGCTCAACGGCGACCCCGACCTGCCGGACACCTCCGTCAACGGACCGC
>CAZLBF010000301.1:0-21004 GCA_964557495.1 uncultured Myxococcales bacterium | reverse complement strand
GCACTTCTCGCGGTCGCCCGGCATCGCGTGCGCCGTGAGCGCGATGACGGGGCGCGTATAGCCGGCGCGCCGCAGCGCGCGCGTGGCGTCGTAGCCGTCGAGCACGGGCATCTGCATGTCCATCAGGACCACGTCGAAGGGCTCGCCCGCCTCGCGGGCCTGAAGCGCACTCTCCAGTGCCATCCTGCCGTTCTCGACCACTCGGACCTGCGCCCCCCTGCGTTCCAGCAGCCTGCTGATCAGGCGCTGGTTGTCGGGCGAGTCCTCCGCCAGCAGCACCCGGCAGTCCAGCGACTGGGGCGGCGTCCGCTCGGCCGACGTCTCGTCCGCGCTACTGCCGGTCTCCGGGATCCGCTCGGGGTCCTCGACCAGGGGGATGCCCTCGAGCGACCCGAGCGGGAGCGTCACATGAAAGGTGCTTCCCTCGCCCGGTCGGCTCTCCACCTCGAGCTCACCTCCCATCAGGTCGATGAGGCGCCGGCAGATCGACAGACCGAGACCCACGCCACCGTGGGTGCGCGTCGCAGAGCCGTCGGCCTGGGTGAAGGGCTCGAACAGCCGCGTCAGCTCCTCGGGTGTAATCCCGATGCCGGAGTCGATCACGTCGAAGCGGATTCGCGCGTCCGACGGGTATCCGACCAGCTGCGCCACGAGACGGACCGCGCCGCGCTCGGTGAACTTGAGGGCGTTTCCGATCAGGTTGATCAGGATCTGGCGCATGCGGACCGGATCGGAGCGGATCCGCTCCGGGAGCGCAGTGGCGAGCTCCGACGAAAGCTCCAACTGCCTCACATCGGCCTGCACGCGCATCAGCGAGGCCACCTCACACAGCAGCTGGTGCGGTGAAAACCACAGCTGCTCGATGTTGAGCCGTCCCGCCTCGATTCTCGAGATGTCGAGGATGTCTCCGATGATCTGGAGCAGGTGCGCCCCGTTGCGCTTGATCGCGTTGACCGCCTCCAGGCGCTCGAGGGGAATCCGGGTCAGGTCGCCGCGTTCGATGATCTCCTCGGCGTAGCCCAGGATCGCCGTCATCGGCGTGCGGATCTCGTGGCTCATGTTGGCCAGGAACAGGCTCTTCGAGTGACTCGCCGCCTCGGCCTCTACCTTGGCCTGCAGCAGCTCCGCGCGGCTCGCCTCGAGCGCCGCCGCCATCTCGAGCAGGCCCCGCCCGATCGACCCCAGCTCGTCGGGCGTCTCGTCGGCCGCGCCGTGGTCGATGCGCTCGCCGCGGCCGATTCTCTCGATCGTCGCGAGCAGCTCGCGGATGCGCCGGGTCATGAGGGACCCGAAACCCCACGCGGCCGCGGCACAGGCGAGCGTCCCGAGGATGCTCCCTGCCGCCAGCATCCAGATCACGCTCTCGATCGAGCGGAGCACGCTCGCCTGCCCCGCGCGGTTGGCCGCCGAGATCCGCTGGCCCAGGGCGAACGAGTCCGTGATCGAGTGCTCTATTCCCTCCACCACGCGCTCGATGGTCTCCCTCGAGTAGGCCATCGCCGGATCCGCGGGATCGTTGTTCGCATCGTAGACGTAGAACATGGTGCGGATGCGCTTTTCGTGGCGCGCGAGCGCCTCGATCGCAGCGGCGTGGCTCTCGGGCACGCTCGATGCGCGAAGCTCCGCGATCGCCTCGCGGACCCGGTCCAGGTGCTCGATCATGGAGTGCAGTCCCCCGCCCCCCTCGATCTCGACGGACTGGAACTCGACGCCGGCGAGCGCCAGCTCCAGCGTGATCCGTTCCACTAGCTCCAGGCGCCGCGAGTTCTCTCCGATCTCGCGGCGGATCGTCGTGGAGGTGTGGCTCAGGAACGACGCGAGCACGACCCCGAACAGGAGCAAGAGGCAGGCGGTGAGCGCGAAGAGCCTGCGGCGGGCGCGGTCCAGTGAGACGCTCATGCCGGCCTCACTCCGGAATCCGGAGGATCAGGCGATCGTACGCATCGCCCGTCCGATAGAGCGGCTGGTGGAACTCCGACTGCACCTTGCCCGCCGCCATCTCGTAGCAGGCGGCGGCAAAGAGGTAGCTGCCGCCCGGCTCGAAGCGCACGTCGTCGTCGTGTCCGGTGTCGAACAGCCGCGCCAGCTCGATCGTCCAGTGCCCCTGGGACCAGACCCCCTTGGCGCGGATGTCGCCCCGGCTCCCCTCCGGGATCTGCGGATAGTACTTGGCCGCGAAGCGCCCCCGGCTCTCGAAGAAGAACCGCTCCTCGTACGCAGGGCGGCCGGCGTCGCCGAGGCGTTGGAGGTAGAGCTCTCCGAAGCGGGGCGAGCTCACGGGCTTCGCCCGGCGACTGGGCTCGACGGAGAGCAACTGGAGCTTGTCGTCGGCGAAGCCCGTCGGGTTGGTGCGGTGCGCCTTCCAGAACCAGACGTCGGCGCGGTGCGGCTCGGCGTCGCGAAAGGCGAGGTGCGCGTCGTTGCCCGTGAGGCTCCACTTGAGCACGAGCATGTCCTCGCGATCCATCATCTGCTTGTAGACCGCCTCCCTCTCGTCCCACTGCCAGGTCTTGTGCGTCTCCGAGGGCGCGTCGTCGCGGTAGCTGGCGAGGAGGAAGAGCTCCCGGTCGGTGTGCACCGAGCGCAGCACGATGGCGCGCTGCGAGGAGTAGTCGAACGTCGTGATCGTCCGGGCCCGGGACCAGACGTTGTCACCGGGGTCACCGTCGATCTCGGGCGTCTCCTCCACGCGGACCGACGTGAGCTGGAGCTCCACGGGGTCGCGCTCGGGCTCGACGAAGCGCTCGAACTCGCCCGGCTGGGGCCGGGGCTCCGGGATGGTCGGCCGCTCCGCGCGCGGCTCCGCGCGCGGAGCGGCGCGTGCTGCATCAGCGGCGGGACGCTCGCAGCCGACGACGAGGAGCCCGGCCGCGAGGGCGAGCGGAGCGAGCAGGACGCGAGTCGCGATCATGCGGTCAAGACTCCTCCGACTGGATCCCCGCTCATGCAGTCGTCGCGCGCCAGGGCTGTCCTGATGGCGACACGACCGACTTGCAGCGGTCCCGATCCCGGCGGCGTCGAGACCCCTAACACCGGAACTTTTCGACACGGCTCAGAGTGCGCTTGAGAGGCGCGCCCGCAGCGAGCTGGCTCGTGGAAGAGTGAAGCTCACCCCGAAGCGAAGCTGCATTCGCTAAGCTGACCCGGTCCCGGTCGTCGTTCGGCGCAGGCCCACTCGAAGCGCGCGACGCTGCTCACCCATCCCCCGTTCGGGCTCGGCATTGGCGAATCGTTGGCTCGACCGAGTGGAGCGTCTCGGGAACCGGCTGCCGGAGCCGCTGACGCTGTTCGTGCTGCTCGCGGTTGGAACCGCGCTGATCTCGGCGCTCTGCGCCGGGCTCTCGCTCGAGCACCCGGTCACCGGAGATCCGGTCGTCGCGCGAAGCCTGTTCTCCCGCGAGCTGATGCGCGACATCGTGCTCGTCGGCGCGGTTCGGAACTTCACCGGCTTCGCTCCGCTCGGGCTCGTGCTCGTGGCGATGATCGGGATCGGGATCGCGGAGCGGGGCGGCCTCATTCCCGCGTCGCTCCGGCTCCTGCTCGCGGGCACCCCACGCGCCGCCCTCTCCTACGGAGTGGTGCTCGCGGGCGTCCTGTCGAGCTTCGCGCTCGACGCCGGCTACGTCGTCGTGATTCCCATCGGGGCTGCGCTGTTCGCGCAGGCGGGGCGGCACCCGGTCGCGGGGCTCGCCGCGGGCTTCGCTGGCGTGAGTGGCGGCTTCTCGGCGAACGTCGTGGTGACGGCCGTCGACGCGCTCCTCGCCGGACTCACGACCGAGGCCGCGCGCGCCTTCGACCCGAGCTACGAGGTGCTCGTGACCTCGAACCTGTTCTTCATGGCGACGTCGGTCCTGCTCGTCGTCGCGGTGGGCGGCTGGGTGACCGATCGGATCGTCGAGCCGCGCCTCGGCAGCTGGGACACAGGCCGGGCGGACCCCGACGCGGCCGTGGAGCGGGACGCCCAATCCCCGGGGAGCGCCGAGCGGCGAGGTCTGGTCGCGGCACTCTGTGCCCTGGGACTCGTGTGTCTGCTGGTGGCGGTCCTCGCCCTGCCCGCAGAGGCGCCTCTCCGAGGGGACGACGGCGGATTCGGACCGCTGTGGCGGGCCATGGTGCCGCTGATCCTGCTCGCGTTCGGAGTTCCGGGGATCGCGTACGGCGTTGCCGTCGGAACGATCCGCTCCGATCGCGACGTCGCCCGGATGGGAGGCGAGACGATGGCGGCCATGGGCCCCTACGTCCTGCTCGCCTTCGCGATGGGGCAGTTCGTGGAGTACTTCCGCGCGTCGAACCTCGGGACGCTCTGCGCGATCGCGGGTGCCGACGGTCTCCGCGAGCTCGGACTCGGAGGCACTCCCCTGCTGCTCGGCTTCGTCCTGGTGGCGGCGCTGGTCAACCTCGTGCTCGGAAGCGCCTCGGCCAAGTGGGCCGTCATGGGGCCGGTCTTCGTCCCGATGCTGATGGCGCTCGGCTACTCGCCCGAGCTCGTCCAGGCCGCGTATCGGATCGGGGACAGCATCACGAACATCGTGACGCCACTCATGCCCTACTTCCCGATCGCGGTCGCGTTCGGCCGACGTTACGACGGCGAGCTCGGCATCGGCACGCTGATCAGCGTGATGATCCCGTACTCGCTCGCCTTCGGGCTGGTGTGGGGCGTCGCGCTCGGGATCTGGACGGTGCTCGGCATCCCGCTCGGGCCGGGCGCGCCCCTCACTTATCCCCCTGGCTAGAGGGGGGTGGGCTCGTCGGGCTTGCGGAGCTCGTCGAAGATGGTGCGGGCCAGCTCCACCCGACTGATGCCCTCGGGTGCGACCTGGATGTCGAGGCGAGCGCTCTCCGCGTCGAAGCCGGCCCGGCTCAGTGACCCGGGATCGAGCGCGTGCTCCTCCAGGAACGCGTGGAACTCGTCCCGGCTGAGCGAGAAGCGACGCGCCACCGCCTCGCGACCTTGGTGGGCATAGCTGTTTCGCTCGGTGATTCCCAGGTAGAGCGCGCAGAAGATGCTGAAGGGAGTCAGCTCGGAGAGCTCGGGGTGCGAGCCACGGGAACCGGCCTCACGGTCGAAGGCGTCCGACGGCTCGCGCGCAGAACGCTCGCGCACCGCAGTGGCGTCGCCGTTGGAGTCGTTCCCGCGTCGGGGTCGACTCCGCCTTCCCCTTCGTCTGTTCACCGTCATGAGATGGGTAGCGGAGCACTGGGCTCTGCACGCTCCATCGACCTCGCGGCGGGAAACCTTGGGGGTGCTCAGCGGGCGGCGTCGCGGCGGTCGACGTCCACCGCGTAGCGGAGGTCGGTCAGGAACTCGGGCACGGCCGCGATCACGCGGTGCCAGTTCGGGATCATGGGTGAACGGCGGGGGTCATTCACGAACGTGAGTCCGGCGCCGCGCAGTCCGGCGGCGAACGTCTCGACCACCACCTCTTCGCTGTGCTGGTCGAAGTGGAGCCCGTTGATGCGCGCCTCGCCGGCGTAGCGGGCGACCATGTCCTGGGCGTGGCGGAGATACGAGGCGCTCAGTGTGTTCAGGAAGCCCGCGTCGAACTGCACGCCAACGCCCGCCAGGTTCCGGAACAGCGTCATCGCGATGTCGATCACCATGCGGTGAAGCCCCTGCTTCGGGTCGCCGGCCGACAGGTCCTGATGCTTGTGATCGTAGTTGTCACAGAGCTCGACCTGACACACACGCTGCGGGGAACAGTTGCGGAACACCTCCGACAGGAGCCCGACCTCGAGCCCCCAGTCGCTCGGAATCCGGATCTGGCGCGCCAGATCGGTCTTCATCGAGAACTCGCCCGCAAGCGGGTAGCGGAAGCTCTCCATGAACTCGAGCAGCGGCAGCGACCCGAGCGTCGCCTGGAGCGCGCGCAGGAGCGGGGTCACGAACAGGCGCGTCCCGCGACCGTGCAGCCGGTCGGTGGCGCGGCCGTAGTAGCCCTTGCAGTACTCGTAGTCCAGGTTGGGGTGCACGACCGGATAGCAGAGGCGCGCCAGGAACTCCCGATCGTAGGTGATGATGTCGCAGTCGTGGGTGACCAACGCGTCGGCTTCGCCCGCCGCGATCGCGTAGCCGGTGCCGATCCAGACCGCCCGCCCCTTCCCCTCGGGACCGACCGAGAGCCCGCTCTCCCGGAGCCGCCCCAGCAACTCGCCGACGGTGGGACCGCTTCCCCAGACGCAGACGACCTCCGGGATGTCCTCGAAGTACTTCTGGACGGCCCGGAAGTCCTCGCCGCGGTCGCTCCCCGACACGCTGACGATGATCCGCTGTACGTAGGAGATCTCCCGCAGCACCTCGCGAATCCGGGCCAGTCCCTCGCCGTAGATCTCGGTGTACAGGCAGGGCAGGACGAGCGCGATGGGGCGTTCGCGCGAGAAGTACTTGAGCTCGGTCTCGAGCCTCTCGAGTCCCGGAGGCCCGAGCCGGTGGAGCGTGGTGATCACGCCTGTCTGGTGGAAGTCGCTCATGGAGATCGCAGCTTAGCGGTCGGGCGGGTGAATGACTACGATCCCGCGATGCCGGCCGGAAACGGGAAACCCCGCTCCCCGCGAGCGCCCAAGCGCGTGGGCGTGGCGCTCGGTGCGGGCGGAGCGCGTGGACTCGCCCACATCGGCGTGCTGAGAGCGCTCGGCGAGGCGGGAATCCCGATCGACGCGGTGGTCGGCACCAGCATCGGCGCCGTGGTGGGTGCGATCTTCGCGGCCGGCCAGCTCGAGAACTTCGAGCGCCAGGCGCGCCGGATCGAGCGGTCGCACCTGCTCCGCCTGTTCGACCCGGTCTGGCCGCGCGCGGGCCTCCTCTCGGGCGACCGGGCCGCGGAGTGGCTGCGCGGACTGGTCGGCGAATGGCGCATCGAGGACCTGGCGATCCCGTTCGGGGCCGTGACCGTCGACCTCGTCACGGGCGATGAGATCCTGATCCGCGAGGGGCCGGTGATCGATGCGCTGCGCGCGAGCATCTCGGTGCCCGGCATCTTCGTGCCGTTCCGCTCGCACGACCGCATCCTCGTGGACGGCGCGATCCGGAATCCCGTCCCGGTCAGCGAGCTGGAGGCGTTCGACGTCGACGTCTCGCTCGCCGTGAACCTGCACGCTCGACGGGTGCGCGAGCTTCGCCGTCCGCGCCGCCGGAGTGAGCGGCTCAAGCGCGAGACCCTGGCCAGCCGCCTGGTCGACAAGGTCGACACTCGCCTCTCGCGCCTCCGCCGGCGCGGGGTGCGCAGCGAGGGGACGAACGGGAACGGACCGAACCTGTTCGAGATCCTGACCGCATCGATGACGGTGATGGAGCACGAGCTGGCCCGACACCGGCTCGCACACGACCCCGTTGACGTCGTGCTCGAGCCGGACGTCCACAGCATCCGGAGCCTCGAGTTCAACCGGGCGCGGCAGGCGATCCGGGCGGGGCGCACCGAGGTCGAGGCGCGAATCGACGAGATCCGGAGCGCGCTCGCGCGCCGTCGCAGACGGCGGCGCGCCTACTGGCCGCTCGCGCCGGGCTCGTAGTCGGGAAGCGCCTCGTTGAGGATCCGCTGGGACTCGTCGTCCAGTGACAGGAAGGCCAGGGCCACCTCCTGCGTGAACGGGTCGAGATCCGTGACGCGGACGAGCTGTCCCTCGACCGTCAGGGTCTCGTCCTCGAGCGTCAGCGTGACCCGGAGGATGTCTCCCAGCGCCAGCTCGACCCCCACGCACTGAAAGCGGATCCCGTTCAGCGAGAGATCGATCGCGTGGGCGAGCGCGCTGGGCGGGGGATCGAGCCTGGCGATCGAAATCACCGAATCCGTCCTCACCCGCGGGAACTTGCGTCGGTCGTTGCCGGTCTCTTTGCCCATCTCGTCCCTTGTGTGGACCTGATCGGCCGGGAGAGGCCCCTCGCTTGAGCCGGGCGCCGCTCGCCTGACCCGAGAGCCGCGCGCGGCTACCTTGACGCTCTACTGGGGTGGCGTGTATGGCTTTTCCCATGTCGGGTTCGATCGCCGCCCGGATCGCGGCGCTTTTGGCTGCCGTGTACCTGTGTGCCGCCTGCTCCGAGGGCGGCGCGCTCAGGGAAGACGGGGAGAGCTCTCGAGAGGACCGAATCACGCCCGTGGTCGTGTCGAAGCCCGAGGTGCGCTCGCTTCAGGACGTCTTCCTGCAACGCGAGGCGACGATTCTCCCCCCCGTGGAGCCCAAGATCGCCACGCGCCAGGAGGGCTTCATCAAGCGTTACGTGCCCGAGATCGGCGACATCCTGCACGAGGGCGACCTGATCGCCGAGATCGACGACGCGAATCATCGGCTGGCGCTCGTGGAGCTTCGCGCCGCGCGTCAGCGCGCGCGAGCGACGCTCTCGGAGGAGCAGCGCGCCTGGAAGCGCGCGCAGGAGCTCTTCGAGCAGAACATCATCTCCGAGGGGGATCTCGTCGCGCGCCGGGCCGCGATCGAGCGTGCCCAGGCCGACGTCGCGGAGGCCGGCGCGCGCGTCGAGCGAGCCGAGAGCGACCTCGCGGAGCTTCGCATCGTGGCCCCGATTCCCGGCGTCGTCACCGAGCAGCTCGCCTACGCCGGAGAGTTCCTGGAACGCGGCGACTACCTGGCAACCATGAAGCGGATCGATCTGGTCTTCGCGGTCTGCACCGTGAACGAGCGACATATCGCGAAGATCCAGGAAGGGGCCCCTGCCCTCGTCGAGGTGACCGGCTTCCCCGGACGTAGCTTCGAGGGGTTGGTATGGAAGGTCGTACCCGACGTCGTGGTCTCGAGCCGGAGCTTCCCGATCAAGGTGCTGCTTCCCAACCCCGATCTGATCCTGACACCGGGCATGTCGGCGCGCGTCTCGTTCATCCGCGCGCTCGAGGACGCTCTGCTGATCTCCAAGGACGCCGTGCTTCAGGACGGCGACGAACACTACGTGCTGGTGGTCGAGGGTGAGACCGCCACCCGCCGCCCGGTCGAGCTGGGTGCGGCGATCGATGATCGCTGGCACGTCCGGTCGGGCCTCGACGGGAGCGAGTCGGTGATCGTGGCCGGAAACGAGGACCTGGACGCCGGCACGGCGGTGCAGGTCGTCGAGCTGCCCCCTCCCGGTCCGCCGACCCTGCCCGACGCGCTGAAGGCGGATCGCGCCGCGCCCGCCGGCTCGTGAGCGAATGAAGCTCGTCGAAGCCTCGATCCGCTACCCGGTGAGCGTGACGGTCGCCGTCCTGCTCGCGGCGCTCTTCGGCCTCCTCTCACTCTTCCGGCTGCCGGTCCAGATGATCCCCACCATCGACCGCCCCGAGATCACGGTCCAGACGCGCTACCCCGACGCGGGACCGCTCGAGGTCGAGGAGGAGGTGACGCGGCGGCAGGAGGAGCTGCTCAACACGGTCGAGAACCTGCGCGAGATGGTCTCCACGTCGCGGGAAGACGAGAGCACGATCATCCTGAAGTACGACTGGGGGACCAACAAGGACGTCGCTCGACTCGACGTGTCGGAGAAGATCGGCGCCGTTCGGGATCTGCCCGAGGACGCCGAGGAGCCGATCATCCGCGCCGTCAACTCCGACGAGCAGACGCCCATCGCCTGGATCGTGATGGTGGCGAACGAGGATCTGAACGTCGTCCGTCCCCTGGCCGAGGACGTGGTCAAGGCGGGCTTCGAACGGGTCCCGGGCGTCGGCCAGGTCTGGTTCTTCGGAGGCGAGGAGCGCGAGGCTCACGTGGTGCTCGACTTCGGGGCGCTCGCGGCGCGCGGGATCAGCATCTCCGAGGTGCGGGCCGCGCTGATCCAGGAGAACCGAGACGTCAAGGCGGGCGCCTTCGACGAAGGGAAGCGCTACTTCGGCGTTCGCACCAAGGGCCGCTACCGCTCGCTCGAGGAAATCGCGCAGACGATCGTCCGCAACGATCCGTCGGGCCCGATCCGCATACGCGACCTCGCCAGCGTGGAGATCGGCTACGAGGAGCCACAGTCGATCATCCGCCAGAACGGCACGCCCGCGCTGATCTTCGGAGTTCTGCGCAAGGGCGGCTCGAACGCGCTCGACGTGATGGAGGGTGTCGACCGCGTGATCGAGCGCCTCAACGCGCAGTACCGATCGCGCGGGATCGAGATCCGGAAGGTCTACGACGCGACGCTCTACATCAACGAGGCGATCGATCTCGTCACGCAGAACCTGCTGATCGGCGCGACGCTCGCGACCATCGTCCTGCTGTTCTTCCTGCGCAGCAAGAGTGCGGTGCTGGTGCTCGGCCTCTCGATTCCGATCTCGCTGATCTCGACCTTCGTCTTCCTCTCCCTCTTCGGTCGCTCGCTCAACATCATCTCGCTCGCGGGCATGACCTTCGTGACCGGGATGGTGCTCGACAGCGCGATCGTGGTGGTCGAGAACATCTTCAGGCACCGGGAGCAGGGCAAGGGCCAGATCCGCGCCGCCTACGACGGCACGGTCGAGGTGTGGAGCGCGATCCTGGCCTCCACGTTGACGACACTGGCCGTCTTCCTGCCGATCATCCTCGTCGAGGAGGAGGCGGGTCAGATCTTCCGCGACATCGCGATCGTGGTCTCGATCGCCGTGGCCCTCTCTCTCCTGGTGGCGATCACGGTCATCCCTACCCTCTCGGCTCGCCTGCTCCGGAGTGCGCCGCGCACGGACTCCGAGGACGCCATCGGCCGACTGCTCGGCGGGATCACGGCGACCCTGACGCGTCACCTGGAGTGGATCCTGGCGAGGCCCGGACGCAAGGCCGGCGTGATCGCGAGCATCGTGTCGGGTGCGCTGCTGATCGGATTCTCGCTGGCTCCCGACATCGACTACCTGCCGACCGGAAATCGCAACATGATCTACGTCATGCTCGACACCCCGCCCGGCTACAACCTGGTCCAGAACGAGCGGATCATTCGCCTGCTCGAGGAGCGCTTCCTGCCGCTGTCCGAGGTCGAGCGGATGTTCACGATCGTGCGTCGCGACAACCCCAGGATGGGGATCATCTTGAAGGAGTCGCACAAGGACAAGCGGTCGATCCAGGACTTCGTCGAACGCGTGCGCGACATGACGCAGGACGTGCCCGGGGTGCGCAAGGCGTTCGTGACGCAGGCGCCGCTGATTCGGCGCGGCCGAATGGGGTCGGGCAACCTCGAGCTGCTGATCCAGGGGGACGACCTGGCGCAGGTCCAGGCGATCGCAGAGAACCTCGAGTCGCAGCTCGACGCGCAGGAAGACGTCGAGTTCGTCAACCCGAGCTTCGAGATCGGCAAGCCGGAGCTCATCGTCAACATCGACCGCGTGCGCGCCGCCGAGGTCGGTCTGAGCGTGGCCGAGGTCGGAGCCACGGTGGCGACGGCCGTGTCGGGGCTGCGGGTCGGGACCTTCGACGACGAGGGACGAGAGATCGATCTGCGCCTCAAGCGGCCGGAGGACACGGTCACGAGCACCCGGGCGCTCGCCGAGACCGTTCTCTACACGCCCGCGCTCCGCACGGTCGGCCTCGGCGACCTCGCCGAGATCGAGCTGCGCTCCGGCCCGACCCAGATCGAGCACACCGACATGGACCGCTCGGTCAAGCTCTCTATCGGGACCGACGAGGACATCCCTCTCGGCGAAGCGGTCTCGCAGCTCGAGCTCATCGCCGCCCCGCTGCGCGCCTCGCTACCGCTCGGCTACTCGATCCGACTCACCGGCCAGGCGGACGACCTGGGACGCGCCTGGACCGCCTTCCGTGCCGCCTTCCTGATCGCGCTGCTGATCACCTACCTGCTCCTCGCCAGCCTGTTCGAGTCGTTCCGGATTCCGCTCGTGATCCTGATCTCGGTCCCGTTTGCCGCGAGTGGGGGAATCATCGGACTCTGGGTGCTACACGCGACTGATTCTTCGGTGAAGCTCGACACGATCACGATGCTCGGGTTCGTGATCCTGATCGGCGTGGTCGTCAACAACGCGATCCTGCTCGTGCACCAGACGCTGAACCGCCTGCGCGAGGGCGCCGAGCCGCACCAGGCACTTCTCGATGCGGTGGCGAGCCGCGTGCGCCCGATCCTGATGACGATGACGACGACCTGCTTCGGCATCCTGCCCCTCGCGTTCGCCTCGGGCTCCGGCTCGGAGCTCTATCGCGGCCTCGCCGTGACGCTGATCGGCGGCCTGATGCTGGCCACGCTCGTCACCCTCGTGCTGGTCCCCTCGCTCCTCTCCTACTTCCTCGCGCACATCGAGGCGACCGAGCCGGCCGACGTCGCCGCCGAACTCGTCTAGCTGCCGGGTATCGGCCGGCAGAGCCCGCTCAGAAGAGGCGGAGCTGGCGGGCGTCGTGGGGGGAGCGGCGGCGGGTCAGGTTCGACACCTGAACGCGCACGCGTCGAACGGTGCGGATGCCCGCCTGCGTGCGGGAGAGGAGCTCGAGCGCCGTCTCGCTAAGCTCGTCCGCCGAGCCGAGCGGCTCCTCGAGCGTCCGTGTGCGGGTCACGTGCTGGGCATCGAGGTAGTGAAGGCCGAGCGAGACGGTCCTGGCGACGCGTCGGTCCCGCTCGAGCAACGCGGCGAGGCGCACCGCGAGCTCCGCGATTCGACTCCCGACCAGACGCAGATCGCGGGTCGGCTCGTCGAGCGTCTCCTCCTGTGAGAACGACTTGGGCTGCGGCTGCGGCCGCAACGGGTCGCGGTCGTGCGCGTTCGCGAGAGCCAGGAAGCGCTGGGCGTTGCGGCCGACGATCTCCTCGAGACGGGCGCTCTCGAGCGGCTGGAGGTCCCCGATCCGACGCAGGTCGTGGACCTCGAGCTTCTGCGCCGTGCTCGGGCCGAGTCCCCAGATCTCGGTCACCGCGAGCGGCGCCAGGAAGGCGAGCGAGTCCTCCGCTCGCACCCAGCGCAGCCCCCCCGGACCCGCGTGGATCGCGGCGAGGTGGGCCACGAAGCGAGTCGCGCCGATGCCCGCCCGCGCGGCGATCCCGAGGTCGGCCTGGATCTGGACGCAGAGCTCGGCCGCGAGGGAGAGCGGATCTGCCCGCGGCGGAGCCTCGAGGTAGGTCCCATCCAGGCCGGCCGGCTCGAGGCGGTCCGTGGTGCCGCGCAGGATCGCCCGCATCTCGGACGCGACCGCGCGGTAGCGCCGCAGGCGCGTGGGCCGGACCGCTGCCGCAGGGCACAGCTCCAGCGCCTCCTGAACGCGCATCCCCTCCTGGACTCCCGCCTCGCGCGCCTCCGCGTTGGCGCTCGTCACGTTGCCCCGCTTGCGCGGGTTGCCACCCACGATGATCGCCTTGCCGCGAAGCTCCGGCTCGTCCGCCTGCTCGATGGCCGCGTACAGGTCCGGCACCTGGATGTAGACGATCATCGAGCCCTTTCGCGCGATCGGACGTCGAGCCCAGCCCGACAGGGAGCGCGCGGAGCGGCCCGGCGACGCCAGTCCGCTCAGAGGTCCTCGCTAGCGCTCCGAGGGCTGCAGCTCCCAGACGCCCCGCTCATGGTAAGCGACATCGCTCGGATGCATCCAGAGCGGCCGGGGCCGGGCGCGGAGCCAGTCTTCGAGCGCGTCGGCGTAGTTCGGCGAGCCGGGGTGCCCCGATTGCCCCCCGGCGAGACCCACCCAGAGGTGTCGCGGATCCTCGAGGTCGACCGCGAAGCGGAAGCCGGGGCCGACACGCGCCTCGAAGGGAGCGGCGGGGGTCGAGTACATCGCCCAGACCGAGCCGGGATCCCCCGGCGCCGCCTCGGGCCCGACGCCGACCGAGCGCCCGACCCAGGGGAGCGGGCCCGAGCCGAGCCGTTCGAACGCGTGATCGAGCCGCACGCGGTGCATCGCCCCCCACTTCCAGCGGCTCGGGTTCGAGCTCACCTCGAGGCCGAGCCAGCTCCAGGTCTCCTCGAGCACGTCGGCCGCGAGGGTGCGCGCGTCCTCCCGGTCGATCTGTGCGAGGAATCGCTCGACGAGCGCGCCCGGCAGCGGCTCCGCCGCATCGAGCACCTCGGCGGCGAGTGAAGGCTCGAGGCGCAGCGCGAGGAGCCGGCGGGCCAGGAGCGTGCGAAACGCGTGATACACCGCTGCGCCCGAGCTGTGCACGTCGCTGCTGCCATCCCAGGAGAGGAGCAGCTGCTGAATCCGCGCGCCGCCCTCCGAGCGCGCCTCGACATCGCCGAGCCAGGCTCGCACCCGATCCGGCCCGTAGCCCGACACGCGCTCCCGTTGCAGCCTCACGACGTCGGCGAGGTCGAAGCGCTTCCCCTGCTTCAGCCGCTGGCGCAGCCGCCGCTCGGGACCGTCGTCGTACCAGAGCCACGCGACCGGGTGCGGAAACGCGTCCGCGGGGGGGTGCGGCGAGGCGATCAGGAACGGCAGGTCGTTCCCAAAGCGCCGGGGCAGAGCGTCGAACGGGATGAAGCCGTCCCACGCGTAGTAGCCGGTCCCCGGCACGGGAAGCAGTGCGGTCTGAATGAAGCGCACGGGCAGGTGGCCCGCGACCTGCGTTCCGATGTTGCCCTCGACATCGGCGTAGAGGAAGGTCGCAGCGGGGGCGGCCAGCTCGCGGAGTGCCTCGCGGAACTCCTCCCAGCTGCGGGCGCGCTGCAAGCGGAGCGCGGCTCCGATGCCGCTCCGCGCACCCAGGCCGGTCCAGCGCAGGGCGCGACTCTCGAGTGAGCGGTCGTCCGGATCGAGCGTGCCGAGCAGCGGGCCGTGGCGCGTCGAGAACACCTCGAGCTCCTGATCGGCGGCGCCCTGTACGCGGATCTGCTCCAGGTTCAGCTTCGCTTCGAGCCAGCGGCCGCCCGAGTCGTAGCGTCGGGGGTCGGACGGCCGAAGCGTCTCCTCGTAGATCTCCGACGTGGATGCGAACAGCGCGACCTGCCCCCATGCGATGCTGGCGTTCGTGCCGAGCCAGAAGACGGGGATGCCCGGCCAGGTGCCGCCCGCGGCCTGCCAGTCGGGCGTCTGCACGTGCGCCTGGTAGAACACGGCCGGGGTCACCAGCTCGACGTGCGGGTCGTTCGCGAGGATCGGGCGACCACTCCGCGAGAGCGGCGGCCCGATCACGAAGCCGCCGCTGCCGACCGGACCGCGAAGGCCGACCGCCGCGGCCCAGGTGCCGGCCGCGCGCCGGAGCGCCGCCATCCCGCCGCTCGCGCCTCGGGCGACGTCATCGGTCGGCGGCCGGAAGGACTCGGGGAAGAACTCCTGCGAGGCCACGCCGCCGAGCTCGCGCAACAGGCGATCGAGGATCAGGCTCGAGCGGAGCGAGCCTCCGAGCATCCAGGCGCGCAGCCGAACCAGGGCGAGCGTGTCTTCGGGCTGCCACGGCTCCGGCTCGATCTCGAGTCGCGCGAGCTCGAAGGGCGCCCGCGCGCGACCCGCAGCGATCTCCTCGAGCCAGCGGTTCACGCCCGCGCTATAGGCGCGGAGCAGCCCGGCGTGTCGATTCCCCAGCCCGCGCCCCTCGCGCACCGCCGCTCGCGCGATGCCGAGCGTTCGCGCCAGCCGATCCGCGTCCAGCGTCGCCTCCCCGAAGAGCTCCGACAACGTTCCGTGCGCGGCGCGGCGCGTGAGCTCCATCTGCCAGAAGCGATCCTGTGCATGCGCAACCCCGAGTGCGAAGAACGCATCGCGCTCGTGTTCGGCCTGGATGTGGGGCACGCCGAGCGGGTCGCGCGAGATCCGGGCCGGCGCAGCGACATCAGGGGTCTGGAGCACGCCATGCGCCGCGGGGGCGCGGTCCCGGATGCCCACGAACCAGCTGCCGACCGTGAGGCTCGCGACGCCGAGCAGTACGACGAAGCTCCCGCCGAGTGCGCGTCCCCACGTCACGCCGCGCTCGTCCGCTCGAGCACGACCTCGGCAACGGCGTGCGTGCGCTGGGTCGACGCGGCGATCCAGACGCGGTCGCCGCCGCGTTCCCGGGCGAAGTGCAGGGCGCGACCGGAGAGCTGGATCTCGAGGCCGTGCGGCCCTTCGATCACCTCGAAGTCACGCCACCCGACACCGCGCCGCCAACCGGTGCCCACGGCCTTCATGCCCGCCTCCTTGGCCGCGAAGCGGAGTGCGAAGTGCGGTGCCGGGTTGAGGCGGCGATCGCAGTCGAGACGCTCGCGTTCGGTGAACACGCGCTCGCGAAAGCGTTTGCCGCGTCGTCGCAGCACGCCCTCGACGCGCTCTACCTCCACGATGTCGATGCCGCTGCCGACGATCACCTCTCGAACACCCCGCGGGGGAGTCTAGCGAGTCCGCGACACGGGCGAAACTCGCACAGAATCAACAGTTTACGCGCCAACGACCGACAGGAACGACAATTGACGGCGTTTCGAGGCGGCGTTATTCTGCGCGCCCTCAGCGAGGAGGAATGTGATGGCGGTTCGCGTCGGAATCAACGGCTTCGGAAGGATTGGCCGGTGCGTCTTGCGGATCGCCGCACAGGATCCCGACCTCGAGATCGTGGCACTCAACGATCTCACCGACCCCGGGACGCTCGCGCACCTCCTGAAGTACGACTCGGTCCACGGGCGCTTCTCCGGATCCGTCGAGACGACGTCCGAGGGCTTTCGCGTCGACGGCCGTGACGTCCGGGTTCTCTCCGAGCCGGATCCCGCGAATCTGCCCTGGAAGAAGCTGGGCTGCGACATCGTGATCGAGTCGACCGGGCTCTTCACGGCGCGCGCCAAGGCCGCGAAGCACCTCGACGGAGGCGCGCGCAAGGTCATCATCACCGCGCCGGCCAGCGAGCCCGACGCCACGCTGGCGCTCGGCGTCAACGACGAGGTCTACGATGCGGCGAACCACCACGTGGTCTCGAACGCCTCGTGCACGACCAACTGCCTGGCGCCCGTCGCAAAGGTCATCCTGCGCGAGTTCGGCTTGAAGCGCGGCTGGATGACGACGATTCATTCGTACACCAACGACCAGAAGATTCTCGACCTGCCCCACAAGGACCTGCGCCGGGCTCGGGCTGCGGCGATCTCGATGATCCCCACCTCGACCGGCGCTGCAAAGGCGGTCGGGCTGGTGCTCCCCGAGCTTCAGGGCAAGCTCGACGGGATCGCCATGCGCGTCCCGACCTTCGACGTTTCCGTCGTGGACCTGGTCTGCGAGATCGAACGCAAGGCCACGCCGGAGCAGCTCAACGAGGCGTTCCGCAAGGCCGCCGAAGGCCCCATGTCCGGGATCCTCGCCGTGACCGACGAACCCCTGGTGTCGATCGACTTCCGCGGCGACCCGCACTCCTCGATCGTCGACGCGGCCAACACCAAGGTGCTCGGCGACAACCTCGTGAAGGTTCTCTCCTGGTACGACAACGAGTGGGGCTACGCGAACCGCGTCGTCGATCTGAGCCGTCTCATCGCGCAAAAGCTGTGAGCCGTCTGCCCAGCATCCGCGGCCTCGAGCTTCGGGGCCGGCGGGTATTCCTCCGGGCCGACTTGAACGTGCCGCTGCGCGACGGCGTCATCGCCGACGACACGCGGATCGAGGCGTCGCGCGAGACCTTCGACTACCTGCGAAGCGCGGGGACGCGGGTCGTGCTCGCATCGCACCTCGGCCGGCCCAAGGGAAGCCCGAAGCGGGAGCTCTCGTTGCGGCCCGTGGCCGAGACGCTCGGCATTCCCCTCGCGGTCGACTGCATCGGCCCCGAGGTCGAGGCGCAGATCGCGACACTCGGGAACGGCGACGCGCTGCTGCTCGAGAACCTGCGCTTTCACGCCGCGGAGGAGAAGAACGACGCCGCCTTCGTGCAGGCTCTCGCGCGACTCGCCGACGTCTACGTGAACGACGCCTTCGGTGCGGCGCACCGCGCCCACGCCAGCACGACGGGACTGGCGAGGGCCTGCTCTGTGCGGGCGGCCGGGTTCCTGCTCGAGCGTGAGATCGACGCGCTCGAGCGCGTGCGCGACGCGCCGGAGCGCCCCTACGTCTGCATCCTCGGCGGCGCGAAGGTCTCGGACAAGCTGGCCGTGCTCGAGGCGCTCGCGAGTCGCGCCGACCTGCTCGTAGTCGGAGGTGCGATGGCCTACACGTTCCTGCTCGCGCGCGGAGAGCCGGTCGGCGGGTCCCTCGTCGAGCCGGATCTCGTCGACACAGCGGCGCACCTGCTCGAGACCGCGACGGAGATCCTGCTTCCGACCGACCACGTCGTCGCTCCCGACCCCGAGGCGACCGATCGCGCGCACACCGTAGCGACGATCCCTCCCGACGAAGTGGCACTCGACATCGGGCGCGCCACGGTCGACGCAGTCCGCGCCCGCCTCGCGGAGGCCCGGACGGTGTTCTGGAACGGTCCGCTCGGGCTCTTCGAACGGCCTCCCTTCGATGTCGGCACGGTCGCCATCGCCGAGGCGCTGGCCGCGAGCTCGGCCTATACTGTCGTCGGTGGCGGGGATTCGGTTGCCGCGGTGCGCGGCGCCGGCGTCGCGTCCCGCATCGACCACATCTCGACCGGCGGCGGCGCCTCACTCGAGTTCCTCGAGGGGCGCGTGCTACCCGGCATCGAGGCGCTCGGAGACGACGGATGAGAGTTCCGATCATCGCTGCGAACTGGAAGATGTTCAAGCGCGTCGAGGAGGCGATCGCGTTCGTCGAGGCACTCGCGCCCAAGGTGCAGGACCTCGAGGGGACCGAGATCGTGATCGCCGCACCCTTCACGGCGCTCGAGTCGCTGCGCGGGGCGGTCACGGGCACGCCGATCGCGCTGGCCGGACAGAACGTTCACCCCGAGTCCGAGGGTGCGTTCACGGGCGAGATCTCGGCCGGAATGCTCGCGGACGTGGGCTGCAGCTACGCGATCATCGGCCACTCCGAGCGGCGCGCCCTGTTCGGCGAGTCGAGCGAGTTCGTCGCCCGCAAGCTCCGGGCGCTGCTCGCCTGCGACATCCGGCCCATCGTATGCGTGGGAGAGACCCTCGAGCAGCGCGAGGCGAATCGCACCCTGGACGTGATCCGGGACCAGCTCGACGCGTCGCTCGCCGGCCTGCCGCCCGAGCGGGCCGAAGAGATCGTGCTGGCCTACGAGCCGGTCTGGGCGATCGGAACCGGGAAGACGGCGACTCCGGAGATCGCCCAGGAGGTCCACGGGGCGATCCGGGACCACCTGAAAGGGCGGTTCCCGGACGCGGCGGCCCGCATCCGGATCCAGTACGGCGGCTCGGTCAAGCCCGCGAACAGCTACTCGCTCATGGAGCAGCCGGACATCGACGGGGCCCTCGTGGGGGGCGCGAGCCTTGACCCCGCGAGCTTCTACGCGATCATCCGGTTCGATCTCCCCCCCGAGGAAGCGGTGTAGTGAGCGTCTTCATCACGATCCTTCACGTGCTCGTCTGCCTCTCCCTGATCGCGATCGTGCTGCTCCAGCAGGGCAAGGGCGCGGACATCGGTGCGACCTTCGGAGCCGGCGCCAGCCAGACGGTCTTCGGCGGCCGAGGCGCCGGAAGCTTCCTCAGCAAGCTGACCACCGGCTCCGCGATCGTCTTCATGGTGACCAGCCTGATCCTCTCCTACTTCGCCATTCCGGATTCGGTCGACACCCTGCTGGGGGAAGAGCCCGTCCCGGTCGAGGAGAGCTTCACGCCCGAGCCCGAGGCCCCGGAATCGACCTTCCCCGAGCCCACCCCCGTCCCGGAGTCCGAGGCGGGCGACGTACCGAGCGGCTTCGAGGAGATCCCGACGCCCGAGCCGTCCGAATAGCCCTCGCTTGCAACCGGATCCGGCTCCGGTAGAGTCCCCCCCGCGCCCAGGTGGTGGAATTGGTAGACACGCCAGGTTGAGGGCCTGGTCTTCATAATTGGGGGTGCTGGTTCGAATCCAGTCCTGGGCACCATTGGCCGATCGACCTGCAGCGCTCGACGGCCGGAAGCAGTAGAACCCGCCTGAGCGGTTGCACGCGGGCACCCTCTCCCCTCGCCGCGCTCTCGCTAGGCGTCGGCGAGCTTTCGGTAGCCGCCGTGGTAGTACAGCAGGGGCGCGGTCTCGTTCGTCTCCGCCGCCTCGACCAGGCCGATGTAGATGAAGTGGTCTCCGGCGTCGACGGCGTTCTGGACGCGGCAGTCGAGCGTCGCGATGGCGCCGGGGATGTGCGGACAGCCGGTCGCGCCGTCGCCGCACTCGAGGCCCTCGAAGCGGACCTCCTCGCGCGCCTTGCTCGCGAACAGGTTCGAGAGCTCCTGCTGGCGCTGCTCCAGGATGTTGACCGCGAAGACGCCCGCTCGCTCGATGAGCGCGCCCGTTGCCGAGGCCTTGGAGGTGCAGATGAGCACGAGCGGCGGATCGAGACTCACCGACGCAAACGCCGATACGGTCATGCCGTGCACGTGTGCGCCTTCGCGCGTGGTCACGATCGTGACGCCCGTGGCCCACGAGCCGAGAACGCTTCTGTACCGCTCGGCCGCTACGGGCATCAGCGCACCTGGATGCGCAGGACCGGGCTGAACTTCACGCGGCCGCTGTTGCCACCGAACCCGCCCAGCGGGCGCCTCCCCTGCAAGCTCTCGATGGCACCGTGGGGCGCCGCCTTCTCGGTGCCGTAGAAGAAGACCGCCGCGAGCGGATACTCACCGGGAAGATGGGGCGCGCGCAGGCGAAAGGTCGCACTGACCGACGAGAACGTGCCCTGAGCGGGGTCCGCCGAGACGCCGTACACGTTCACGTAGCTGGTACCGGGAGCGAGCATCGGGTTTCGGCCGTCCGTGAACTGTGTCTGCGGCTGTCCGTCCGGTCCGGTCACGCTCGGCTTGTCGAGCACCTGCCAGCCCGCCGAGGCCGCGGGACGCGCCTGCCAGCGCTGGTCCGAGTCGACCAGGGCCATCCCGACCGTTGGGCCCGAGCCACCGGTCGCATTCAGCGTCACCTCGAAGACCTGGTCCGGCTTGAGCGTCGTCGGCGCGACGAGCGAGATCCGGGACGCCGCGTCGATCTGCTCGATGGCCCCGATCAAGGCCGTCCGCTGCGTCGCCGTGAGCGCCGCGTAGGGGCTGCCCTCCTTTGCGCCCTTGATCTTGGCGATGTGCTTCTTGTCGGCAAGCTCCGCCTGAACGCGCTGCGTGGGAACCCCCTGTAGCTGGTCGGGCGACGTCGA
>CAZLBF010000300.1:0-5089 GCA_964557495.1 uncultured Myxococcales bacterium | reverse complement strand
GGTCTTGAAGCGATGTCCCCGCGCCTCGAGCTCGTCGCGCAGCTCGAGGTAGTTGTAGATCTCGCCGTTGAACACGACCCACACCGTCCCGTCCTCGTTGGAGATCGGCTGGTGCCCCGGCTCCAGGTCGATGATCGACAGGCGTCGCATCCCGAGCGCCACGGCGCCGTCGACGTGGAAGCCCTCGTCGTCGGGACCGCGGTGCACGATCGCGCGGGTCATGGCCCGGACGACCTCCAGCTCGGCCGGTCGCGACGGGTCCAGGTTGACGTAGCCCGCGATGCCACACATCTCGTCTACCCGCCCCGCTCGCTGCGTGCCTCGGGAGAGCCGGACGCCCCGGCCCGGAGGCGAGTCGACCCGAGCGCGAGCATCGGCGTGGCCAGCAGGGCCGCCAGTCCAACCCACGCGGCGGCCCGCCTCGCGGGAGTCGCCTCGAAGCGGAGCTTCACGGTGTGACGACCGGGTGGAACCTCGAAGGCCAGCGTGCCACCCGGCGGCACTCCGGTCACCTCGAGTGGCTCGCCGTCGATCGAGGCGCGCCAGCCCGGAAACCAGAAGCTGCGCATGCCGATCCTGCCACCCGACTCCGAGTCCAGCTCGAGCTCCCGGGAGCTGGACGTCCACTCTGCGATCGAGACGTCTCCCCTCCCATCCCGGAAGAAGGCCCGCGGCATCTTTACCTGCATCTCCTTGAAGCGGCGGTAGAGCGTGAACTCGACGGGAGTGAAGGCCGGCTCGACCCACTGCACGACGCCCGCGGATTGGATTCGCGTCTCGTCGTAGACGAACGGCTTCAGGTAGGCGTTCCTGCCGGCCAGCGCGAGGTTCACCAGGATCAGGCCCACCAGCGCTGCCGAGCCCAGCTGGACGAGCCGCGAGCGAGCCGGCGCGCTACCGCTGGCACGCTCCCAGAGAACGGAGAGCGCGAGACCCGCGAGCAGCGCGGTCGTGAGCACCATCAGGGTCTGAAAGCGCCAGGGGAACTGGATCGTCGCCAGCTCGGGCACCAGCCGCCAGATCGGCGTCGAGATCCCGAGCTGCATGAGGTAGGCGAGCGCACACCCCGCGCCGAGAGCCAGCGCGTCCGTGCGTTGCCGACGCTGCTCGCCCGCAAGTCCCGCGAGCACGAGGCCGAGTGCCGCGGCGGCGAGCGCGAGCTGGGAGTGCGCCGACTTGAGCACCGGCGGCTTGACCGGATCCCGGATACCGAGGCCCGGCAGTAGCTCGTCCCTGAAGATGAAGTTGATGCGGAAGTCCCCGTTGGGCATCTCGCGTACCCACGAGATGTTCGCGTACGCCTTCTCCAGCATGGCCGGCAGCAGGGCCGGCGCGGCGAGCGCGACGCCACACGAGAGCGCGAGACCGGCGGGCAGGAGCGCCCGCCAGCGCCCGCCGGTCTCCCAGAGGAGCCACAGCCCCAGGAAGAGAGAGAACATCAGAGTGCTCACCAGATGGGTGTAGATCAGGGCCGCGTAGCTCAGGCTCAAGCCGGCGAAATCGAGCGGTCCGCCGCCCCGGACGGTGCGGCGCGCAAAGAGCAGGATGAGCGGGAGGAAGACGAAGGCCGTGGTCTCCGATACCGCGAAGCGCTGATACATGTCGAGCACGTGGTACGGAAGCAGCAGGTAGAGCCCCGAAGCGACGGCTGCGGGCAGACCGGGGCCGATCCACTCTCGAGCCAGTGCGTACATCGACAGGGCCGTGAGCACGGCGACGACGAGCAGGTACAGCTTGAACCCGGTGATGAGGGAGCCCGTCAGCCCGGCGGCGGCTCCGGCACCGTAGTAGGCCAGCGGCGTCAGCAGCACGAAGGAGGGCGCACCGAGACCCTGGTTGGTGCGGTCGGTCCAACGCGGGTAGAGGTCCCCTTCCGCGAACGCCTTCATGAACCCCTGCAGGTAGTGACTGGTGGAGAAGACGTCGCTCCCCACCGGCAGTGGACCGTGCGTCAGGAGCGGTCCGCAGAGAGCCAGCACGGAGACCGCGAGCACGGCCGCAACGGCGAGCGTCGACGCGCCTGCGAATCGAGCGCGAGTCATCGCGCCGAGACGGGCGAGTCGGGTTGGCTCGGCCCTGCGGGCGCGCGTGTGGCGGGCTTCTCTGCGATGCCGATCACCTGGAGCCCCGCCCGCTTCAGGCCGGGCAGCGCGAGCGTCCAGTCGTCGAGCCTGGCCATGAAGCGGGTGAAGCCCCGGATGCCCGGCAGAAACCGGAACAGCCGGTTGAACACGAGCACGTCGCTGTTCATCAGCAGGCAGAAGCCTAGAAACCCGTAGGTCTTCCAGCACGTCAGCCGGAACCCCGCCCGCTCCAGCGGTGGAACCGTCTCGCGGTACAGAAGCGGGCGTTCGGTCTGGTGGTCGAGCGTTGGAGACAGCCTGTAGATGACCGCCCGGATCGCGCGCCAGAGGGGGAAGTCGCTGACCGGCTCGCGCCAGCAGAACCGCCCTCCCGGCTTCAGAATCCTGAAGATCTCCGAGAAGAGCTGGCGACGGTTCGCGACGTGGTGAACCCCGCCCAGCATCACCACGCTGTCGAACTGGTTCTCCCCGAGAGGAAGCTGCGTGGCGTCGCCCTGCAGGAACACGAAGGCTTCGCCGGGAAGCTCCTTGCGAGCCGCCTCGAGCATCGACTCGGACACGTCGACGCCGATCCCCAGCTCGACCTGACTCGCGAGCAGCTGAAATGCCTCTCCCCGTCCGCAGCAGAGCTCTGCGACCGCGCCCAGCGACGAGTGCCCCACCTCATCGAGGAACGCGCGATCGAGGTACGCCGTGTACTCCCGGGTGTGTGGATACGCGAGGTTCTCGAGGTAGACCTCGGCGATTCGGTCGTAGTGGGCCTGCTGGGCCCGCCCCTCCGCAGAGCAGATCTCCTCGGCGAAGAGCGGAATGCCCGACTCGTCGATCCGGTACCGGTGCGCTCCAGATTCGGAGACCAGGCAGCGGCCCTCCTCGTGAAGGGCCTCCCCCGACGCTGGGCATCGCAGCATGCCGACGACCTGGTCATGCAGAGTCATTGCGAGCGGTCGATCTCCGGAGCGGGGGCGGGAGTGGATCCTAGCAAAGACCCTGCCGGCCCGTTCCAGCCCCCGGCACGTGCGATACTCTCGGCCGCGAGCGTGCGCCGCCGCGGGCGAGGCGGGATGCAGACGTTGACGGGGAGGCGCGAGAGGGAACCGTGAAGCCGCAGGCAGTCGATCGCGAACGAATTCTCGGGGCGTGGCAGGGCAGGATCTCGGGCTGTCAGCTCGGCAAGCCGGTCGAGCTGCTGTCGATGCAGGCCGGCCGCGATGCGCTGGACGCCTATCTGCAGCAGGCCGAGGCGCTGCCGCTGCGGGACTACGTGCCCTTCGTCGAGCACCCGCTCGTCGCGCCGCTGAGCCGATCCTGCAAGGGACGGCTCCGGCGCAGCGAGCCGGACGACGACATCACCTACACGGTGCTCGGACTGATGCTGCTCGAGCAGCACGGCGTCGAGCTCTCGACCGTCGACGTGGCGCGCGCCTGGCTGCGGCTGCTTCCCGCGGGCGCGGTCTTCACCGCGGAGCGGGCGGCCTACCGCACGCTCGTCGAGCGGACCGACACGCTGTTCAGCTTCGGCGCCCCGCCGGGATTCGACCTCGCCGAGTGCGCGCGCAACGAGTGGTCGGAGTGGATCGGCGCACAGATCCGGGCCGACCTGTACGGCTGGGTCTGCCCGGGCCGACCCGCGCTCGCGGCGGATCTCGCGCGTCGAGATGCGGCGCTCTCGCACACCGGCGACGGGATTCACGGAGCGGCATTCGTCGCCGCGCTCGGCGCCGCGATCCCCGCGTCGAAGTCGCTCGAGGAGGCGATCGAGACCGCCACGCGCGAGGTGCCCGAGACCTCGGGCGCGGCCGACGCCATCTCGTTCGGCCGCTCCCTCGCGGGCAAGCCGGATGCGGTCGACCGGCTGCACGAACGCTACCGCGAGCTGAGCCCCGTTCACACGCTCAACAACCTGGCGCTCGTGGTGTGGGGACTGCTCGCGGGCGCCGGTGACTTCTCGGCGGCGATCGGCGAAGTCGTGGCCGCGGGTTGGGACACCGACTGCAACGGGGCGACGGTCGGCGGTCTCTGGGGCCTGTCCGGCCGGCCGATCCCCGCTCACTGGACCGCGCCGTGGCAGGAGCGGGTCGCCGTGACCCTGGCCGGCGTCGGCGAGCTCGCGCTCGACGACCTGGTCGATCGAACCGTGGCGGTTGCAGAGCGGCTCTGAGGTCGGGCCGCGCGCGGACCTCGATCGGCTCGAGCTCAGTACGACACCGCGATCTCGGGGAAGATCTCGTCGGGCATCTTCTGCTCCAGGACTTCGCTCACCAGCGCCGCAACCGCCTCGTCCGCCGTCGAGCCGGAGCGGCGGTCGGGCGGATCGGCCCAGCGCCGGTCTCCTGGCGCGAGCGGGATCGCCTGAACCCCGCCCTCCGGGCCCGGCACGACGTGGATCAGGTAGTCGAACTCCACCCCGGGTGTGGTCCGCTGGTAGAGGTAGAGGTCCACCTTGCGCGCGTGCGTCGCCGCGACCACGCGAGGAGCGATCTCGGCAGCGGCCGGCGCGGCAGCGCTCGCTGCCGCCTCGGCCACCGGCTCCTCGGGGACCTCGAACGGCGGGTCGGGCGGCAGAAGCTCGGCGCGAACCTCGCGCTCCATGAACTTGGTGTCGAAGGCGAGCTCGCGAAAGGCGCTCGAGTCCACCAGCCAGCGCAGCAGGGAGACGTTGGTCCGAATTCCTGCAAAGCGGTACTCGCCGAGGGCGCGCAGGGTTCGGGCGATCGCGGTGTCGCGCGTCGGACCCCAGACGATCAGCTTTCCCAGCATGCCGTCGTAGTAGGGCGTGATCTGGTCTCCGGCCTCGAAGCCTCGGTCCTCGCGCACCCAGGGGCCGGAGGGGAAGCGCGCCGCGGTGATGCGCCCGACCGAGCGCGCGAAGCTCCGGGACGGATCCTCCGCGTAGATGCGGCACTCGATCGCCGTGCCCCGCAGCACGACGTCCTCCTGACGAATACTCAGGCGCTCGCCCGAGGCGATTCGGATCTGCTCGGTCACCAGGTCGATCCCCGAGG
>CAZLBF010000299.1:0-6485 GCA_964557495.1 uncultured Myxococcales bacterium | reverse complement strand
TTCGTGCTGCTGGGATTCGAGTTCAACCTGCAGGTTCTGGCGGCGCTGCTCGTCGTGATCGGCTACTCGCTGAACGACACGATCGTCATCTACGACCGGATTCGAGAGAACTTCGAGCTGCGCGGGACGACGCACATCGAGGAGGTCGTGAACCAGAGCATCAACCAGACGCTCGCGCGCACGCTCCTGACCTCGCTGACGACTCTGGCGGTCGTGGTCTCGCTGCTCGTCCTGGGCGGTCCGGTGATCCGCGACTTCGCGTTCGGGCTCCTGATCGGCGTGGTGATCGGAACCTACTCCACCATCTACGTCGCCAGCGCCATGCTCATCTGGCTCGAGCGCCGCTTCAAGCCCGCCTAGGAGTCCGACCCAAGACTCCGTCTCGGGTCGCCTCCTAGCCGTCTTAGCGCGTTATCGGCGAGCAGAGCTCGCCTGCGCGCGCGTCGCGCGACTCCAGAGTCGCCCGACGAGAGAACTGCCGTCGGCTCCCGCTAGCTGGCGGTCTTGGAGACGTCCGAGAGCTTGGGCGGGCCGCCCTGAGGCTGAGCCTGGCCCTGAGCCGCGGGGCGCTGGACCGCGGCGCCGGCGTCCCCCTTCTTCATCGAGACCGAGCCGTTGAGCACGGCCCCCTCGTGAATCAGCAGGCGCGGCGAGCGGAGGTCCCCCTCGAGGCGCCCGGTATCACAGATCTCGACCCGCTCGGCGGCGGAGACGTTGCCCACCACGCGACCGATGATCGTGACCTGCTTCGCCGAGATCTCGGCCAGGATTTCACCGTTCGGCCCGATGGTCAGGTGGTGACTCTTGAGGTCGATGCGGCCCTCGACGTGCCCCTCGATCACCAGATCCTCTTCGCCGGTGACGTCGCCCTTGATCGTGATCGACTTGCCGATGTTCGCCACTGTTTCCCCTCCATCCCGGCGACCGCGCGGCTCGAGCGTCGAGCGCGGCATGGGCGCGGCACTGGGTGCAGGGGGGGTGGACAGCACGTCCTCCTCGCCCTCCCCGCGGATGTTCTTCCAGATGCTCATGGGGAATCCCCCCACCTTGCGTGGCCCCTCGTGGGCCGCGTCTCGTGAGGCATAACATACTTTGGCCGAGTGTTGCGCATCAGCGATTCAGCTCCTCCTCGAACCGGATCCCCCGAGTCTCCAGGAGCGTGCCCTGGGACTGCTCGAGGGCCGTGATCGAGTCTCGGTAGACCTGTAGGGCGAAGATCACCTGCCGTTCTGCTTCGGCCAGATCCCGCTGCTGCTCAAGCACTTCGCGCGGCGTGGAGTCCCCCAGCCGCAGCCGCTCCTGCTCGGCCCGGAGCGACTCCGCCTGGGCCGCGCGGCGCCGCTCGGCCGCCTGGAGCCCCCCGATCCCCGCGCGCAGCGCACGCGCCGCTCGCCGCACCCCGAGCACGATCTCCTGCTCCTGGCGGCGCAGCTGGGTGCGCGCGCGGCGCAGCTCGATGTCGCGCTGGGTGACCCGGGCCCGGGCCGTGTGGTTGCCTAGCGGGATCTCGACCCGGCCGCCGATGTTCCAGCTGCGAGCGCCGCTCGCGTCGAAGAAGTTGTTGTTCGCCGAACGACCGTGGACCGGAACGCCGGGGACCTTACCTCCCGGGAATAGCGGAGTTGAACTATTCGGGTCATCGATTCTCACACCGGGCCCGGCGAGTCCGGTGAACGTATAGCCGCCGAGCAAGTCCAGGCGCGGCAGGCGCTGGTTGCGCGCAAACGCGAGCTGCAGCTCGGCGTCCTCCAGGCGCCGCCGATCCTGGGCCAGCTCCGGCCGCAGGCGCATGGCCTTGTCGACCGCCACCTCCTCGTCGACCGAGTACTCCACGAAGGCCGGATCCTCCGTGACGACCTTCGTCGACTTCAGAGCCGCCAGGTCGGGGTGCTCGATCAGGTCGATCAGGGAGTCCTGCGCGTTGGCCGCTGCCGTCTGGGCCACGATGAAGTCGAACTCGCGCTCGGCCTGTCCGGCCGCGGCCTGGCTGACGTTCACGCGCGACACGACGCCGACCTCGTACTGGACGCGGGTCTGCTCGACGAGATCGTTGGCTACCTCGAGGCTCTGGGTGGCCACGCCCTCCGTCGCCCGCAGTGCGGCCAGGTTCCAGTAGGCCGCGTCGACGCCCACCAGCAGATCGATGATCGACTGACGAAACTCCTCCTCGGAGAGCTCGCGCTGGATGCGGCTCTGCTTGAGCACGACGTTCGCCTCGTTGTAGATGAAGTCCCTGAGCAGCGGGAGCGTGGCGATGCTCTCCCACACCGGGCGGTAGTCCCGCTCGAGCCCGGTGAAGGCCGAGTTGGTGTCGAAGCGAGTGTAGGTGTAGGTGCTGGAGTACTGGAGGCCGAAGGGCAGGATCCCGCTCAGGCCGGTTGAACCCCTCCAAGCGTCGCTCTCGATCATACGGAGCGAGATGACGTCAACTGAGCCCGCGCCGAATGCGTTCTGGACGGGACTGACGACCGGATCCTCTTCGTGAGCGAATCCGAACTCGGCGAAGCCGAGCGGGTCGAAGACGCCCTCCGCCTGGTCCTCCAGCGAGCCGGCGATCTCGGGAACCGTCCGTGCGATCACGAGTCCGCGGTTGTTCTCGAGGGCCAGGTTCTCGGCCTCGCGGAGGCTCAGCAGGGCGTCCCTGCCGAGAATCTCCGGCGGCGGCTGGTCCTGCGCCAGGGCGGCGAGGGGAAAGATTACGAGGATCCAGGCCAGCGGCACGATGCGTCTCATTCGAGTCCTCCTGCTCCCACTCCGTGGAGGTAGAAGTCGATGATGGTCTCGACGTCCGAGTCGACGTCGGGTGGCTTGCGATCGGCGAGGCGCTCCCGCAGCAGGGAGCGGATGATCTCGATCAGGAACTGCGCCCCTCGCCGCGGGTCGACGGGACGGAACTCCCCGCTGCGCGCGCCCCGCGTGAGGAGCCCGGAGACGAACCGGATGTACTCCTCGAAGTTCTTGGTCAGCGTCCGTGCGACCACGGACTCGCGGTCGATCGACAGGTCCGGACGCTCGAGCAGCGCCTGGTAGAACGCCTGGTGCTCGGCCGAGTACTCGAGCACGGCCCGAACGGCCTCGCGCAGCTTGTCGCGGTAGGCCCGCACGCGCTGCGTCGCCGCGCGCGAGCGGGTGATCATGTCGCGATGTGCGTGCTCGAGCGCGTGCGCGAACAGGCTCTCCTTGCTCTCGAAGTAGCGATACAGCGTTCCCTTCGCGACCCCGGCCTCGAGCGCGATTCGCTCCATGGAGGCGTCCGCGAAGCCGAGTTCGCCGATCACGCGTCGCGCGGCATCGAGAATCTCTGCGGTGCGGAAGTCCTTGACGACCTCTTCCTTGGTTCGAGAGGGGCGAGAGGTCTGCATGGTCGCTCGGTGACGCTCCGGTTCAATGCACTGACTGCGCGGTCAGTAGGATAGGTCCGTTGCTTCAGTTCCTGCAACCTCGTCGAGGAACGCGCCGCCCGGGATGCTTGCCGTGATAGGATCGACTCTGGAGCTGGGGTACCCGCGAGGGGGGTTAGCTTGGCGAGAGCAGAGAGGGCGTGGAAGGCGCGAGTCGGCGAGCTCGCGGTCTACCCCGGACTGGGCGTCGCGCTGATCGAAGAGCTGCGGACCCAGGAGATCGCCGGCCAGACGCGGAAGTTCCTCGTGCTGCGCAAGATCGAGGACGACTCGCGCATCCTGATTCCTCGCGAGAACGTGGCCCAGGTGGGGCTGCGCGCCGTGATCAGCCACGCCGAGGCCGAGCGGATCTGGACCATTCTCAAGACGCGCACGCGCCGACGTCGAGTCGGCGGCATCACCTGGAGCCGCCAGTTTCGCGAGTACCAGGAGAAGCTCCGGACCGGATCGATCTTCGAGATCGCGGAGGTGCTGCGCGACCTGATGCGCCTGCAGGCCGTCAAGGAGCTCTCGTTCGGCGAGCGCCGGGTGCTCGACACCGCCAGGTCGCTGCTCGTTCAGGAGCTGGCGGCCTGCGAGAACACGCTCCCCGAGAAGATCGACGACCAGATCAACTCCGCTGTCCGCTGAGGCTAGAGTCTCGGGGTGTCGGTTGTGGCTGTCGTGGTTGGAGCGGGAGAGGGGGCTCGGCTCGGGGCGGGGGCGCCCAAGGCGCTGGTGCGGGTAGCAGGGCGGACGCTGGCCGGCTGGAGTGCCGACGCGCTGGGGCGCGCGGCCGGCGTCGATGCACTGCTCTGTGTCCTTCCCGAGGGCGCCCGGCTCGAGGAGGAGTGGAGCGCCCCGGCGGAGCTGCTGCCCGCGGTCTCCGGCGGCGAGACGCGACAGCAATCCGTCGCGCGCGGGCTCGAGCAGATCGCGCGCTTGCGGCCGGGCACGGAGTGGGTCCTGATCCACGATGCCGCCCGCTGCCTGGTGCTCCCGCGCGATGCCGAGGTCGTGCTGGAGGCGGCCCGGCCGAGCGGGGCTGCGATCCCGGTCGTCTCCGCGACGGACACGGTGAAGGAGGTGGCCGACGGCGTGGTCGTCCGCACGCTCGATCGCGCTCGGCTGGCCCTGGTCCAGACGCCTCAGGCGTTTCGCTTCGAGCTGCTGCGCGAGGCGGTCGAGAAGGCGCGCCGGGACGGCTTCGAGGGCACGGACTGCGCCTCGCTGGTCGAGCGGCTGGGTGTGCCGGTCCGGACCTGTCCGGGCCGCCCGGGCAACTGGAAGGTGACCACGCCGCGGGACCTCGAGCGCGCAGAGGAGCAGCTTCGAGAAGGGCGGGGCGGCGCGTGAGGATCGGGCAGGGGTACGACGTGCACCGGCTCGTCGAGGGGCGCCGGCTCGTGCTCGGTGGCGTCGAGATCCCCCATGCGAAGGGTCTCGAGGGACACTCCGATGCGGACGTGCTGGCGCACGCGGTGGCGGACGCGCTGCTCGGAGCCCTGGGCCAGGGCGACCTCGGCACGCACTTCCCGTCTTCGGAGGCGAGGTGGCGCGGGGCCTCGGGCGAGACCCTGCTGGATGACGTCCTCGAGCGCATGGAGCGCGCGGCGTTCGAGATCGAGAACGTCGACAGCGTCGTCGTGGCGCAGGAGCCGCGCCTCGCTCCGCATCGCGAAGCGATTCAGGCGTCGCTGGCCCGGATGTTGCGCATCGAGCCGGAGCGCGTGAACGTGAAGCTCAAGAGCACCGACGGCCTGGGCGCGATCGGCCGGGGCGAGGGCATCGAGGCGCGGGCGGTCGCGCTGCTCCGCGAGAGGGGAGGATGAGCGAGCTTGATCTCTACAACACGTTGACCCGCACGAAGAGCCGCTTCGAGCCGCTCGAGCCCGGGCGCGTGCGGGTCTACTCGTGCGGTCCCACGGTCTACAGTCGGCAGCACCTGGGAAACATGCGTGCCTACCTGTTCGCGGACCTGCTGCGCCGCGCGCTCGAGAGCGCGGGCTACGAGGTCCTCCACGTCATCAACATCACCGACGTGGGACATCTGACCGACGACGCGGACCAGGGCGACGACAAGATGGAGAAGGCGGCGCGCGACCAGGGGCTCAGCGCCTTGGAGATCGCCGAGAAGTGGACGCGGGTCTTCAAGCGGGACCTCGAGAAGCTGAAGGTCGAGCCGCCGGCGGTCTGGTGCACGGCGACCCAGCACATCCCCGAGCAGATCGAGATGATCGAGAAGCTCGAGGAGAAGGGCTTCACCTACCGCACCTCGGACGGCGTCTACTTCGACACCTCCAAGGATCCGAGCTATGGCGAGCTGGCGCGGCTCGACGTCGGAGCGCAGCGCTCGGGCGAGCGGATCGCGCAGGTGGGCGAGAAGCGCAACCCGGCCGACTTCGCGCTGTGGAAGCTCTCGTCCCCGGACGGCCCGCGCCGGCAGATGGAGTGGGAGAGCCCCTGGGGGACCGGGTTCCCCGGCTGGCACATCGAGTGCTCCGCGATGAGCTCGAAGTACCTGGGAGTTCCGTTCGACATCCACACGGGCGGCATCGACCACGTTCCGGTGCACCACCCCAACGAGATCGCCCAGTCCGAGAACGTCTTCGAGGTGCGGCCCTGGGTGCGCTGGTGGATGCACGGGGAGTGGCTCATGTTCGAGGGAGAGAAGCTCTCCAAGTCCACGGGCGGCGTGCTCTCGCTCGACGACCTGGAGGAGGCGGGGATCCAACCGCTCGCGTTTCGCTACTTCGTTCTCTCGGCGCACTACCGCCAGCAGCAGAGCTACTCGGAATCCGCGATCCAGGGCGCCAGCACCTCGTATCAGCGCCTGGTTCGGCACGCGATCGACCTGCGCCAGGCGACCGATGCCCGGGGAGCGGAGGCGGCCGACGGCTTCCGCGCCCGCTTCCGCGCGGCCATCGCCGACGATCTGAACGCGCCCCAGGCGCTCGCCGTGCTCTGGGAGGTGTTGCGCTCATCCGAGTTGGGGGGCGTGGAGAAGTGGGCCCTGGTGCGCGAGTTCGATCGCGTGCTCGGCCTCGACCTGGAGGAGGCGCGGCTCGAGGTGCCGGACCTGGACGCGCGCGTCGAGTCGCTGAT
>CAZLBF010000298.1:0-4104 GCA_964557495.1 uncultured Myxococcales bacterium | reverse complement strand
TAGCCGAGCTCGCGGTTCACGATGTGGATCAGGGCCCGGATCCCGTCGGGCTCGAAGGCACGGGACAGCAGGTCGTGCAGAACTCCCTGGGTCCGGGGCGAACGCATGAACGACAGGTGGTGCCAGCGCTCCAGGTCGGTGTAGATCCAGGCGGGGATCGGCAGCGAGCGGCCGAACTCGCCCCGGTGCCGCGTGCCCTTGCCCAGCCGAGGCGCGACCAGGTTGCGCACCAGCTGCGCGTCGAACGCGTCGCCCGCGATGCCCACGCCGTCGGTGCCCAGGATGTCGTCCCCGCCGCGGCGCTGACCCCGAAGCCCGGGACCCACGCGCATCAGGCAGAAGTCGCTGGTGCCGCCCCCGAAGTCGGCGATCAGGACCAGCTCGTCTCGCTCCAGGCCCTGCTCGTAGTGATAGGCGGCGGCCACCGGCTCGTACTCGAACACCACCTCGGTGACGCCCGCCCGCTCGAGCGCGGCGGCCAGACGCTCGGCCGCGAACGCGTCGTCGTCTGCGTCCTCGGCTCCGGCGAAGTGCACGGGTCGCCCGACTACGACGGGCCCGCCGAGCGGACCCGCGGACTCCTCCACCTCCTCGCGCAGCGTGCGCAGGATCAGGGCGATCAGGTCCTCGAGCTCGGCCGCGCGGCCGAACACGCGGGTCCGGGTGAACAGGCGGCTCGCGAGGAACGACTTGAGCGACTGGAGCAGCCGTCGCTCCTCGTAGAGCTCGAGGTAGCGCTCGATGGCGCTCGGTCCCGCGGCGGATTCCGTCGGGGCCCCCGGCTCCTCGCGGCCGAAGAAGGCCACCGAGCGGAAGGTCGCCGTCGGTCCGGACGAGGACCGGAACAGGGCCAGGGTGGCGGCTTTCCCGCCCGGCTCCGCGACCGCCAGCGCGCTGTTGGTCGTGCCGAAGTCGAGCCCGATCCCTAGCCCGGATTTCTTACCGGGTTGGCGTAGCGAGGGCGCCAAGGGGAGCGCAGATTACCCCAGTCCCCGGCCAGGGGCCCGCTCGGCCGCCCCGGCTTGTCGGCGCCCCCCGGTTCGACGAGGATGACCAAGTGAGCTGTCCGAGCTGCGGGCGCGAGAACCCCGGAGGCGCCAGGTTCTGCAACGAGTGCGGGCGGGCGCTCGAGGCCGCTCCCGCCACGCCGCCGGCGCGGGAGCCGCGCGCCTACACCCCGCAGCACCTGACGCAGAGGATCCTGACCCACCGCTCCGCGCTCGAGGGGGAGCGCAAGCAGGTGACCGTCCTGTTCGCCGATGTGAAGGGCTCCATGGAGCTCGCGGAGGCCGTGGATCCGGAGGAGTGGCACGAAATCCTCAACCAGTTCTTTCAGATCCTCGCGGAGGGCGTCCACCGCTTCGAGGGGACCATCAACCAGTACACCGGGGACGGGATCATGGCGCTGTTCGGCGCGCCGATCGCACACGAGGATCACGCGCATCGCGCCTGCTACAGCGCGCTCCACATTCGCGAGGCGCTGCGCGAGTACGCCGACGGGCTGCGCCGAACCCGGGGCCTGAACTTCTCGGTCCGCATGGGTCTCAACTCCGGCGAGGTGATCGTCGGAAAGATCGGCGACGACCTCCGGATGGACTACACCGCTCAGGGTCACACCGTCGGGCTCGCGCAGCGGATCGAGCAGCTCACCCCGGCGGAGAGTGCCTACCTGAGCGATCACACCGCGCGCCTGGTGACGGGCTTCTTCGAGCTTCGCGACCTCGGCGAGTTCGAGCTCAAGGGAGTGCGGGCGCCGATCCGGGTCTGGGAGCTCTCGGGCGTCGGACCCTCGCGAACCCGGCTGGACGTCTCGGAGGCACGCGGCTTCTCGCGCTTCGTGGGGCGCGAGGGCGAGATGGCGGCCCTCGACGCCGCACTCTCCGACGCTCTGAGCGGCGACGGCCGCGCGGTGGGCGTCGTCGGCGCGGCGGGGCTCGGCAAGAGCCGCCTCTGCCTGGAGTTCGTGGAGCGCTGTCTGGAGCAGGGTGCGTCGGTCTACAAGGCGCACTCCCCCTCCCACGGCGTGACGATTCCGTTCCTGCCCGTGCGCGAGCTGCTGCGCGGCCTGTTCGCGATCGCGGATGCGGACAGCGACGAGGACGCGCGCAAGAAGATCGCGGGAACGCTCGTGCTGCTGGGGGACGCCGCTCCGGAGCAGCTCCCCTACGTCTTCGACTTCCTCGGGGTCGGCGACCCCGGGGACCCGCCCCCCGCCGTCGATCCGGACACGCGCAAGCGCGAGCTGTTCGAGTTCCTGCGGCGGCTCGTTCGCGCGAAGAGCGTTCGCGGCACCTCGGTCCTGCTCTTCGACGACATCCACTGGATCGATCCCGGGAGCGGCGAGGCGCTGACCGAGCTGGCCGATGCCGTTCGCGACACCCGGACGCTGCTGCTGGTGAACTACCGCCCCGAGTACGAGGCGGGCTGGCTCGAGGCCGCGTGGGGCCGCTCGCTCGCCCTCGAGCCGCTCGGGCGGGAGGCGATCGAGGCGCTGCTCGACGACCTGCTCGGGCGCGACCCCACGCTCGCCCCGGTTCGCGAGCGCATCATCGAGCGGGCCGGCGGGAATCCGTTCTTCACCGAGGAGGTGGTGCAGTCGCTCGTCGAGTCGGACGCGCTCGAGGGAGCCCGGGGTGCCTACCGCGCGAGTCGCGCCGTGGAGCAGCTGGAGATCCCCGCCAGCGTGCAGCCGATCCTGGCTGCGCGCGTCGACCGCCTGGGCGACCGGGAGAAGCGGCTCCTGCAGATCGCCTCCGTGATCGGTAAGCGCTTCCGGGAGCCGCTGCTCAACCAGATCGCAGAGCTCTCGGACTCCGACTTTGCGGGCGCGCTGATGACGCTGCAGGACGGCGAGTTCCTGCGCGTGGAGGCGCTGTTCCCCGAGGTGGAGTACGCGTTCAAGAACCCCCTGACGCAGGAGGTGGCCTACGACTCGCAGCTCGCGGCCGCTCGGGAGCAGATCCATGGGGCGGTGGCGCGCGCCATCGAGCAGATCGACACCGAGAAGCTGGAGGAGCGCTCGGCGCTGCTCGCGCACCACTGGGAGGCCGCGGGCGATGCCCTCAAGGCTGCGCGCTGGAATCTTCGGGCCGTCGCCTGGCTCACCGGAAACGACCTCGAGTCCACGTTGCGCCACCTGGAGAAGGCGCACGCGCTCGCGGCCCGCGCGCCGGAGGGTGCCGAGGCTGCCCGGCTGCGCCTGTCGGCCTGCGTGCAGCTCGTCTCGTTCTCCGAGCAGGTACTAGATGAGATCTTCGAGGAGGGGCTGGCCCTGGCCGTCGAGCTCGACGACTTCGAGGCCCGGCTGTCGCTGCTGGTCATCGGGGCGATCCGGGCACAGCAGGTCGGCGACCTCGAGCGTCACGAGCAGCTGATCCGAGAGGGGCAGCGCATCGCCCCACCCGATGATCTGCGCTGCCGCTTCGTGCTCGGCTTCCAGGCGGGGCTCAGCCGCCTCAAGCGGGGCGATGCGCTCGGCGCCCTCGAGGCGTTCGACGAGGCGGCGGAGTGCGTGGACGCAGCCCGGCAGCTGACGGACGACCTGGTCTCGCGGGGCGCCTACCTCGGCTACTACATCAACCGCGCCCACGTGCTCGCCCACCTGGGGCGGCTCGACGAGGCCGAGCAGGTGGCGGACCAGGCGCTCGCGCTCTCGAGGCGGTACCGCGCAGCGAACTGGGAGGCGGACTCGCTCGGCATCTCGAGCTTGATCGCCCGGGCTCGGGGTGACGTCGGAGCGGCACAGCGCGCCGCGCGCGAGATGCTCGAGGTCGCCGCTCGCATCGGGAGTCCGCTCTGGACCTCGGTGGCAACCCTGAGCTCGGGCTGGGTGCACGCGGCCGCCGGGGAGTGGTCCGCCGCAATCGAGGCACTGGAGCGGGGTCTCGCGCTCGCCCGCAAGTCCGGCGTACCGAGCGAGGGCGAGGGCTCGGCCCTCTCGGCGCTGTCGCGCGCGTGTCTCGAGGAGGGGGATCTCGAACGGGCTCGCAGCGCGGCCGACGAGTCCCTCGCCTGCGCGGAGCGCAAGCAGAACCGCGAGGATCGAATCGGCGCGAGCCTGGCCCTTGCGCGCCTGCGGCTTCACAACGAGGGAGCGCACGGGCG
>CAZLBF010000297.1:0-7237 GCA_964557495.1 uncultured Myxococcales bacterium | reverse complement strand
CTCCGCCTCGATCCCGCCCACGCCCCAGCCGACGACGCCGAGGCCGTTGACCATGGTCGTGTGAGAGTCCGTGCCGACGAGCGTGTCGGGAAACGCGACGAGGCCGTCGGGAGTCTCCTCGCCGAAGACGACGGGAGCCAGATACTCGAGGTTGACCTGGTGGACGATGCCCGTGCCGGGCGGAACGACGCGGAAGCGATCGAACGCCGACTGGCCCCAGCGCAGGAACTCGTAGCGCTCGCGGTTCCGCTGGAACTCGATCTCGGCGTTGCGCGTCACGGCGTCCGGGCTCCCGAAGTGATCGACCTGGACGGAGTGGTCGATGACCAGGTCTGCGGGGCGCAGCGGATTGATGCGCGCGGAGTCGCCGCCCATGGCGACCATCGCGTCGCGCATCGCCGCGAGATCGACGACCGCCGGCACTCCGGTGAAGTCCTGAAGCAGTACGCGCGCCGGACGGAACGCGATCTCGCGGTCGTTCCGACCGTCGCTGCGCCAGCCGGCGAGGGCGGCCACGTCGTCGCGAGTGACGGAGCCCGAACCCTCGTGACGCAGCAGGTTCTCGAGCAGCACGCGAATCGAGCGCGGTAGCCGCGAAAGCTCTCCGAGTCCCGCCTCCTCGACCGCCGCGAGGCGGTGGATGCGATAGCTCCGGCCCGCTGCCTCGATGGTTCCCACATTCCAGCCGTTGCTCATCCTGCGCCTCCTCGAGACAACCTCGCCTCGAAGGTACGCCCTTTGGTGGCGATCGGCGAGGGCGCTATCCTCAGGCAGATGCCGCCACGAGCCAGCCTGATCGTGTCGACGTTCAACCAGCCGCACCTGCTCGATCAGTCACTTCGGAGCCTCGCGAGCCAGTCGAGTCTGGACTTCGAGGTCCTCGTCGCCGACCTCGGAGCGGGTCTCGAGGTCGCGGAGTGCATCCGCGAGCGCGCCGCGAGGGGCCCGGCCCGGATCGAGCACGTCCCGCAGCCGGACGGTCGCCGGGCGGACGCGTTGAACCGCGCGGTGCTCCGCAGCCGCGGCGAGCACCTGGTCTTTCTGAGCGGCCGCTCGGTCGCACCGCGCGGCTTCGTCGAAGCGCACCTGCGCGCGCGGCGCGAGAGGCGCTACCTCGTCGGGGGGTGCATCGAGCGCTCGCCGGACGACCCTGAGCGGCTCGATGCCCTGCTCCGTCGCATCGTCGAGAACGCGCGCTACCGGATCCAGGCATTGGGCATCGCCCTCGGCTGGCCCGAGCGCCCCGTAACGGAAGGGCACAGCTTCTCGGTCGATCGGGAGAGCTTCTTCCGGGTGAACGGCTACGACCAGAGTCTGAGCGATGCGGCGGGGCAGGAGCTGGACCTCCGCCAGCGCCTTCAGATCGCCGGCCTGCATCCACGTCCGCTGGGGCCCGCCGCACGCATCCGGCTGCTCGGCGGCGAGCTGCGCGGCGTTCGGGTCGAACGGGAGGAGGCGCCGGTGACGACGGAGGGCGACGCCCTCAAGCGCGAGGCGGCTCTCGGTCTGCGCGAGCTTGCAGAGAGCCTGCGGCGCGAGGTCGAGCCTCCTGCGAGCCCCTTCTCGTCGCGTTCCCTCTAGACTGCGCGGACATCGGCGCGTCGGTGCCGTGTCCGCTGCGAGTCACTACGAACATCGCGTTGCTGCCGGCGCCGGTTGGGAGATCATGGGCTTCGCCCTGGCGAGGGTGGTAGCACGAGGAGACTGGGAGTGCCCTACTCTCCCTGACTCCGGCGCCGGCAAGCGCCGCGATAGCCCGACGAAGGAGGGTGACGTCGGACGTCCACCAGAGAAGCAGGATCCGTACCCGGAAACGCCCCGACCCGAGAGAGCGGTGCGCGCGCGCAGGGATCGGCCCGATGCTGCGCATCCGAGATCGTGTCCGGACTTCTCGCGAGTGGGTAGAAGTCGGGACAAATATGAACGGTCTCGAGCGAGGAACGGGCTAGAGCACTACCTCGAAGGTCTCGAGCTTCGGATGCCCGGCGACGACGCCCTCGGGCGAGCCGGCCCGCGAGTGCGCCTTGCGGAAGGCCTCGGAGCGCGTCCACGCCTCGAACGCGTCGCGCGAGGCCCAGAGCGAATGCGAGACGTAGAGCGTGATCCCCTCCTCGGTGGAGCCACGAAGCAGTTGGAACTGCTTGAAGCCGGGAACCTCGTCGAGGTAGGAGTCCCGTCCCCTCCAGACCTGCTCGAAGTCCTCCTCGCGCCCTTCCCGAATCTGGAAGCGGTTCGTCGCGATGAACATGGATCCCTCCACTGGCTCGCAGTCCCACACTAGCCGCGGGCTTCGACGGATGAGCATAGGAAATTCGCGCTTGCGCCGAAGGGAGCCCTTCCGATTGCGCGCGTGCGCAGGCGGCGCGGACAGCAGAAATGCACTTCTGTCAAGTCTTGAGTTCCAGCGGCGTAGGGCCGATGCTTCTCCCGGCGGCCGCTCCCTGACAGCGACCGGGACCGATCATCCAGAGTTGGAAGAGAAAGAGGGACCACCGGCGGGCAGAGTTGCAGCCCTGAGCAACATGACCTTCACCGACCCCTTGTGTCGGGTCAGTCGAACAACCGGTTCGAACGACGACCGACTCTCTTACCGAGAGCGCGTCCGACAGGCGCGAGGGTTGCGGCCGCCATTCTTCGGGTCCCGGCCGAGGGCGGCCTCGGCCACCCGCCTACGCTCGGCTGCGCCTCGCTGCGCGCGCTGCTGCCGCAGCGCTTGCTGGCCTCAGCGGTCGTGGGTGGGCGCGGTCCCGTCTTGCGGGTAGAGCAAGCGCCGCAGTAGCGGCGCGCGCAGCGAGGCGGAGCCGAGCGAAGGCCGGCAAGGCGAGCTCAGCTCGCCGTTAGGCCGGAAAGACCCGCCCGCCGTTACCCGGCCGGAAGAAGCTAGAGGTTGTGGTCGGTTAGTTCGCGGTCCAGCTCGGCTTCCAGGGCGGGGTCGATGGCAGTGGAGGGGGTGGTGCGGCCGTGCATGCGGCGGAGCGCCATGACGAGGGCGACGGCACCGAGGAGCAGCGCGAGAACGGGCAGGATCCAGCCCCAGATGCTCCGGGGTACGCCCACGATCTGGTCGCCGAAGCGGGATTCCAGGCGGGCGCGGACCTCGCCCGCGGGCACGCCCGCGGTCAGGAGCTCGCGGACCTCCTCGCGCAGCGCGGCTGCATTGGGGCTCGGGCAGTCGGCAAGAGTGCGACCCGGGCAGTAGGGGCTCATGATGTCGCTCGAGATCCCGTGGGCCTCGCGTGCGATGTTGGGATCGGAGACCGCCTGCGCCCCGGCGGTGCTCGCCCCGAGCAGCAGCAGCAGTGCGACGATCACCGGCATCAGCGACCGCTCCTCTGGAACTCGGAGGCCTCGGCGACCAGGCCCTCGATGCGCGCGCGCAGCTCGGGCTGGGTCTCCCACTTGAGCAGGGACTCGACGGTCGGCGTGAAGCGCCCCCGCACGGCTCGCAGGCCGGGCTTGTTGCCGAGCAACATGTCTTCGTAGAAGTCCAAGATCGCAGAACGTAGCCGCGGATCGTCCACTTCGCCGTAGGCGCGCCAAGCGACGGCCATGACCTTGGTGGCGCGGAAGTTCGCTCTCAGGAACTCACTCGCTCCACCCCCCCGAGCGCGCTCGGAGCGCCGGTGAAGCTCGAAGAAGACGACGGCGACGGCGTTCAACGCGTCATAGCTGCTCGCGTCCGTCGGCTCGCGGACGAGGTCCGCGCGCACGACCCTCGCGTCGGCATCCTCGGAAGCGTAGCCCGCCATCAGGACCTCGAAGAATTCCGGGTACTTGGCCGAGAGTCGCGCCGCCTCGGCGGTCTCGATGGGCTTGTACACGCCGCGGAAGCGGTAGCCCGGCCCCGGCGCCTCCGATACTTGCGGCGAGCTGTGGCAGGCCGCCAGCGCCAAGCAGCACAGGCCAGCCGCGACCGGCCCACGAAGGCTCCGAAGCATCCGGGGCACGTTAGCAGAACCGCTCGAGCGGGCCCGGCGGGGGTCATATCGCGCGCCTCCCGTGCCGATGCTTCTTCGGGGAGAGTGCGTAAGTGCAGCTGGCAGGCTTCTCGATCCCGGACAACGCGATGCTTCACGCCGGCGCGGCCGCGTTCGCGGGGAGCCTCTTCTTCGTCAAGGGGTTCAGGGACCTGCGGACCCTGAGGCGCATCGAGAACACGCCCACCTGCAAGATCCGCTCGCTCCCGATGGGCTCGGTGGAGGTGATCGGGACGGCCGAGGCGGAAGAGCCGCTCGTCGCGCCCCTCACGGGCAAGTCGGTCGCCTACTACGAGGTGCGGGTCGAGGAGCTTCGCTCGAGCAAGAACGGCAGCCGCTGGGTCACCCGGCACCACGAGGTGGAGAACCCGCCCTTCCACGTTCGAGACGAGACGGGCCGCGTGCTCGTGCTGCCGGACGGATCGGACGCCCACCTCCCCGAAGCGTACCGGTTCCAGGACAACCGCCTGGGCTCGGTGCCGGCCGCGGTCGAGGCCTACCGGGACTCCTGCGGCGTGCGCACCGGCTTCTTCCGCGGCACGTACCGGTTTCGGGAGTGGCACATCGGCATCGGCGAGCCGGTCTACGTGCTTGGCGTCGCGCAGGACCGCCCCGACCTGCGCCGCGAGAGGACGCACCGCGTGACCGAGAAGCTGCGCGAGATCAAGTCGGACCCCTCCAAGCTGCAGCGGTTCGACCTCGACGGCGACGGCGTGGTGTCGGACCTCGAGTGGGATCGCGCACGGGGGCAGGCGGTCGCGGACGTGACCGCAGAAGGAGTCGAGGACCGGGTCGTGATCGCGCGCGGCTCGTCCGGAGAGATGTTCGTCCTCTCGAGCCGCGACGAGCGCGGACTCGTGGGGTCGCTGCGCTGGAAGGCGTTCGGAGGCGTCTTCGGCGGGGGAGCACTGTTCGTGGGTGGGATCGCCTATCTGGCCTGGTCCCTGGGAGGTATCTAGCCGTGACTGCACTTCTGATTCTGCTGATTCTTCTGGTGGGGGCGATCACCGTGGGTGCGTACTTCGTGACGCTCTACAACGGCCTGATCAACCTCGACAAGCAGACCGGTCGATCCTGGAGCAACATCGACGTGCTGCTCAAGCAGCGACACGACGAGCTTCCCAAGCTCGTGAGCACCGTCGAGGGCTACATGGCGCACGAGCGCGAGACGCTCGAGCGAGTGATCCAGGCGCGCAATGCGATGACGAGTGCGCGCGGCGTCGGCGAGACCGCCGAGGCCAACGCCCAGCTCGAGGGGGCGCTGCGCAAGCTCTTTGCGCTGGCCGAAGGCTATCCCGATCTGAAGGCGGACTCGAGCTTCCAGCACCTGCAGAGTCGCATCTCGGAGATCGAGGATCAGATCGCCGACCGGCGCGAGTTCTACAACCACGCGGTGAACGTGTTCAACGTCAGGATCGAGCAGATCCCCGACCTCTTCATCGCCCGGATGCTCCGCTACACGCCGCGCGAGTACTTCAAGGCGAGCGAGGCGGAACGCCAGGACGTGCAGATCCAGTTCAGCAACGTCCCGGGGAGCCCGTCCTAGACGCCGAAGATCGCCACCCCCCAGGTGTAGCCCGAGCCGAATACCGTGGAGAGCACGAGGTCGCCCGGCTTGACCTTCCCGTGCTGGCGCCAGTGATCGATCGTCAGGGGCACCGTGGCTGCGGTGGTGTTTCCGTACCACTGGATCGAGTTCAGCGCCTTCTCCGCGGGGATCTGCGCGTGCTCCACGACCGCCTGGCTGATCCGCAGGTTGGCCTGGTGTGACACGAACCAGTCGATCTCGTTCCAGCTGAGACCCGTCTTTTCCATGGCGGTGTGGGTCGCGATCGACATACGGCGAACGGCCTGGACAAAGACCTTCTTGCCGTTCATCTGGGGGTACAGGTTCTCGTTCTGCTCGCGATCTCTTGGGTCGTACGAGAAGTAGGGGAGCTGGTTGATCTCGAACAGCTTCAGGTACAGATCCCACTTTCCGGAGCCGTCGGCGTGAACCTCGGTGTAGAGAATGCCTGCGCGATCGTCGCGGGCCTCGTCGGGCCCGATCACCACTGCCCCTGCCCCGTCGCCGAACAGGACCGTCACGTCGCGGCCGCGCGTCGAGAAGTCGAGCGAGTGACTGTGAATCTCGGCCCCGACGAGCAGGACTCTCCGGTAGATCCCGGCCTGCACGAAGGCATCCGCCATCTGGAGGCCGTACAGGAAGCCGCTGCACTGCTGCCGGATGTCGTAGCAGGCGCAGCCCTCGCCGCCGTCGAGGCCGAGCTTGGACTGGAGAAACACGCCCGTCCCGGGGAAGTGGATGTCCGGTGAGAGCGTCGCGAAGATGATGCAGTCGATCTCCCCGGCCTCGACGTGGGCATCCGCCAGCGCCCGCCGCGACGCCTCGAGCGCCAGGTCGCTACAGGCCACCGAGGCGTCGTTCGGGACGTAGCGGCGCTCCTCGATGCCGGAGCGGGCGCGAATCCACTCGTCGTTGGTGTCGGTCTGTTGCTCGTCGCAGCGCACGTGCTGGTCGTTGAGGAACGAGATCTCCTCGTTCTTCACGACCCGGTCGGGCACGTAGGAGCCCATCCCGAGGATGTGTGCGCGCTTCATCGACTGTGGGTCTCCTCGACTCGAGAGCGAGACTAGCACGCGCGCGACACCGAGATGCGACGCGTTCGCCCGGCCCGTCTACTGCCTCTAGAAGCGCTACTCAGCTCTTATCGCGCTCGCCGTAATCCTTCCAGGGCCGGTCGCGCTCGCGGATCACCTCGCGGAAGCCCTTCTCGGCGAACGATTCGGCCCAGCGATAGGCCTCCTCGGTGTGCCGCGTGATCCCGTCGAACAGGGTCCCGAGCAGCTGGGTCGTGCGCAGGCCCATGTTCTCGAAGGCCTGATTGACGAGCAGCTTGTTGAGCGCAAGCTGGTTCGCCGGGATGTGCTGGAAGCGGTTCGCGTACTCCTCGACGCGCGCCGAGAGCTCGGCTGCGGGATAGACGCGAGACACCAGGCCGATGCGGAGCGCGGTCTCGGCGTCGATCGCCTCGCCGGTGAGCAGGAACTGCTTGGCGTGCTCCAGGCCGAGTCGATAGATCCACAGCATCGTCGTCGGGGTTCCGAAGATCCGCGACGGCGCGTAGCCAATGTAGGCGTCGTCCGCCATGAACAGCTGATCGCAACACAGCACCAGATCGGTCGCCCCGCCCATGGCAAAGCCGTGAACCTGTCCGACGACCGGCTTGGGGCAGTGCCAGATCTTCATGAACCGCTCG
>CAZLBF010000296.1:0-5248 GCA_964557495.1 uncultured Myxococcales bacterium | reverse complement strand
GTCTTCGAGCCATCCCTGGATCTCGACGTCTCCGAACTCGGGCGTGGTCTCGAGCCACGCACTCCCCGGGGCGTCGAGCAGCGAGTCGAGGGGACCTTCCCAGGTCTCGATCCGCCGGGAGAGCTCCGCGGCCATGCGCAGATCCCCCTCGAGGTCGCTCACCGGCTGCAGTGGCAGCTCTGAGAGCAGGACGGCGCCGAGGATCATGGCCGCCGCACTCGTCGTCGCGAGCACCTGCCGGCGGCGCCGGCGGCGCTGAACGACCTGGACACGCGCGGCCTGCCACATGCGCCCGAACTCGGGGACGTCACTCATCGCGATCCTCCCCGAGTGTGCGCCGCAGCTGCTTCTTGGCGCGGTCGTAGTGCGTGCGCGCACTTCCGACCGAGATGCCGAGCACGGCAGCGGACTCGCTCAGCGTGAGCTCGTGGTCGAAGACCAGGTCGACGATCTCGCTCTGGCGCGGGGTGAGCTCGCGTCGAGCCCTCTTGAGCACCTCGCGCTCGCGCTGCCTCTCGAACTCGCCTTCGGGTGTGGGGGACGGCGCCGCGGGCGTCCTGCCGAGCCACCCCAGGATGCGCTCGCGGCGAGCATGCCGGCGTTGGCGGTCGGCTGCCGTACGCCGAATCACCGAGTAGAGCCAAGTCTTCAGGCTCGCCTCGGCTCGGTAGCGGGCGCGTCCCTCGAGGATCTTCACGTAGGTGCTCTGCAAGACGTCCTCGGCCTCGCTGCGGTCGCCGCCGCAGCAGCGGAGTGCCCAGCTGAAGCTGCCCGAGTGCAGGGCCATCACCTGGCTCTCGAGCTCTTTGGGTAACACCGTTCATCCGTCCTTTTGTCGCGCGAGGCGGCCTTCTGTATGACAGCGCCCGCCTCGCGCGGCCCTCCCGAAAGCAGAAGCCGTCGCGCGGCCGGTGCGGGCTTCGGATCCGGACAAAACGCGAACAGGGAAAGTAGTTGACGTCAGTGCGGAAAGCGACTAGAACTGACATGTCAGTTCAGGAGCCGACCCGATGCGCGCAGACCGCCGGAGAGAGCAGATCCTCGCCGCCGCCCTGCGCGTCTTCTCCGAGTACGGCTACGAGAAGGCGAGCATCGCCCGCATCTGTGTCGCGATCGGCATCGCCCGGGGAACCCTCTACCAGTACTTCCGCGACAAGCGGTCCCTGTTCCGGACGCTCGTCGAGGAGCAGGGCCGCCAGATCCTGCAGTTCGTGCAGCCGGTCGACTGGACGAGCCCCGGCTGCCCGCCCCCCGAGCAGGCGCTCTACGCGCGCCACCTCAGGATCTTCGAGCAGATCCAGCAGCACGGGGACGTGTTCCGCCTGATGCTGCGCGAGGGCCTGGCCCGGAACGCCGAGACCGAGGACCGGGTGCGCAGGGTCCAGAGCGAGATCGTGGCTGCGATGGCGGCGGAGTTCGAGGCGGGGACGCGGGCGGGCCTGTACCGGTGCGCCGACCCGGAATTCGCCGCGATCTACCTCTTCGGGGGAATGCTGGAGCTGATCGAGTGGAATCTCTTCATCGCGGAGACGCCGATGGAGCCGGCCGCGCTCGCCCACAAGGTGACTGACCTCCAGCTGCGCATCCTCCTCCCGGAGGAGGATTACGCGACGCGAGGCGAGACGGCGGAAGCGAGAGGAGTGTCGACATGACTCAAGAGGCGGGAGCCTTCCCGTATCCCGACGACGTCAGCCGAGAGGAAGCTCATTGCCGACGCTACGCTACACCGGAGGGTGTAGATCCGGAGGCCGTGGTGACGGTCCGCGATGCAGAGATGCTCGCGGCGACGGTACGGTGGGCGCGCGAGCAGCGGAGACCGCTGGTGCCGGCCAGCTCCGCGGCGCCGCATCGGCGCGCCTCCCTGAACCTGCCGAAGGGCGCCTGGATCCTCGACTTCTCGGGCATGCAGCAGGTGATCAAGATCGATCGACGCAACCGGGTGGCACTGTTCGAGCCGGGCGTGAGCTTTCAGGAGCTGGCGTCGCAGGTGCGGCCGCACGGGCTGCGGACCCTGACGTCGCTGCTTCCGCGCCCCGGTAAGTCGGCGCTGTCCGCCTACCTGGATCGGGAGCCGGTGATCCAGCCGCGCTTCCAATGGGACCTGGCCGACCCCCTGCTCTGCGTCGAGGTCATCTTCGGCACCGGGGATCTACTGCGCACCGGCTCGGCCGGCGGCCCGGGCACGCTGGAGCAGCAGTGGGGAGCCGGAGAGTTTCAGAAGGGACCCATGGGGCCGGGCCAGAACGACTGGATGCGGCTCGTGCAGGGCGCGCAGGGTGGGCTCGGACTGGTCACCTGGTGCTCGGCCAAGTGCGAGGTGCAGCCGAAGGTTCAGCGTCTAGAGGTCGCGGGCTCCGACCGCCTGGAGCCGCTCGTCGAGGCCAGCTACCGCCAGTTCCACGGCAAGCTCACCGACATCCACTTCCTGGTCGACCGCGAGTCGCTGGCCAACATCGTGGCGCGCGATGCGCAGGAGCGCGAGCGGGCGCTCGGAGAAGCCGACGCCTGGAACCTGATCTACTCGGTGTCGGGCATCGAGCACTTCCCGGAGGAGCGCGCGGATTACCTGGCGAGGGAGGCGCGGCGCGAGGCCGAGAACCAAGGCGCTCGGCTGCGCCCACCTCCGCTCCTCACCCACTCCGAGCTTCTGGCGCTCCTCACGGACGCCGAGACCCGCGCCCCGGAGCGGGAGAGCGGCGGGGCAGCGCACTGGCGCGACCGGGCACGGGGAGCGCACGACACCGTCTACTTCCAGACCACCATGGACCGCGCCGCCGCGCTCATCGCCCGCTTCGACGAGCTGGCGCGAGCGGAGGGGATCGAGACGGAGCGCGTCGGCCGCTACCTGCAGCCGCAGCTCGGCGGACGCTGCTGCCACCTCGAGTTCATCGTCGCGGCCGACGCCGACGACGCCGCGGACCTGGCAGCGGTACGCAGCTTCTGCGCCCGCGCGGCCGGACCGTTGATCGAGTCTGGCGCGTTCTTCTCGAGACCGCATGGCGCATGGGCGGAGCCGGCGATGGCCGCCGCGCAGTCCTCGCGTTGGATCTTCGAGGAGATGAAGGAGATCTTCGACCCGGACCACATCCTGGCGCCGGGTCGCCTGACGCTGGGAGGTGCCGCCCATGTCTAGCCACCCCACCCTTCAGGATCTCCTGACTTTCAACAGCAAGCTCGCGCGGCTGTCGATGGACAAGTTCCCGCCGCTGGCCGTGGTGCGGTCGCAGAAGTTCTCGTCGATCTGCCCCTCCTACCTCGAGTACAAGCTGCACAGCCATTCGGGCGAGGGCCGCCTCGTCATGTGTATGAGCCTGACGAACAAGCGAATCGAGTCCATCAGCGACGAGGCGCGCCACGCGATCTTCCAGTGCTTCCTGTGTGGTGGCTGCGACATCAGCGTCAAGCTCCACTCCGACATCGAGACCGTCGCGGGAATGTACGCGCTGCGAGCGGAGTCCTTCCGACGCGCGGGGCCGCTCCCAGGACACCAGAAGCTGCTGGAGCGCCTGGACGAGGCCGGCCACGTCCTCCCGGAGGAGGGCCGCAAGGGAGACTGGATCCGCGAGGCCGGGCTCGGGGCGGGGATGAACGGCGCGACGACGCTGCTGTTCGTCGGCGATCGTTATGCGCTCGAGGCGCGGCACCGCAAGACGCTGCTGAACCTGGTCGACCTGTTGCAGCGCGCCGGAGTTTCGTTCGGGCTGCTCGGTGACGACGAGCCGAGCACCGGGCGCGTGGCGCTCGACATCGGGGACGAGGAGCGCTTCGACCGGCAGGCGCAGCGCGTCGCGGAGGCAATCCGGAGCAGCGGCGCCCAGACGGTGCTCTGCGCGGACGCGCTCGACTTCAACACCCTGCGCGCGCACGCGCCCAACGTGGTAGAGCTCGGCGACGTGCAGATCGTGCACGCCGTTGAGCTGCTCGACCAGCTCGTCGCGGAGCAGAAGCTGGTGCCGAGTCAGCGGCTCGCCGCGCGCGTCGCGTATCACGATCCGGATACCCTGGGCCGGCTCTCCGAGCCGCTCCAGGCGTGGAACGGACAGATCCGGAAGGTCATGGGACAGCTCATCACCTACGACCCGCCGCGCCACGTAAACCGCGGCACGCACGGGGTCTACGATCCCCCTCGCCGCCTGCTCTCTGCGATTCCCGGGGTCGAGCTCGTCGAGTTCCAGCGCCGCCGCGAGTACGCCTTCTCGTGCGGCGACCAGGGGGTGCTCAGCGCGGCGGGGTACGCAGAGTTCGTGCGCAACACTGCGCTGCACCGCATGGAGGAGGCCCTCGAGGTGGGTGCCGAGGTCGTGGCCAGCGCCTGCCCGAGCAGCGAGGACAACCTCGCCGCGGTCGCGCAGGACTTCTCGATTCGCATCGAGAACGTGATCAATCTGCTTCACGCCTCGCTGGCGAGCTGAGGGGAGGAAGAGATGGGATACGTAGGTGAGATCTACCAGGACGATCGGAGCCCGGAGGAGATCGAGGCCCTGCGCCAGACCGCCCTCGCCGAGCTCGGCAAGGTGGTCGGCGAGCGCTGGATCACCGCGGACCCGCACATCCTCGAGACCTACACCTGGCAGTACATCGCGGAGCTCACCAGCGGCACCAACTACATGGAGAGGCCGCTGGCCGTCGTGCTGCCGGAGACAACCGAGTAGGTCGCCGAGATCGTCCGGATCTGCAACCGCATCGGCTGTCAGTACAAGGCGATGAGCACCGGCCTCGGCGCGTGGAACGCGCCCACGCGGCCGGATTACGTGGTGCAGATCGACCTCCGCCGCATGGAGCGCATCGTCGAGATCGACGAGAAGAACATGTTCGTGATCGTCGAGCCGTACGTGACCGGAAACCAGCTCCAGACCGAGCTCTTCAAGCACGGGCTCAATACGCACATGGTGGGGGCCGGGGCCCAGACCTCGGTACTGGCCTCGGCGACCTCGGTCTTCGGGCACGGGTGGGACGGAATCTCGATGGGGTTCTCGAACCGCAACCTGCTGGGGGTGGAGTGGGTGACCCCGGACGGGAGGATCGTGCAGCTCGGCTCGTTCGACTCCTCGGGAAGCCACTTCTGCGGCGACGGCCCGGGCTTCTCGCTGCGCGGTGCGATGCGCGGCTTCGGCGGAGCGCTCGGCGGGCTCGGCGTCTTCACGAAGGCGGCGGTCAAGGTCTACCCCTGGTACGGGCCGGCGGAGCTCGAGACCACGGGCACGACTCCCGACTACCAGACGGAGATGCCCGAGCACCACGACGCCGG
>CAZLBF010000295.1:0-6472 GCA_964557495.1 uncultured Myxococcales bacterium | reverse complement strand
CGTTCCGTGGCTGTCCCAGAACTCGATCCGGTTGCCGGTGCCGGTCTGGACGTTGACGATCGTGTCGCTGATGACCGTCAGGTCGCGCGGCTCGGGCACGCCCTCCCAGCCGGCGTACCAGTCGCCCTTGTCGGCGGCGATGTTCTCGTCGCTCCAGCGGTGGTTGTGCCAGATGATCTTCCAGAGCTCTTCCTTGCGGTCGTACGCGAAGCTGTAGAGGGGCTCGTACGTCTCCTTGTCGATGTAGATGTCCTTGTGGTGGTAGGGGTGGTCGTCGTTCTTCGGGTCGAAGCGCACGATCCACGCCTCGCGCAGCTCCCAGCGGTCGTTCGCGAACGAGAAGCCGTAGGGGCCGAAGTTGTAGTCGTCCCGGTACGGGTAGGCGAGCGTCTTGGTGTTGAAGGGCGCGATGATCTGCGCCTCGCCCAGGCACTCCCAGCCGTACTGGGGCGGGATGCCCGAGAAGCTGCGCAGGTCGTCCATCGTGAAGTCGGTGCCCTGGACCGAGTCGGTGCGCTGTGCCGTCGAGATGCGCCGCACGCGGCGCAGATCGGGCAGGTAGACCCAGGTGTCGTCGTTCTTGGCCTCGTCCAGCGGTCCGTTGGCCGACTCGTAGCGGTAGCTCATGATCAGGATGCCGCGCGCGTCGAACGGCGCCTCGACCTCGATCCCGAAGGCCGAGAGGCGCTTCTCGTTCTTGAAGATGTTGCGGTCGTTCTCGAGGTACTGCGCCTCGACCCGGTTCTTGAGGCCGATCGCCTTGGCCGTCCCCTCGTAGTAGAGGGGAAGCTGCTCACCCCGGTCCCAGTAGGTGTAGGACCAGGTCGACGCCGCGCCGTCGCCGCTCCAGCCCTTGTTGAAGTTCCAGATGATCTTGATGCCCGCGTCGGGATCGCCCTTGCAGTCGATGAGGTCGTTCGGAAAGGGCACACCCGCGGTGTAGTTCTCCAGTGCGCCGTCCCTGCCGATCGAGGCCTGCCCCCGGTACTGCTCGGTGGCCTTGTCGAAGGCGTCCGCGGCGCCGTACTTGCGGAAGAAGGGGCCGATCTCGACCTCCATGCCTTCGTAGAAGAAGTACTCCCGGTTCTCCCAGAATTCCGGCGGGAGGTAGTCCTTTAGCTTGTCCAGTTGCTCGAAGCTGAGGACTTCCCCCTCCTGGAAGGGCACGCCGGGTACGGCGTCTTCCATCGACTCCTGAGCGGCTGCCATCAGCGGCAGCAACAGGACCAGAATTCCGGAGATCAGGCGCATGTTCATTCTCCCGTACCGATCGATTGTGAGCCCGCAGCAGCAGCCAAATGGCAGATCCCAACCCTGGCGTGGCGGTGCACGCACCGCGCGGGGGGACGGATCCGGTTGCGTGGGGCTCCGGGCCTCTCCCAGGCACGAAGCCTGGACCCACTCCAACCGGGACCAAGGATAGGCGATCGGGACCCATCCTGACCACCCCCTGCCGAAAAGTCGCCAGTGGCGCGCCATGCGCCGCCGGCGGGACCGGCGCGGGAGGCTCGAGGATCGCTCGAGGGGCGGGCTACCCCTCGGCCGCCTCGGCCTTGGACTCCTCCGGGCGTTGCACGACGCGGACCTCGGTCACGCGGTTCCCCGACATGTCCGCGACGAAGATGTCGTAGCCGGCAGCCTGCATCAGGTCGCCCAGACGCGGCGCCCTCCCGAGCGCGTTGAACACGAGGCCGCTCAGCGTATCTCCTGGCTCCGAGGGCACGTCCCAGCCGGTCTCGCGGTTGAAATCGCGAACCTTCTCGCGCCCGAGCGCGCGGTAGCTGCCGTCCGGAAGGCGCCGGATCGCGAGCAGCTCTTCGCGATCGAACTCGTCGCGGATCTCGCCCACCAGCTCCTCGAGCACGTCCTCCTGCGTGGCGATCCCGAGCGTCACGTCGAACTCGTCCTTGACGATCGCCATGTGCACGAAGCCGCGCTGCATGTCGGCGAGCAGGTTCAGGATCGGCTTCCGCTCCGGCACGCGGAGCACCGGCTTCAGGATCGCGTCCAGGTCCCCGCCGCCTTCCCGGACGTGCTTCACCAGATCCTTCATGTGGATCACGCCACGGACGCGGTCGATCGACCCCTCGTAGATCGGCACGCGCGTATAGCGCTCGCCCAGGATGCTCTCGAGCAGCTCCGCCGGAGGCGTCTCGATCGGGAACGCGACGACCTCGGTGCGCGGAACCATGATCTCGTCGACCGTCATCTCCGCCGCGTGACCTGCGGCCGCCATGATCGCGAGCGGCGTGCCCTGAGGCGCGCCCTCCCGGGCACTCCGCGCCAGGCGCAGCAGCTCTTCCGAGCTGGGACCCGCGTCCCCGGCTTGGACGCCCGTAATCCAGCGCACGAACGGCTCGATGGCCCGGTCGAAGAGCAGGTGGATCGGGCGCAGCCCCTGGTGCAGCAGGTAGAGCGGCAGCGAGACCGCGTAGGCCACGCCGCGCGGGTAGCGCGCCGCAACGGCCTTCGGGAGCACCTCGGCGAAGACCAGCACCAGCACCGTCATGACCGCCGTCGCGGTCAGGATCCCGAGCTCCTCGCCCAGGTAGCTGATCGCCAGCGCGGCGGCGACGGCCGCGCCCAGGATGTTCACGACGTTGTTGCCGAGCAGGATCGTGACCAGCAGCCGGGAGGTGGACCGGAGCAGCGAGTGTGCCGCGAGGCTCGCCGGCCCGTTCGCCTCCTGGACGTCCTCCTCCAGCTCGTGCTGCCGGAGCCGGAGCAGGGCGGTCTCGCTCCCGGAGAAGAAGGCCGAGGCCGCGAGACAGGCGACGATCAGCGCCAGGGGACCGATCAGGTCCATCGGGTCAGTCGACCTCCACCCCGGCTCCCGGGAGAGACGGCCTCAGGTGGCCGGCGGCTTGGTGATGGCAGGTCGTCCATCCGTCTTTCACTCCCCAGCATATAGAGCTTCTCGGCTCCTCGCACCTGCCTCTTGGGTCCCGCCGGGGCCTCTCGAGGTCGACGGAAGCGGCGCGGGGGGGCATGGTCAGGGCACGAGGAGGTACAACTCATGCGTCGAATTACACGTCTGGCTCTGCTGGCACCGCTGTTGCTCGCCACGACCGCCTGTGTGGTGATCGAGGACGGCGAGGTCGGCGTCAAGATGAGCTTCGGCCAGATCGCCGACGAGCCGGTCCCCCAGGGGCTGACGTTCCAGTTCCCGGTCGTGCGCCAGATCGAGACCTGGAACGTGAAGCTCCAGGAGCTGAAGGAGCAGGCCCCCGTCCCCTCCTCGGAGGGGCTGATCGTGGGCCTGGACACCTCGCTGCTCTACCAGGTGGCGCCCGAGATGGCGCCGCAGCTTCGCAAGACGGTCGGCCGCGACTACCAGACCAAGCTGATCATTCCCTACTTCCGTAACTCCGTGCGCGACGTGGTGAGCGGCTACGAGGTGAAGAACATCTACAGCGCGTCGGGCCGCAAGGAGATCGCCACGAAGATCCACAACTTCCTGCGCGACAACCTCGAGCCGCGCGGCATCCAGATCGTCGACGTTCTGCTGCGCGACGTGGCGCTGCCTGCCAAGTTCAAGGAGAGCATCGAGGCTAAGCTCACCGCGGAGCAGCGCGTGCAGCAGAAGCAGTTCGAGCTCGAGCAGGCCCGGAAGGACGCCGAGATCGAGGTGGCGCGAGCCAAGGGCGCGGCCGAGGCACAGAAGATCATCCGCGCGACGCTCTCCGAATCCTACCTCCACTACCTGTGGGTCCAGACCCTGTCGACGAATCCGAACGTGATCTACGTGGCGACCGAGGCGAACCTCCCGATCTTCAAGCCGGTCAGGGGCAAGTAGGGTCTCGGTGCTGCTCCGCCTCGCGATCGACTTCGAGCACCCTTCGCGCCGCTGGTGGGAGAGCGGTGGCCAGGAGCTGTGGGAGGGCGCCGTGGAGGACTTCGACACGCACGAGGTTGTCCTCGAGGCGTCGCTCGCCGAGTCGTGGCTCGAGGCGGCGGCCGCCATTCCGGGCTGGGACGACGGTCCCGAGTACGCCCCCCACCCGGTCCAGGCCAAGCCGGTGGATGAGGACGAGGAGGTGTAGGCCAGGTTGACCTCCGGGGGTGGGGTGCCGAGGCTGTCCGTATGCGCTGCACCAACTGCCAGGCCGAGCTGATCCCCGGGAAGCGCTTCTGCCACCGCTGCGGCGCCCCCGCCGGCTCCCGCTGCCGGAGCTGCGGGAGCGCCCTCCGGCCCGAGTTCCAGTTCTGCCCCGACTGCGGGAGCGCGGTTGCCGGCGACGAGCCCGCGCCCCAGTCCGCTTTCGAGCCGCCCAAGCTCCGGGCCACCCGCGGCCCGGTCTCCGGAGAGCGGAAGCAGGTCACCGTGCTCTTCTGCGACATCGCGAACTCCACCGAGATCGCCGAGCCGCTCGACCCGGAGGAGTACCGCGAGCTGCTCGACCGCTATCTGGCGATCGTCATGGGCGAGATCGAGCGCCACGGCGGCGTCGTAAACCAGCTCGCCGGCGATGGCCTGATGGCGCTGTTCGGCGCTCCGATCGCCAGCGAGGACGCGCCGGAGCGCGCCGTGAGTGCGGCGCTCGCGATCCAGACTTCGCTGGGCCGGTTCTCCGACGGGCGACTCGCCTCGCGCGGTATCGAGCTCGAGGCGCGGGTCGGCATCCACACCGGGCTCGCCGTGGTCGGAACCGTGGGCACCGACGCGAAGATGGACTACACCGCGATCGGAGACACCACGAACCTGGCCTCGCGACTCGAGTCTCTGGCACAGCCCGGAACCCTGCTGGTGAGCGCAGATACCCACCGTCTCCTCAAGGGTCGCTTCAAGGCGGAGCCGGTGGGTCCCTTCGAGATCAAGGGCAAGGGCGAGCCCGTCACCGCCTATCAGATCTGCTGCGAGCACGACGAGCCGGAGCCGGGGCTACGCACGCTCACTCCGCTGGTCGGCCGACAGGGGCACCTGGCCCAGCTACTGGACGGCTTTCGCCACCTGGGGCGAGGCCTGGCACAGATGGTGGCGGTGACCGGCGAGGCGGGCAGCGGCAAGTCGCGGCTGATTCACGAGTTCAAACAGGGCATCGCGCGAGAGCAGGCCATCCTGCTCGAGGCGCGCTGCTCGTCACTCAGCCAGACGATGCCGGACTACGTCTGGATCACGATGCTGGAGCGGCACTTCGGGATCCAGCCGGCGGATGCGCCGCAGGCGCGCCGCGACAAGGTGGCCCGCGGCGTCCGCGAGTGGGACCCGAATCTGGACGAGGTCTACCCGTTCGTGTGTCGGATGCTCTCGATCCCGCTCGACGACGGGCTGAACCTCCCTCCCGCCGAGCTCCGGCACGAGGTCTTCAAGGCGATCTCGCGCTTGATCATGGGCCTGATGCAGCGGGCACCGGTCGTGATGGTGGTCGAGGATCTGCACTGGATCGACGAGGTCTCGCGGCAGGATCTGGAGCTGGCGGCGGGGACGCTCGACGGCCCCGTCATGCTCGTGGTCTCCCACCGTCCCGACTACCAGCCGCACTGGAGCGTGCGAGCCGCCTTCACGCAGCTCAACCTCGGCCCGCTCTCGGACCGCGAGACGGCGACCATCGTGGAGGCCCTCGCGGGCGGGCCGATTCCGGCCGAGCTGCGCAAGCGCGTGCTGGAGAAGGCCGAGGGCAACCCCTTCTACGCGGAGGAGATCACGCGCGCCCTGATCGAATCGGGCGACCTGGTCAGCGAGGACGGCGCGGTCGGACTGACGCGACCCGTGGAAGAGATCCCGATCCCGAGCACCGTGCAGGAGGTGCTCGGCGCCCGGCTCGATCGGTTGGCTCCCGCGGCGAAGCGCGTCGCGCAGGTCGCGTCGGTGCTGGGCCGCCAGTTCGGTGCGGACCCGTTGAAGCAGCTGCTGACGGTGGAGTCGATCGAGGTCGAGGCCGAGCTCGCCGAGCTCGAGCGTCGGGGCGTGGTGTACCGGGGCGGCCAGCTGGCCGAGGGCATCTATCGCTTCGGAGAGAGCCTGACCCAGGAGGTCGCCTACGAGAGCCTGCTGCTCCGCGAGCGCAGGCGGCTCCACGGAGAGCTCGCGGCGCTGCTCGAGGAGAGCCCCGCGGGGCACACCCCCGAGCGCGCGACGCTGCTCGCGCACCACTACACGCGGAGCGACGACCGCTCGAAGGCCCTCCGCGCGCTGGTCGCCGCTGCGGTCGAGGCCGAGGCGGTGCCCTCGTACGCCCGGGCGGTGGAGTTCTACCGCGAGGCGTGGACGCTCGCGGAGGAGATCCTCGATGGACCCGAGGGGAGCCAGGAGGAGGACCGGCGCGCCGCGGTCGCGGCCGCGATCGGCATCGGCCGCTTCGATGCATTCTCGTCGATGATCGACGCGGCGGAGGGCCGGCGCGCCTTCGAGCGCGGCTCGGCGCTCGCCGAGGAGCTGTGCGACGACGTCTCGCTGGCCGAGCTGCTCTCGCTCCGAGGGCTCTTCCTCACGAACGGAGGCCCCGAGGAGTTCGCCGAAGGCACCCGCCTG
>CAZLBF010000294.1:0-2657 GCA_964557495.1 uncultured Myxococcales bacterium | reverse complement strand
ACACGGGCGAACCAGGCGCCGAGCTGCTCGAGCCCCGGATCCAGGGGCTGGCCGACTCCCGCGCCGAAGTCGAGAAAGGCGTAGAGCACGATGTCGGCCAGCGTGAAGCGGCTTCCGGCCAGGTACTCCCGCCCCTGCGTGAGTCCGTCGAGCCAGGCCAGCCGCTCCCGCGCGATGGCCTTCAGGTCGTCGGCAGCGTCGGGGATGACGTGGATGCGATCCTTGAACATCGCGAGGCCCTCCGCATAGCGGAAGCCGTTGGCCGAGGGCTCCGCGATGTTGAGCTCGACTCGCCAGGTCCACATGCGAGTCTCGGCGCGCTCCTCGGGGGTCGCGCCGATCAGCGCCGGAGACGGCTGGATGTCCTCCAGGTACTCGCAGATCGCGACGGTCTCGGCGATCACCGCGCCGCTGTCGAGCTCGAGCGCGGGCATCTGGCCGGCCGGGTTGGCGTCGGTGTAGGGCGGGCGACGGTTCTCTCCGCCCATGATGTCGACCTCCTGGGTGGGGATGTCGATGCCCTTCTCGGCCATGAACATGCGCACCAGGCGAGGGTTCGGTCCGAGGGAGTTGTAGAACTTCATGGGCCACCTCCTGTGTGCAGCAGCGTACTACGGCTGGGCGTCGCCGGGGGTGCCGGCGGCTCCGCTGCCGCGTCCTCATCCCATCAAGTGAGGGGGCTCGGGGGGCTCAGGCTACAGGCCCGCTCCGACGAGGTACTCGGTCGGCGGGCGGAAGCGGCTGCGGGGCCAGTGAAGCGCCTCGTCGATCCCCGCCAGGATCGCGGGCTTGTCCTCGGGGATCCGCCCCTGCACGTCGAGGAAGTTCGAGACGTGGTCCGAGAGCAGCGTGGTCGGGCCCTTCAGGCTCTCGACGAGGAGTCGCGTCTCCTCGAGCGCCTCGTACGCCGAAAGCAAGGTCAGGTTCCCCTCCTTCCAGCGGTCGTGCCAGGGCGTCTCCGGATGCGGCACGAAGGTCCGGAGACGGACGAAGTCGGGAGGTGCCTGGTTGAGGACGTCGGCGCTGCCCGTGGCGTGCTCGCGCCAGCGTTCGGTCCCGGCGAGGCCCACCATGAGGTAGACGGAAAGCTCGATGCCGGCGCCCATGACGTGGTTGTAGGCCTCGACGGCCTGCTCCGGAGTGACTCCCTTGTTGATCGCCTCCAGCGTCTCCCCGTCGCCGGTCTCCAGACCCGAGTGGATCCGCGTGATCCCGGCGTTGGCGACGCGCCGCCACTGCTCCTGGCTCTTCTTGACCAGAAACTTGGCGGATCCGTACACGGTGATCCGCATCAGGTAGGGGAAGCGCTCCCGAGCCGCCTCTCCGATGGTGACGAGCTTCTCGGTGGGCAGCACGGCGGTGTTGCCGTCGGCCAGAAAGATCGTGCGGACTCCGTGCTGGCCGTAGGCCTCGAGGGCCATGTCGAGGTCCTCGAGGATCTCGTCGGTCGGCCTCGGGTGGAACTTTCTACCCTTGTACATGGCGCAGAATGCACACTTGTTGTGCGGACACGCCAGAGTCGCCTGGATGATCAGTGAGCCGGCCTCACTCGGCGGGCGGTAGACATTGCCTTGGTAGCGCATGCGTCGAGCTCTCACCCCACAGATTAGCAGATCCGTGCGCGGCTCTCAGCGTCGGAAAGCGATCTTTGCTACGCGCGCAACAGCTGTCCGGCACGAGCCTCCGAGTCGTAGCGCTCACCGTTCACGATGTGCCGGCCGTTGATGAACACGTGGTCGACTCCCACGGGGAAGCGCGTGGGCTCCTCGAACGTGGCCATGTCGCGGAGCGTTCCGAGATCCAGCACCACCAGGTCGCCCGCGCAGCCCTCCCGCACCCAGCCGCGGTCGGTCCAGTCGAGCCGGTCGGCCGAGGCCCCGGTCATCCGGAAGACCGCCTCCTCCAGCGAGAAGAGACCCTCGCGCACGTAGGTGCTCAGCGCTCGTGGAAAGGTGCCGTAGCTCGCCGGATTCTGATGCCCCTGCCGCGTCAGCATGGTGTCGGTCTCGATGGTGCACAGCGGATGGGCGAGCACCGCGCGCAGGGCCTCCTCGTCGTCGGGTGCGCCACTGTACTTGTGAATCAGGACGCGGGCGTTCCGTTTGCTGTCGACGACCATGCGGCCGTAGAAGTCCCAGATGTCCATGCCGGCCCGCTTCGCCGCCTCGTCCACGAACAGCCCGTCGTATTGATCCAGCTCCGGCGCGTTGGCCGTCATGATCTGGATGTCCTCGAGACCGAAGCCGAGCTGTGCAAAGACGACGTCGGCGAAGGCGCGCAGTCCCGCCATCTGCTCTTGATTCTGCAGGACCGCCTCGAGGTTCGGGAGGATCTCTGGCGGAAACAGCACGCTCGCAGTCGTATTCCCCGCCGTGTAGGGGAACGCGTCGAAGCTGACGTCGACCCCCGAGCTCCGGGCGCGCTCGATCATCTCCAGTGCGTCTCCGTAGGTCGGCCAGGTTTCGCGGCCCACGAAGATCAGGTGGCTGATCTGGAGGCGCGCGCCGCTCTCCCTTGCGACGCGGATGATCTCCTCGATCGCCTGCAGGTTGTGGGGCAAGACGCTCGGGTCGCTCTTGTACACGCCACTGGCCCAGCTGTAGGCCTTCAGGTGCGACGTGAAGAGCTTTCCCTCGCGCGCGGCCCAGCTCGCAAAG
>CAZLBF010000293.1:0-25632 GCA_964557495.1 uncultured Myxococcales bacterium | reverse complement strand
CTGGCGGAGCTGTTCTGGGAGGACCCAAGTCTCTGGGCGCCCATCCTCGATGGCGTCGGACTCAAGCTGAGAGGTGACTACCTGCGCAGCTACCTGAGGCAACCCCTGGCCGTGCGTCCGTGGCTGCGGGCCCGCATGCCGAAGCCGAACCTGAGCACCGAGGAGATCGAGGACCTGGTGGCCTACTTCCGAGCGATCGCGAACGTTCGCCACGATGACCTCCCCCCGGAAGCGCCGCAGGAGGCGATCGCGCGCGGGCTCAAGCTCTTCGAGACCAACCAGTGCGTCAAATGCCACGTGTACGAGGGGAAGATTCCCTCGGACGAGCCCGGCGTGCAGAATGGTCCCGAGCTGACCCTCGTACCGACGCGCATGCGGGCGCCCGGCGTCGAGGCGTGGCTGCGCGCGCCTCAGGAGATGATGCCCGGAACTGCGATGCCGTCCTATTCTCACAGCTTCGATCCGGACACCGGTGAGATCGCCCCCTTGAGAGTTACTTCGGATCAGGAGGTGGCCGACATCGTCAGCTTCCTGTTCTATGGACCGCAGGCAGTGCGCCGGTAGCGCTCCCAGGTGGACCCTTGTCTCTGGCCGCGTCATCGAGGCCACATGGAGGTCTTTGGCATGCCGATCAGCCCGAGTAGAGATCCGAGCCGCGTCGAGACATCGCGGCGCTGGCTCCTGAACGGGAAGCGGTCCATCTCGGCAGCGATTCTGCTGGCCACCGTCATGCCGGGCTTCGCGCGAGCGGAGTACCGCGAAGTCGAGGTCAAGGACGCTGGAACGATTACCGGCAAGGTGAGCTTCCACGCCGAGCTACCCGAGGACGCAGTCGAGGCCTATCCGATTTCGGGAAAGTGGCCCGGCTGCGGTACGGGCTACCGGGAGATCATCACGATCGACACCGAGCAAGGCGCACTCAGAGGCGTGTTCGTCCTGCTCGACGGGGTCACTGCAGGGAAGAAGTGGCCGGAGGGAAGCTCTGCCGTCGGGCTCGACCAGACGGGATGCGCGTTCGTTCCCGCCTATCAGGTCGTGAGGAGCGGAGCGACGATGACCATTCGGAACAGCGATACGGGGGTCCTCCACAACGTCAACATGCGGGAGATCGTCGAGGTTCCGGGCGGACGCACGGTTCGCCGGATGATGTTCAACATCGCCCAGCCGGTCGTGGGAGAGGTCCAGCAGAAGATCAAGCCGCGCAAGTCACCGTTCCTGACCGTTGGCTGTGACCTTCACAACTTCATGTTCGCCCACGTCGTCGCACCCGAACATCCCTATGCCGTACTGGTGAATGAAGACGGCACGTTTCTTCTCGACGACGTGCCTCCCGGAGTCCATTCCGTCATCGCTTGGCACCCGCGACTGGGGCAGAGGGCAGTCTCCGTCACGGTGCCGGCCAGCGGCACGGTAGAGGCGAACTTCGAGTTTGGCGAGTAGGCGTTCCTCGCGCGTCAGAACTGCGGCTCCGCCTTCTCCAGCTCGCTGACAAAGAGAACTCTGTTGAAGCGCATGTCCAGCTGCTTGCTGAAGAAGTTCGTCATCATGGCGCCCTCGCCGAAGCGAACCCGGTCGCCCCGCTCGTACTCACCCTCCGGCCCCGCCAGCCAGATCAATCCCGGCGACCCCGTGACCTGCACCTGGAGATAGACGTAGGGCGAGGCGTTCATCACCTTGAAGACCGTTCCGACAAGGGGAAGCTGAGCCTGTGCGGCCGCTCTCTCCGCCTCGAAGTCGGCGAACTCGGGGGAATCCAGCCAGGAACCGATCTCACCGGCCTCGTTGAACGTGGCGTACTCCACGGTGTCCGAGCCCGCACCCCCGAGCGAGTAGATCCACTCCTTGTAGGCGACGATGGCCATCATGGCTCGCTTCGAAGAGAGCCTGGCTTCCAGCATGCGCCAGGGCCCGAGTCCACCGTCGGGGAGCATGTGCGCCACCTCGATGCTGTCCAGGAACTCGGGGCCGTCGAGGCCTCCGATGGCGTAGAGGTTGTCGCCGTGAACCGCGACACCCAGGCCGTATCGCGCGACACGGAGCGGAGACGTCGGCTGCCACTCGCCGAATCCCGCTTCGTCCACCGGGGTCGACCACTCCACGTCCCGGGTCGAGGCACCCTTCTCCTGCTCGTGGTTGCCGACCACGTAGACGATGCCGTCGACGCTCTTGACGCCGCTGATGTAGCGCATCGTGGTCAGTCTCTCCGGCTCCTCGAGCCATTCCTCGGTTCCGCCACCGGGCTTGATCCGGGTGTGCTCGACCGAGTTGAGCATGTCTCCACCAAAACCGCCGACTGCATAGATGGAGCCGTCGATCAGGACGATCTTGGCGCAGCGGCGCGGCATGACCATCTCGTGCGCTTCCCGCTCCCACGCAGACAGCGTGCCGTCGGGCTGAACGCGGGCGCGCTCGACCGAGCGCAGCAGATTCTTGCCGGACTCCCCGTTTCCGCCCCCGACGACGTAGATGTACCCCTCGTAGAAGACCGCATCGAAGTAGCCCCGCGCGTCATGCATCGGCGGCCCCGGCTGCCAACGGCCAAGCGAACCGTCGGGTCGGATCTCCGCGTACTCCGTACTGCTGAGGAACTCCGTCCCCAGGGCTCCCCCCATCGCGTAGATGAAGCCGTTCACCTCCACCGCCGCGAGGCCCTGGCGGGGCACGCTGAGAGGGTTGAGCTGCTTCCAGGTGGGCGCCCAGGTGCGCTCCTCCTGGGGTGCCGACGCGGGCTCCTCCTGGCAGCCGAGTAGTCCCGCAGCGATGAGGGTGATCGCCAGAACGTGTCTCATGAGATCCCTCCAGCGTATGGCACCAGAATTGTACGCGAATCCGCAGCGGTGGCGCCGTGCGATACCCGTACGATCAATCCTTGTTGATGAATCGGGTGTACCGGTTCGATGGTTCGACTTCTACCTGGTGAAGAGGACTCGATAGCGGAGCGAGCGGGACTCGCGGTCTACGTCAGCCGCCCAGGAGCTTGAGCGCTCGCTCGAAGAGCGGCTCGATGGAGTTCTTCGTCAGCTCCCAGGTGGGGTCGGGACGCTTGCCGCGCCGGTGCAGCATCAGGTTGAAGCCGGTGATGATGGCGAACTTGTAGGCCCCCAGTGCCCGAAACCAGCCGATGTCCGGCAGCGGCCGGGAGTAGGCCTCGCGGTACAGGTCCACGAGCTCTTCGGCGTCGGGCATCACGTTGCCGGCGATGTAGCCTTCCGCCCAGGCGCTTCGATCGTTGAACGTCGCGATCCAGCCGACGTCGTTGAGCGTCGCCCCGACGCCGACGAGCTCCCAGTCGATCAACGCCAGCAGGCGACCTTCGAACGAGAAGAACAGGTTGGCCCACTGGAAGTCGCCGTGGAAGATGCCGACCGGTGCGTCCTGGGGGATGCGTTCGAGCAGGAGCTCGCGCACCCGGGGCTGGAGCGCGAACCGCTCCGGATCGGCGGCCTTCTCGACGAGGCGATCCCAGCGACCGACGTCATCGGTGTACTCGATGGGCGGCCCGAGGCGTTCGGCGCGATGCCAGTCGATCCGGTGGACCTCGGCCAGGGCAGTCATGGCCTGGCGCGCCATCTCGCGCCGCGTCGCCATGTCGAGCTTCCGGACCCAGCCTCCCTCCTCGCTCCGGACCACATCGCCCTCGAGCTTGGGCACGACGAAGTAGGGGCGTCCGAACCACTGCAGGTCGTCGCCCGACCACTTGACCGTGCAGTGGGGCACGCGGGTGCCCTCGAGCGCGCCCAGCACAGCCACCTGGCGCAGCACGTCGGCGGTTCCCTTCCAGTTCACGTTGGGGGGCGGCAGGCGCAGGAACCAGCTCTCGGGCTCGCCGGGCGTTTCGACGGTGAAGCCGTAGGCGAAGCCAGCGTGGCCGGGCATCATCCAGACCTCGCTGACGCGGACGTCCTCGTCGTAGTGGGCATCGCAGAAGGGACCCAGGCGCTGCCTCAGCTCGTCGAGCTCCATCGAATGTTCTCCGGTCGCTGTGGAGATCTCTGGATAGTACGACGCGAAGAGGTGCCTTTGAACCGCTCGCGCGCGCGATGGGGTGCGCGCCGGGACGGGCCTGCTCGAGCCGAGGTCTACGCGGTGCCGCCGTGCCGCGCGAGGAACTCGGCAACCGCTTCCCAGACGAGCCCGGCGCCCTTCGTGGTCATCGAATGGTCGAGCCCGGGCAGCCGCAGCGACTCGGCCTTCGGGACCAGCGACAGGAAGTGGTCCTTCAGGGACTCGATCAGGGGACCGCTTTCGCTCCCGAAGACATAGAGGACCGGCGGGGAGAGACGACTCGCCCGGTCGCCGTCGAAGACCCAACCCGCGAACTGCGGGAGCTCCACGTCGAACGTGAAGGGGGCATCCCTGTCCGCATCCTCCGGGCCGGCCGGGAGCGTCTTCGCCAGCTCGGTCCGCCAGTCCGGCTCGGGGGCCACCAGGTTCATGAACGCGTCGACCGCACTGGCGACATCCCCCGAACGGTAGGCCTCCATGGCGGGTGCGAGCATCTCGGGAAAGGCCGCGGCGAGCGCGGGCGGCATGATCGCCGGCTCCAGCAGCGCGAGCGAGCGAACGACGTGCGGAGCCTGGAGCGCGAGCTCGGTCGCAATCACCCCACCGCCCGAGTGGCCGACCACGTGAGCCCGCTCCACGCCGAGATGTTCGAGGAGCGCCTTCGCGTCCCCCGCCTGCTGCTCGATGCCGGACCCGGGCGGCACCGGGGCGCCCCCGCCGTAGCCCCGGCGGCGATACCAGATCACGCGATGGCGCTTCGCGAGTGCAGCCTCGCGCGCGACCGGGAGGAGTGCGTCGCAGATGAAGGCGCCGTGGATCAGCAGTACCGGCTCACCCTGGCCCTGGTCCTCGTACTCGATCCCGTTCGCCTCGAGCATGCCTGTCCTCCCCGTCGAAGTGCGTGGGCACCGAGGATACAGCGAGACCGGACGGCGGGTTGAGCTAATCTGCAGCTGACGTGAGGATTCGCGCCTCCAGGTCTGACGCTCTTGCAGAAAGTCCGTCTCATGGGAAACAAGGGCAAGATGCACGTCTCGCGATCGCCGGGGATCTTGCGATTCGGCGTCCGGGTCGACGGAGCTTCGCTCGCCGTATGCCGGTCGGATGACCGGCTGCTCTAGCTGGATTTGACGGGGAGGCCGGCCTTGTCCTTGAAGTTCCCGGTCACGATCATGATGAAGTCGACCATGGTCCAGATCCCCAGACCGCCGAGCGTCAGCAGCTGGAGCAGCCCGGTTCCGACCTTGCCGACGTAGAAGCGGTGTACGCCGAGCCCGCCGAGGAAGAAGCAGAGCAGGATCGCGGGGACGAATCCCTTGTCGCTCAAGCCGGCTCCAACACCCATACCACCCATCGTCTCAACAGCATCCATGGCATCAGCCTCCCTACCCTATGTGTCTAGGGCTCAACTTCTGACCGGGGTAGCAGACTCGCCGTCCCTCGGAATCCCGGTAGCTTCCGATCAGGAGCAGAATCGTCGTGGTGAACGCGTGGATTGCGTCCGCGGTCGCGAAGAGCGCGAACCACAGGTACTCCCCCATCGCGAGCGCGCAGATCCAGCCGATGCTGAGACCGACGTCGAGCAGGCCCTCGGCCCAGCGACCCAGGTAGAAGTGCTGCAGGCCGATGAAGCCGAGCACGCCCGAGAGGGCCACCGCGGTCGCGTACTTCCTTGGTGAGGGCTCTTCCAGCAGGCCCGAGTTGCTCGCTACCTGCATGCCCGTGCTCGACGGCTGCGCCCGAGTTGCGTCCATGCCACCCGTCACTATCGGCGCCAGGAAGGGAAAGCTTGTGCCGGCGTTCAACGGCTCCGCGCGTTGCGGCGGAGGGCGAGCGCTCGCGAGAGCATCGACGCAAGCGTGGAGGCGACGAGCGCGAGCGCGAAGATGAAGAGGGGAAACGCGAGCCAGGAGAGGTGGGGCGTGGAGCGGGAGACGATGTCGGCGATCAGCACGACGAAGTAGAGGATCCCGTTCCAGCGGCCTAGCAGGTTGGGCCGAAGCTCGCTGCGGCGCTCCAGCACGAGTGAGTCGATCACGTACTGCGCAAAGGCGAGCGTTACTAGTATGGGAAGCAGCCACGGGATGGCGCCCCGCGAAGCGGCGGCGAGGAGGCCCGAGCAGACGAAGGTGAAGTCCGAGCCGTGATCGATGAGGCGCCCGCGGGCACTCGCCGTGCCGGTGCGGCGGGCGACGATGCCGTCGAGGAAATCGCTGGCAATGGCGATCACACAGAGCGCGGCGGCCAGGCCGACCCGCTCCGGATCGAGCATGGCCCAAGCGAACGGAAGCGCCAGAGCGACGCGCGAGAGCGAGAGCAGGTGAGCGATCACGCCCGGAACCGCGGCACGCGCCGGAGCATCGACTCGAGCCCGAGGCGGGCGAAGAGCCCCTCGAGCCGCGTACGATCGGCGCCCCGGTACTCGAGGTCCGCGAGGCTCACATGGAGTGGCAGGTCGGCGCGCAGGCTGACCAGGGCGCGCGAGAGCTCGAGCGCATCCCGACCCTCGGCGAGTGCGCGCGCGATCCGCTTCGCCCCGCGCAGGCCCGCCGCCGCGATCGCCTCGGACTCGGACGGAATCCGCGCCGCGCTCCCGAAGGCGGCGAGCAGCCGCGAGGCCGTGACCGCGCCGATCCCGGAGACGCCGGGGATGTTGTCCACCGCGTCTCCGACCAGCGACAGGAAGTCGGTCACCTGCTCCGGTGAGACGCCCAGGCGCTCCTTCACCTCCGCGGGCCCCGAGCGCCGCTCGGTGGCGAGGTCGAAGAGATCCACGCGCTCGGAGACGAGTGCGGCGAGATCCTTGTCGCGCGAGATGATCGAGACGTCGGCGCCGTCCGCAACGAGCGCCCGCACGAGCGTCGCGATAACGTCATCCGCCTCGAAGCTCGCGAGCCCGAAGAGGGGGATGCCGAGCGCCTCGGTCAGCTCGGCGCAGAGCTCGAACTGCGGCTCGAGGTCCTCCGGCGGCTCGGTGCGGCCGAGCTTGTAGTCAGGATAGAGCGCATTGCGAAAGCTGGTCAGCGCGTGGTCGTAGGCCGCAGCCACGTGCGTCGGCTCGCGCTCGCGCAGGAATTTGATCAGCGTCTGCGCGTAGCCGCGCACGGCGCCGATCGGCGTGTCGTCCGGCGCCCTCAGGTCGGGCAGGCTGTGGTAGGAGCGGAAGATCTGGAAGTGCGCGTCGAAGATCCAGACGACGGGGCGTCGGTTCATGCGTCGCGCTGCACCAGTCGAGCGATCGTCTGGAGCTGCATGTTGCTCGTGCCCTCGTAGATCTTCCCGATCTTGGCGTCGCGGTAGAGCTTCTCGACGGGGCACTCCTTCGTGTACCCGACTCCGCCGAACAGCTCGAGCGCCTGCGACGTCACGCGCTCGGCCACCTCCGAGGTGAAGAGCTTGGTCATGGCCGCCTGCTTGACGAAGGTCTCGCCCGCGTCCTTGAGTCGCGCCGCGTTGTAGACCATCAGCCGCGCAGCTTCGATCTCGGTCGCCATGCGGGCGAGCGTGAACTGCACCGCCTGGAAGTCGCCGATGGGCCGGCCGAACTGCTTGCGCTCGGCCGTGTAGGCGAGCGCCTCCTCGAGCGCGCGCTGAGAGAGCCCGACCATCTGCGCGCCGATGCCGATGCGGCCCTCGTTGAGCGTCTCGATCGAGACCTTGTAGCCCTGTCCGACGGTGCCGAGCACGTTCTCGCGCGGCACCCGCACGTTCTCGAGGATCAGCTCGCAGGTCGAGCTCGCCCGGATGCCGAGCTTGTCCTCCTTGCGTCCCACCTCGAAGCCGTCGAAGTCGCGCTCCACCACGAAGCAGGTGATCCCGCGGTAGCCCTCGTCGGGATTCGCATTCGCGAACACGAGGAAGATCTCCGCGTCGGCCCCGTTCGTGATCCAGAGCTTGCGCCCGGTCAGGCGATAACCGTCTCCGTCCTCGACCGCGCGGCACTGCAGCGCAAAGGCGTCGCTCCCCGATGACTCCTCCGAGAGTGCGTACGCCGCCAGCGCCCCCGACGCCATCTTGCGCAGGAACTTCTCCTGCTGTGCCTCGCTCCCCCAGCGCAGAATCGCGTTCGCGACCAGCGTGTTCTGAACGTCGACGACGACCCCCACGCTCGGATCGGCGCGCGAGACCTCCTCGACCGCCAGGATGGAGAGGAAGAAGCTGCCGCCGGCGCCGCCCCACTGCTCCGGGGTCTCGATGGCCAGGAGGCCGAGGTCGTACAGCTTCGGGATGAGGTCGGGATCGAGCTTCGCTTCGCGATCCATCTCGGCCGCCCGTGGCACGATCTCCTGGTCGGCGAACTCGCGGACGGTCTTCTGGAACAGCTCCTCCTCTTCCGAGAGGGCAGTCAGGGGGTGCACGGTCAGGACCTCCTTCGCACGAGCTCCGCGACCGCCCGCTCCTGAGGGATCTCCTCGGACTCGCGGCTCGCGCGCTCGAAGAGCTCGACGTTGCCGTTCTTGAGCGCGCGCGGCCCGAGCACGATACGAAACGGCACCCCGATCAGATCCGCGTCCTTGAACTTGACGCCGGCCCGCTCGTCGCGGTCGTCGAGGAGCGGATCCAGGCCCGCCTCGATGACCTCCGCGTAGATCCGCTCGGCGATCTCTGCGTGCTCCGGGTTCTTGGTGCTCAGAGGCACGATCACGACGTCGTACGGGGCGATCGAGCGCGGCCAGATGATGCCGTCGTCGTCGTGGTGCGCCTCGATCGCCGCCGCCATGATCCGGTCCGGGCCGATTCCGTACGATCCCATCACCAGCGGAACCTCCTTGCCCTCGGCGGTGAGCACGCGCGCGCCCATCGGCTCGGAGTAGCGGGTTCCTAGCTTGAAGATGTGTCCGACCTCGATGGTCTTGAGCACCTCGAGACCGGGCTTGCTGCACGAGACGCACGCCTCACCGGCCTGGGCCTCGCGCAGGTCCGCCCAGTGCGGATTCTCGATGTCGCGCTCCACGTCGACGTAACGCTGGTGGAAGTCGTCCTGGTTCGCGCCGGTCGTCATGCCGGTGCGCCCACGCAGCGTCTCGTCGACCCAGATCGGCAGGTGGGTCACGCCGACCGCGCCGAGGCTCCCCGCCGAGGCGCCGAGCGCGTCGCGGATCTCGTCGGGCTGTGCGGGTCGCAGGTCCACGCTGCCGGTTGCCTCGATCGCCTTTACCTCGCCCAGGTCGTGGTCGCCGCGCAGCAGAAACAGCGTCGGCTGGCCGCTCACGACGTAGACGAGCGTCTTGATCTGACAGCCGGCGGGAGCGCCTCCTTCGAAGTGGACGAGCTCTTCGATCGTGTGGACGCCCGGCGTGGGGAATCGCTCGGGTTCAGCGCCCGCCGGTCTCTCTTCGACCGCACTCGCCAGCGACTTCGCCTTCTCGAGGTTCGCCGCGTAGCCGCAGCCGGGGCAGCGCACGACCCAGTCTTCGCCCGCCCCGGAGACCACCATGAACTCCACCGACTCGCTGCCCCCCATCGCCCCCGACGAGGCCTCGACGGGGATCGATTCGAGGCCGCAGCGGGAGTAGATGCGCAGGTACGCCTCGTAGTGGAGCTGGAACGAGCGGTCGAGGCCTTCGGCGTCGAGGTCGAAGGAGTAGGAGTCCTTCATCGAGAACTGGCGACCCCGCAGCACTCCCGACTTCGGCCGCGCCTCGTCGCGGAACTTGCTCTGGATCTGGTACCAGATCTGCGGGAGCTGCTTGTAGCTCCGGATCTCCTTGCGCGCGATGTCGCAGAAGATCTCCTCGTGGGTGGGCCCGAGGCAGAGATCGGCGCCCTTCCGGTCCTGGAGCTTGAAGATACCCTCGCCGTACTCGTCCCAACGGCCGGTCTCCCGCCAGATCTCGGCCGGATGCAGCGAGGGCAGCGAGAACTCCTGCGCCCCGATGCGCTCCATCTCCTCGCGGATGATGGCCTCGACGCGACGCGCGACGCGCTGGGCGAGCGGGAGCCTCGAGTAGATGCCCGCGCCGAGCTGACGGATGTAGCCGGCGCGCAGCATGAGTCGGTGACTCGCCACCTCGGCATCGGCCGGGTCGTCGCGCAGCGTCGGGATGAAGATCCGGGTCCAGCGCATGCGCAGGATTCTAACCGGACGCGGCAACCCCGCCAAAACCCCGGGCGGCCCGGAAGCCAAGGAGGCGCGTGATACGCTGCCGCCCGTGACGGAGCCGATCCAGGCCGGGGAGCCCGCCTCCGAGCCCGAGGGCATCGAGGGACCGGAGAAGCAGGCCGGCATCCTGGCCGGCATCTGGGCCGAGCTGCGCTACCGCGACCACACCAGCGGCAGCCTGGCGCTCTCCACCCTGGTCCTCTCGCTTCCGGCGATTCTCACCAGTCTGGCCGGCGGGGGCGTGTATCAGCTCGTCGACCTCTACTTCATCGGCCAGCTCGGCCCGGTCGCGACCGCCGCCGTCGGTGCCACGAACCAGGTGATGCGGCAGTTCGCGTTCCTGCTCACGTTCGGGACCGCGCTCGGCGCCCAGATGCTGGTCGCCCGCCTGGTGGGCGCGGGTCGGACGGAGCAGGCCGAGCACGTCGCCGGACAGGTCCTGGTCACCGCCGCGGGTCTCTGCATCCTGATCGCTCTCCTGGGCCTGTTCCCCGAAGCGCTGCTCGCTCTGGTGACGAACGACCCCGAGGTCGTGGTGACCGGCGCGCCGTACGTCCAGCTCACCTTCTTCCTGATGTTCGGTCAGGTCTTCGGAATGATGGTCAGCTTCATCCTGACCGGAGCCGGCGAGACGACGACCCCCATGATCATCTCGCTCGTCACGACGCCGATCGCGATCTTCGCCGAGTGGTGTCTCATCTTCGGACACTTCGGGCTTCCGGCACTGGGTGTCGCGGGCATCGCGATCGGCGTCGCGCTCGCCTCGGCCGTCGGCCTCGCCCTCTCGCTCTGGGTCGTGCTGACGGGGCGCTGTCGCATTCGCATTCGCCTGCGCCACCTCGTTCCGGACCTGGCCAGCGTCCGCCAGATCGTCGGCGTGTCCTGGCAGCCGGCGCTCCACCTGCTGGCGCGGACCACCATGGTCTTCTTCTTCATGGCGCTCGCGGGATATCTGGGCACGAACGTCCAGGCCGCCTACACGATCGGTCTGCGGATCGAGATGGTCCCGATCATGATCGCCTTCCCGATCGCCAACGCCTGCTCCACGCTGGTCGGACAGAATCTGGCTCGGGGGGACGTCGCGCGAGCCTGGCGCTCGATCTGGGTCGCGACCGGCATGTCGGTCGGCGCGCTCTCCGTGATCGCGGTCGTCCTGTTCCTGCTGCGCGAGCCGTTCGTCTCCGCCTTCAGCGAGGATCCCGAGGTGATCGCGGTGGCGAGCGAGTACCTCGCCTTCGCCTGCGCGATCCTCGTGCTCCACGGCCTGTACTTCGTGGCGTTCCGGGCGCTCCAGGGCGCCGGCGACATGAACTCCCCGATGGTCATCTCGATCGTGGTGGCGGCGACGGTCGGGGTGCCCAGCGGCTACTACCTGGCGACCCAGACCGATCTGGGGCCGACCGGGATGTGGATTGGCAACCTTTTGTATTCGCTGGTGAATACCCTGCTCATGTGCGCGTGGCTGCTGCTCGGGCGCTGGGCGCGGCGACCGGTATAGGAATTTCCCCTCGATTCTGGCCTCTGGAACGAGGCTCGTTACACTGATGCCGGTGGGAGGGGCTGCTGACTGGATGCCTTTCCCGCCGCTCCCGCCGCGAGGCAGGCGCTTCCGCTAGCAGGTCCCCCCGAAACCTTAGGCTCGGACCCCCCGGATTCACTTCAACGAGGGTGATGTCGGACTACCCGCTCATCAGCACTGTGGAGGAGGTCGAAGCGCTCGCGAAACGCCTGCGCCGCGAACGCGCGTTGGCGATCGACACCGAGGCCGACAGCTTCTTCCACTACTACGACAAGGTCTGCCTGATCCAGATCGCGGGCAAGTCGGGGATCTACCTGGTGGACCCGCTCGCGCTGCCCGAGAAGGGCCTCGAGCCGCTCGAGCCGGTGCTGTCCGACCCGTCGATTCGCAAGGTCCTGCACGCGGCGGAGTACGACCTTTACGTCCTGCAGCGCTACGGCGGAGTCCGCATCCGCAACCTCTTCGACACCATGATCTCGGCTCAGCTGCTCGGCTGCAGCGCAGTGGGGCTCGGGGCGCTGGTGAAGGACCACTTCGGCATCGAGCTCTCCAAGGATCAGCAACGCACCGACTGGTCGCGGCGGCCGCTGCGCGACGTGCAGATCGAGTATGCGAAGTCGGACGTCGCGTACCTGATCGAGATGGCGACGCTGCTGGAGAAGAAGCTGCGTGAGAAGAAGCGCCTGAAGTGGGCGCAGCAGGAGTTTCTCGCCCTCGAAGAGCGCGTCTGGACCGAGCGTGAGTTCGACGGCACGGGCTACTTGAAGATCAAAGGGGCGAAGAAGCTCACCCCTCAAGGGCTGGCCGTGCTCCGCGAGCTCTACCTCATGCGGGACCGCCGCTCGCGCGAGATCGACCGGCCGCCGTTCAAGGTGCTCGGGAACGGAACCATGCTGGACCTGGCGCAGCGGCCGCCACAATCGAAGCGGGCGCTCGCGGGGCGCAAGGGAGTCACGGACCTGGTGCTGCGCCGCATGGGCGAAGACCTGCTCGCCTCGGTCGCGCGCGGCCTCGACGGACCCGAGCATCCGCCGCTGGAGCGCAAGCCGTCGGGGCGTGGACGCAAGCGTCTCGATCGGCGCGGCGAGAAGCTGATGGAGTTCCTGAAGAAGTGGCGGGCCAGCCAGTCGGCCGAGCTGGAGCTGGACCCGGGCGTGTTCTGCGCGAACGCCGCGCTGGAGCAGATCGCGGCCACGGCGCCGGAGTCGCTCGACGAGCTCCGGGGCCTGGAGACGGTCAAGGGGTGGTGGGTCGACGCGTTCGGCCCGCAGGTTCTCCAAGCTCTCGCGGCCGAGCGCGAGCACCTGGTGGAGAAGGCACAGGGAGCCTCAGCCGCGTCACCGAGCCACGACGGGACGACCGGAAAGAAGTCGCGCTCCGCGCGCCGTCGCGCCCGCCGGCGCCGCGCCCGCAAGAGCGCGAACGCGGTCGGGTCGGGCGAGGAGACCGGCTGAGTCGCTGCGGCACCGGCGCGCGCAGCCGGACCTCGGCCACGCCTGGACGCAGCCTAGGACTGAGGTTGACGTCTCGCCTGGTGCTCGACCAGCGTGCAGCGGTCCTCGACGACGTCGATGCCCGCCGCCCGCAGACGCTCGGCCGCCCCCGCGTGGCGGATCCCGAGCTGCATCCAGAAGGCCCGGATTCCCTTGCGGATCGCCGCCTCGGCGAGCTCGGGAATCTCCTCGGGTCGGCGGAACACGTCGACCAGGTCCACGTCGCCGGGGATCTCGTCCAGCGATGCGTAGGCGCGCTCGCCCAGGACCTCGCTGACGCGCGGGTTGACCGGGATGATGCGGTAGCCCGCCTCCTGCAGGTAGCTCGCCACGCGGTGGCTGTCGCGCTCCGGGCGCGGGGAGAGCCCGACGACCGCGATGCTGCGGCAGCTCTGGAGGATCCCGCCGATCCGGTCCTGCTCGCTCGCGACCTCCGTCACCGGGCCCTCCTTCCGGCCGGACCCGGGCGCCCGCAGGCACCGGCGGGTGCTCGCGAGCCTCGGCCGGCTCTTCTCGCCGATCGCCGGGCAAGTAGGTTACCCTGCCGCGCCAAGGTCTTGGGCAGGCGAAATCGTTGACGGGGATGCCGAGAGAGATTCTCGCAGAGCGGCGGGCGCGCTTCTGCGAGCAGATCGGGGAGGGCGTCGCGGTCCTTCCCGGCGGTCGCCTGGTCACGCGCTCGCACGACGTCCACTACGTCTTCAGGCAGCGCTCCGACCTGCTCTACCTGACCGGCTTCGAGCACCCCGACGCGGTCTGCGTGCTCTCCCGCGAGAAGCTCGTCCTGTTCGTCCAGCCGCGGGATCCCTCGGCCGAGACCTGGACGGGGCTGCGCCCGGGCGTGGATGGTGCGACCCAGCTCTACGATGCGCACGAGGCGTACCCGATCGACGAGCTCCCCGCGAGACTCCCGGAGCTGATCGAGGCGAACCGTCTCTACTACGCGTTCGGCCGCGATCGCGCCTTCGACGACACGCTGCAGCGCGCGCTCGAGACCCTGCGGATGAAGGCGCGCAAGGGCGGCACCGTACCGAGCGAGTTCGTCGACCCGAGCTCGATCCTCGACGAGATGCGACTGCGCAAGGATCCCGAGGAGCTGCGCGTGATGCGCGACGCGGCCGACATCTCGCGGCGGGGTCACCAGGCGGCGGCGCGCATCTGCCGCGCGGGAGTGCACGAGTACGAGCTCGAGGCGGAGCTCGCCCGCGTCTTCCGGCGCTGTGGCGGCTCCGGCCCCGCGTATCCCAGCGTCGTCGGCGGTGGCGAGAACGGGACGATCCTGCACTACATCGAGAACCGGGACGTGCTGCGGGACGGCGACGTCTGCCTGGTGGACGCCGGCGTGGAGCTACACGGCTACGCGTCGGACGTCACGCGGACCTATCCGGTGAGCGGGCGCTTCGTCGGCGCGGCGCGCGAGGTCTACGCGGCGGTGCTCCGGGCGCAGGAGACCGCCCTCGCCACGATCCGACCCGGCGTGACACATCCAGAGGTGCATCAGGCGGCGGCCCGAGTCCTCTGCGAAGGCCTGGTCGAGCTGGGCGCGCTCGAGGGGGACGTCGACGGGCTGGTCGAGAGCGAGGCGTACCGCCCCTTCTACATGCACTCCACCGGACACTGGCTCGGGCTCGACGTGCACGACGTCGGAGCCTACCAGGTGGACGGCAAGCCGCGCCCGTTCGAGCCGGGTATGGTTCTGACCTGCGAGCCAGGGCTCTACTTCAGCGCGCGGGAGCAGCAGACCCCGCCGGAGCTGCACGGCATCGGAGTGCGCATCGAAGACGACGTGGCGGTCACCGATGAGGGGTGCGAGATCTTGACCGAGGCGATCCCGAAGCGGATCGACGACGTCGAAGCCTGGATGCGCCAGTAAGAGCAAGCAAGGGAGGACCAGGTGGCGGAGCTAGAAACCGAATTCCCGATCGAGTCGACCCTGAAGGAGCGGCGCGTCTTCAAGCCGGATCCGGCGTTTGCCCGTCAGGCGAACTGGAATCGGGCGACCTACAACCGGATGCGCAAGGAGGCGGAGCGGAACTTCGAGCGCTACTGGGCCCGGCTCGCGAAGGAGCACATCGACTGGTTCAGCCCCTGGAAGAAGGTCCTGCAGTGGAAGCCGCCGTTCGCGAAGTGGTTCGTGGGGGGCAAGCTCAACGTCTCGTACAACTGCATCGACCGGCACCTCGAGGGCCCGAACGCCTGGCGCCGCAACAAGGCCGCCCTGATCTGGGAGGGTGAGAACGGCGACGAGCGCGTCCTCACCTACGCCGACCTGCATCGAGAGGTCCAGAAATTCTCGAACGTCCTGAAGGACCTCGACGTCAAGAAGGGCGACAAGGTCGCGATCTACATGCCGATGGTTCCGGAGCTGGTGATCGCGATGCTCGCCTGCACGCGCATCGGTGCGGTTCACTCGGTCATCTTCGGCGGCTTCTCGGCCGAGTCCATCCGCGAGCGCGTCAACGACGCCGGTGCCGTGGCGGTGATCACGGCCGACGGTGGCTGGCGGCGCGGCAAGATCCTGGAGCTCAAGCACGCGGTCGACCGCGCGCTCGACGGGTGTCCGTCGGTGAAGAACGTGGTCGTAGTCGAGCGAACGCACAACCCCGTCATGATGAGGCGCGGCCGGGACCACTGGTGGCACAACCTGATGAAGGATGCCTCCCCTCGCTGCGCACCCGCAAAGCTCGACGCCGAGCATCCGCTGTTCATCCTGTACACGTCCGGCAGCACCGGAAAGCCCAAGGGCATCCTTCACACGACCGGCGGCTACCTGGTCCACGCGACCGCGACCGCGAAGTACATCTTCGACCTGCAAGAGGACGACACCTTCTGGTGCACGGCCGACGTGGGCTGGGTCACGGGGCACAGCTACGTGGTCTACGGGATCCTCGCGAACGGCGCGACCACGCTGATGTACGAAGGCGCGCCGAACCACCCCGACGTCGACCGGTTCTGGAACCTGGTCGACAAGTACCAGGTCACCATCTTCTACACCGCCCCGACCGCGATTCGCAGCTTCATGCGCTGGGGCGACGAGCACCCGAAGCGCTACAAGCTCGACTCGCTTCGACTCCTGGGGACCGTGGGCGAGCCGATCAATCCCGAGGCGTGGATGTGGTACCACCGCGTGATCGGGAAGAAGCGCTGCCCGATCGTCGATACCTGGTGGCAGACCGAGACCGGCGGAATCATGATCACGCCGATCCCGGGCGCCGTCGCCACCAAGCCGGGCTCGGCCACCCTGCCCTTCCCCGGCATCTTCGCCGACGTCTGGGACGAGCAGGGCAAGCCGGTTGCAAAGAACCAGGGCGGCTACCTGGTCCTGACGAAGCCGTGGCCCGGAATGATCCGGACCATCTGGGGGGACCCGGAGCGGTTCAAGGAGCAGTACTGGTCCCGCTACAAGGGCTACTACTTCGCCGGGGACGGGGCGCGCAAGGACAAGGACGGCTACTTCTGGGTGATGGGCCGCGTCGACGACGTGATGAACGTCGCCGGCCACCGGCTCTCGACCATGGAGATCGAGAGCGCGCTCGTCTCGCACACGCTGGTCGCGGAATCGGCAGTCGTAGGTCGGCCCGACCCGATCAAGGGCACCGCGGTAGCCGCCTTCGTCACGCTCGAGAGCGACGGGAGGCCGCCGGAGGAGCTGCGCGCCGAGCTGAAGAACCACGTGGCGAAGCAGATCGGGCCGGTCGCGCGACCGGACGACATCCGCTTCACCGATTCACTGCCGAAGACCCGATCCGGCAAGATCATGCGACGCCTGCTGCGCGACATCGCAGCCGGCAAGGCGCCGGTCGGCGACACGTCGACGCTCGAGGACTACTCTATCCTCGCCGCCTTGCGGGAGGAAGAAGAGGGTTAGGCCATCATGCGGGTTCTCTGGATTCTGCTGCTAGTACTCGCGGGTTCGATCGCCGGATACATGTTCACGCGCTTCGAGCGCGACGCACCGGCGATCTCCACGCGGACCGACCTGGTCGTGCTGGGCAAGGAGCACCCGCACGAGTTCCGCGTCGTCGACGACGGGACCGGAGTGGAGCGCATCCACGTCTGGCTCGAAGCCGGCGAGCAGACGATCGACCTCGTCGACGTGAGCTACCCCGGGAATCTCTTCACGGGCGCCGCCCTGAACATCCCGCGCGCGGTCGAGATCGCGCTCCGGCCCGAGGAGCTGGGCGTGAGTGACGGCTCCGTCCTGCTCGTGGCCGAAGCGCGCGACTTCTCATGGCTCGGCAATGTCGCGCGGGTCGAGATCCCGCTGCTGATCGACACGCGCGCGCCTCGCGTCTCGCTCCTGACCGGACTCACCTACGCGCGCCGGGGCGGCACCGAGCTGGTCGTCTACCGCATCGACGAAGAGGCGGAACGGGACGGAGTCGAGGTGGGCGACCACTTCTTCAGGGGCTATCCGCACCCGCAGGATCCGAAGCGGCGCGTGGCCTTCTATGCGCTTCCGCCGGGGACGACCGCGGGCGACCAGCCGCGCCTGGTCGCCGAGGACCGCGCCGGCAACCGGACGACGGCGGGACTCAACGTCGAGGTGATCGAGCGGAGCTTCCCCGACGACCAGATCGAGCTCTCGCAGACGTTCATGGCGTCCAGGGTCGCCGAGCTTCTGGGCGGGGAGGCTCCGGACGACGTCCTCGAGGCCTACCTGAAGATCAATCGCGACATGCGGGCCGAGAATGCGCAGACGATTAAGGAGCTGTGCACGCACTCGAGCTCCGATCGCCTGTGGAGCGGGAGCTTCCTGCAGATGCCCGGCTCCAAGGTCGGAGCGCGCTTCGCCGAGCATCGCACCTACTCGTTCGAGGGAAGGAAGGTCGACGAGCAGGTCCACCTCGGATACGACCTCTCTTCCACCTCGCAGAGCGAGATTCCCGCCGCGAACGACGGTGTCGTCGTCTACGCGGGAGCGCTCGGCATCTACGGCAGCACGGTGGTCATCGATCACGGCCTGGGGCTCTTCAGCCTGTACGGACACCTGTCGGAGATCGCGGTCGAGAAGGGGGCTCCCGTGGCGCGGGGCGAGAGCATCGGACGGACCGGGCAGACCGGTCTCGCGGGGGGCGACCACCTTCACTTCTCGATGCTGGTGGACGGGACCTTTGTCGATCCGCTCGAGTGGTTCGACGCCAAGTGGATCGAGGAGCACATCGACCCGAAGCTCGCCCTGCCCGTGAGCCCGCCCTCCTGAGCGAGGGCCTGCGGGTCGCGCTCCCCCCCGCGCGCCGGGCGCGAATACAGCGACGCCTGCTGGACTGGTACGACGCACACCAGCGCGATCTCCCCTGGCGCCGCACGCGCGATCCGTACCGGATCTGGCTCTCCGAGGCCATGCTGCAGCAGACGCGAGTCGAGACCGTGATTCCCTACTACGACCGCTTCGTCGAGCGGTTTCCGACGCTCGAGGCGCTGGCGGTGGCGGACGAGGAGCAGGTTCTCGGGAAGTGGGCCGGACTCGGCTACTACTCGCGAGCGCGAAACCTGAAGCGCGCGGCGGAGATCGTGGTCGACCGGCACGGCGGAGAGCTACCGAGCGACGAGGCGGCGCTCCGCGCGCTGCCCGGCGTCGGGGCCTACACGGCGGGCGCGATCCGGAGCATCGCGTTCGACCAGCCCGCGCCGATCGTGGACGGGAACGTGAGGCGGGTCCTCGCGCGGCTCTTCGCCGAGCGTTCACCCGAGCCCAAGGAGACCTGGCGAATCGCCGCCCTGCTGGTTCCCGAGCACCGGCCCGGCGCCTTCAACCAGGCGCTGATGGAGCTCGGCGCGACCGTCTGCACGCCCCGCGCGCCCGCCTGCACGCGCTGCCCGCTGCGCCGCTTCTGCGCTGCGCGCGGCTGCGGGGAGCCGACTGCATTCCCCGCACCGAAGCAGCGCCCGGCGCCGCTCGAGGTGCGAGCCGTCTGCGGCATCGTCGAGAAGGGGTCGGCGGTCCTGATGCTCCGCCGGCCGGCGCGCGGCCTGCTCGGCGGCCTCTGGGAGGTCCCGAGCAGCGACGGGAGGAGCGTCGACGCACTGATCGAGTCGATCCGGGAGCGAACCGGAGTGTTCGCCGATCACGGCGACCGCGTCGGGACCGTCGAGCACCGGTTCACCCATCGCGCACTGGAGCTCGAGGTCTTCCGCCTGGAGCGGCGGGCGGGACGGCTTTGCGGCCGGGACGGGATCGAGGCGCGCTGGTGCACGAGAGCGGAGCGGGCCCAGCTGCCCCTCTCCCGCCTCATGCGCAAGACCCTGGAGCTCGCCGGCCTGTAGGGAGGCCGCCCCCCGGGAGCGGGCTCGCTATCCTGCTCCCATGGGGAAGGGCGACCGGGATTCCGACGCGGACCTCTTCGCGGAGGAGATGGCGGACGTTCGGCGCCTCGAGCAGGATCGCCACCTGCCGGAGCTCCGCCTGCGCACGCCCACCCCGCTCTCGGAGCGCGAGCGGGAGGTGCTCCTGGAGCTGGATCGCCTCGTCTCCGGCGAGAGCCCGTTCGAGCTCAGGGACTCGGACGAGTACATCGAGGGCAAGGTGCGCGGCCTGGATCCCCGCGTCATGAAGCAGCTCCGCAAGGGGGAGTTCACGGTGCAGGCCGACCTCGACCTGCACGGGCACGACGCGGCGACCGCTCGAGTCCAGGTTGAGCGCTACATCCAGAAGTGTCACGGGCTCGGCCTGCGCTGCCTGCGCATCGTCCACGGTCGAGGCCGAAACTCGCCGGGCCGCATCCCGGTCCTGAAGACGAGCCTGCCGCGCTGGCTCAGCCGGGGTCCGACTCGCCTGATCGTGCTCGCCTACGCCACGGCCGCCGCCAAGGACGGAGGGGCCGGCGCGACCTACGTGCTGCTGCGGAAGCCGAGCGGTCGCCGCCGGGGGGCCCACCCCCTATGATTCCCGCGTGGGATCGAGCTTCGGACAGCTGTTTCGGCTCCATACCTGGGGTGAGTCGCACGGGGGCGCCGTGGGCGTCGTCATCGACGGCTGCCCACCGCGGGTGCCCCTCGACACCGAGCAGATCCAGGTCGAGCTGGACCGGCGGTGCCCCGGCCAGAGCCGCCTGACCACGCCGCGGCAGGAGGAGGACCGGGCCGAGATCCTCTCCGGGACCTTCGAGGGACAGACGCTGGGTACGCCGATCCTGGTCCTGGTCCGCAACCGGGACGCGCGCCCCGAGGCGTACACAGAGCTGCGCGACGTCTACCGCCCCTCTCACGCCGACTACACCTACGACGCCAAGTACGGGATTCGAAACTGGCAGGGGGGCGGTCGCGCGAGCGCGCGAGAGACGGTCGGCCGGGTGGCGGCCGGGGCCGTCGCTCGACAGATCCTGCACCAGGCCGGCTTCGGGCCGCTGGTCGGCTACGTGAGCCGGGTGCAGACCGTCGACGCCAAGGTCGACCCGATGGACGTGACGCTCGAGCGCGTCGAGGCGACGCCCACGCGCTGTCCCGACCCCGAGGCCGCCGAGGAGATCGTGCGCAGGATCGACGAGGCCCGGCGCCAGGGTGACTCGCTCGGCGGGGTCGTGACCTGCGTGGCCCACGGAGTGCCCGCGGGCCTGGGAGAGCCGGTCTTCGACAAGCTCGAGGCGGATCTGGCGAAGGCGATGCTCTCGCTCCCCGCCTGCAAGGGCTTCGAGATCGGGTCGGGCTTTGCCGGAACCGAGCTCACCGGCAGCGAGCACAACGACCCGTTCTACGTCGACGCCGAGGAGGGGCGGGTGCGGACCCGCTCGAACCGCTCGGGCGGCGTCCAGGGCGGGATCTCGAACGGCGAGGCGATCGTCCTCCGCGCGGCCTTCAAGCCGACCGCCACGATCCGCATCGAGCAGGAGACGGTGACCCGCTCGGCGGAGCCGACGCGCCTCTCGGCGTCGGGGCGCCACGACCCCTGTGTGCTCCCGCGCGCGGTTCCGGTGGTCGAGGCGATGGTCGCCCTCGTGCTCTGCGACCACCTCCTCCGCCAGCGAGCGATCGAACAGCCGCTGCCGCCCTCCTAAGTGCCTTCAGGTTTGGGGTCCGGGGGCCGATCTCGGGACGGATCATGTTCGTAGATGCGATCGCACTCGGTGTCCTGGCCCTCTTCGTCGCGCTGGGGATCTACCAGGGCACGCTTGTCACCGCGCTGCGCCTCCTGACCCTGATCGGCTCCTACGCAATCGCCCTGACCTTTGCGTCCTCGGCGGCCGGCCCGGTGGGCGAGATGACCTCTCTGCCCCCGTTCCTGCAGCTTCCGGCGGCCGGCGCCCTGCTGTTCGTGGTGAGCTTCGTCGTGCTCGGGGTGCTCGCGAAGGTCCTGAGCGTGGCCGAGAAGCGCTGGCGGGGAGAGCATCCGCGCACCGGCTACGACCGCGCGGGCGGGGCCACGGTGGGCTTCCTGCGCGGGGCCCTGATCGTCCTGCTCCTCGGCGTGCTCGGGCAGTGGCTCGAGGCGGCGCGCGTGGTGGGACAGCTCGAGGGGGTTCCCGAGGGCGGCCCGTCCCAGGTCGTCGACCTGACCAAGTCGGTCGTCGAGACCGGCACGCGGGCGGCGCTCGGCGAGGACGACGTGGGCGGACGGATGGCGGTGCGGCTGCTGTCGGACCCGGCCGAGGTCGTGGACGGGCTGATGGGCCTGGTCAACAACCCGCGCATCGCCGGCCTGCAGGAGGACACGCTGTTCTGGACCTACGTCGCCAACGGATCCTATGACGCGGCGCTGAACCAGGGGAGCTTTCTCGGCATCGCCTACGACGAGACGCTGCGCCACGAGCTGGCCGAGCTGGGCGTGATCGAGGAGGAGGCGGCGGAGGACCCGCGGCTCTTCCGATCCGCGTCCCGGGAGGTCCTGGTCGAGATCGGTCCGCGCCTCAAGCGCCTGCAGGACGACCCCGTGCTGCACGAGCTGGCCGAGGATCCCGAGATCCAGAGCGCGCTCGCGTCGGGCGACACCCTGACGCTGCTCCAGAACGCCGAGTTCCAGGCGCTCCTCGGGCGCGTCATGTCGGGCGCGGAGACGAACTAGGAGCCTGACCCAAGACTCCGTCTCGGGCCAGCTCCTTTTCTTACCGGGTATCGGCGGGCAGAGCCCGCCTGCCGGGCTTCGCTCGACTTCGTCTCGCTGCGCGCGCCGCTGCCGCTGCGCTTGCTCTTCCCTACGGCCGGCCGGCGCCCTCCTGACAGCCGCGTCGTTCAGGGCAGGATCGCGAAGGCCGCCAGCGCACCGCCCAGAGCCGCGAGCAGACCGGCTGCACCGCAGATCAGGTGCACGGTTCGAGCCGTGCTGCCGGCTCCGCGCTCGAGCCCGAGGCCGAGCCCGCCCGCGCACAGGATGCAGGCGACCGACACGGCGGCGAAGCGCGCGTGGAACGACTCGAAGGCGGGGTCGCCGCGCAGCAAGATCATCGATGCGACGCCCGAGGCGAAGCCGAGCGTCGCCAGGATCGCGAAGAGCTTGCCGAGCAGGCGGTGGCGCCGGGAGTCGAAGCTCGCCCCGGTGAGGCGGGCCCGGCGAACCTGGACGCCCTCTCGGAACGCCAGGTAGCCGAGAGCGAGCACCGCCAGCATGCCTGCGGGGTGGACCCAAACGAGCCAGTCCATGCGCGGCGAGGCTACCGATGCGGGCGCGGGTGGTCCAGACGCGAGGAGTTGTGTATTCGATTAGAGGGGATGGCAGAGGTGGACGCCGCGGTCATGCGGGAGGCGGTCCGGTTTCTGGACCGCTTCCGTGGGACCATCGAGGACGAGATCGACCGGCGGCTCGGTCGTGGCGAGCCGCCCCCCGAGGCCCGGCTCGAGGTGGTGCGCCGCTTTCGCAGCTTCGTCCGCCTGGCGAGCGTCGACCTGGATGCCGCGCGCCCGTCTCTCGACGGACTCGGCGGGAACTCCCCGGCGGGACTCGAGAAGGCGATCGAGGTCGCGGTCGACGTCGCCTGCCTGTGCGACCCGCCGCCGGCCGTCCAGCAGGCGTTGCGGGTTCTCGAGGCCCGCTTCCGCACCGGAATCCGCCGCATCATGCGTCCCTCGGAGCCCGAGCGGAAGCAGCGACGCGGGAGGCGCCGGGCGCTGCACGGCGGCAAGCGGGTGCGCGCCGCGATCGATCGGATCGGCGACGCCTACCTGGCCCTCGACCTGGAGACTGGACGCCTCGCGGACCTGAACCCGGCGGCCGAGGCCCTGCTCGGCACTCCGGCGGTCACGGTGATCGAGAAGCCCTTCGCGGACCTGATCGAGCCCGAGGCGCGACCGGCCTTCGGGGACCTCGAGGCCCGGCTGGATGCCGACGAAGAGACCGCCCCCTTCTCGCTCGCGCTTCGGCGCGGCGAGGGCAACGCCGTTCCGGTCGAGGTTTCGGTCGCGAGCCACACCATCTCGGGCCGACGACTCGCGATCTTCATTGCGCGCGAGCAGCCTCGCTCGCAGCCGCTGACGGTCGCACCTCCGCAGACCGCGCCACCCCTGCGCGCACCGGCTCAGCAGCAGGACCGCGACCGGCGCCTGCGCGTCCGGAGCTCCGTCAGCGCGGTGGTCCGATCCCTGCTCGGCCCGAACGACTAGGCGCGGATTCTCGAGAGGTGGTTCGACGGGATCTCCGAGCCTGGAGGGCCGGGCTCACCCCGGCTATTGCTGGAAGATCCCACGCGACGAGGGGAGCTCCGCGGACTCGCCAATCGCGGGAGGCGACCAGGGCTCGTAGACCCCTTCGTTCCAGCGTAGCCAGCGGAGCGAAGGATCCTCGAGGGGAACCTCGAACCGGTAGACGATCCGCTCGGGAGCGCCCCGCGGGTTGAGGGCCTGTACGTCGATCGACATCCCCGCGACCGCGAACCGCTGTCCCTCGAAGAACCCGTGTTTGCTGCTCCGGAAGTAGCGCGTGAAAGGGTCCGGGAACAGGCCGTCGCGCAGGCGGATCGAAAGCGCGTTCGCGTCGAGTCGCTGCACCGTCATCGGCGAGCTTCCGGCGGACAGCGCTCGCAAGCGCCGGGGAGTCAGCAAACCCGCTACGCGCTGGGTCGGCGGAATGACACCGACGAGGTAGGTGAACTCCGGCGGGTTCACGAGGATGAGATCCTGCTCCGCGATCGCGGCGTCGTGCGGAACGCTCGCGATCGCTCGATCCATTCTGGCGGCGACGGAGTCCCGGTAGTCCAGCACGACGAGCCCAAACGGCGGAGCCAGGACCAGGTGGCAGACCAGGAGAGCGACAGCGCCACACCAGGCCGGGAGCCGCGCCCAGCGCGAGCCGGGAATCCCCGACGCGAGACCCTGGACCAGCTGCGCCAGCAGCCCCATCGATCCGAGCCCCACCATGAAGAGCAGTCGGTTCTCGGGTCCCGTCGCCGCGATCGGAACCAGGGAGAGCAGCGCACCGAGACACCAGAACCGAGCCACGCGATCGTGTCGGAGGATGGGAACTAGGAGCAGCGCGAGCAGGGCGACCACGATCAGGGCCAGCTCGTAGAGCCCCTCGACCGGGGGCGTGGCCATCGCGAGGTCCGAGGGAATCGGTGTCCACTGCCCGAGCAGCAGATACGGCGCTCGCTCTGCCAGCGCCGCCGCAAAGCTCGCGGTATCCCCGAGCGGGTCGATGTAGAAGCCCGAGCCGTGTGCCCCGAAGCGGCCGAGCTTGTAGATGCCCGCCCACGCGATCAGCACGACCGCGTGGGGTAGCAGGGCCTTCAGCCTCGTCCACACTCGAGCCCGGTCGAGAAGCAGCGCGTACGCGCCGAGGTACGCAGCCGTCGCGAGCGCGATCTCTCCCGCGGCGAGGGCGAGTGCGAGAAGGGCGGGGCTCAGGACGGCGCCGGGTCTCCAGCCCCGGCTTCGCCCGCGCACGAAGCAGAGCAGGCAGAGGACGCCGAGGGCGGTGGCAACCAGCGCATTCCGGTTCGCGATATAGGCCGCCGGGACCGCGTGTGCGTCGTCGACCGCGTAGAGCAGCGCGGCCAGGCCGGCGGCCCACGTTGGGCCCATGGTTTCTCGGTAGAGCAGCGTCGCAGCCCAGACGATCAGGGCCAGCCACAGCAGGCTGTGTACGTGCATGAGTGCCGGGAGCTCCGGCCACAGCAGGAAGTCGAGCTGCATGGTGGCGACGCTCAGGTACCGCAGGCTCGCGTGGCGCAGCGCTTCGGTCGTCCACCACGGCAGCGTTCCAGCGTCCATCATCGCCCGGTTTCGCTCGGGGTCGCCGTCGTAGAAGACGAAGAGCTGAATCGAGGGATCGCCCAGACCCAGCAGCCTGAAGCGCTGGTAGTGGTCGTCGAGCTGGAATCCCGACCAGACGGCGGGGAGCAGAAGCAAGGCGCTCACCAGGGCCAGGACGATGGGAAGTCGACGATGGGTCAGCGCCGCATTGATCCACGGTGGTCTCGCCGGCGACGCTGCGGGGGTGCCTGGTGGGATGGGGTGAACCGTCACTCTACGCGCAGGACGTAGTCGGCGGGGATGCGGTCGATCAGTGCGTCGAGAGCGCGGGCGACGTAGGACTCGTCGCGGGACTCGAGCGTGATCAGCGTGCGGTGTCCCTCCGCGCCGAACTT